>JACNJD010000344.1 GCA_014382715.1 Candidatus Desulfacyla euxinica | reverse complement strand
CCCCCTCAACCGTTTTACCTCTTTTAATATCTCAGGGAGGGTTACGCCGGCCTTTCCCTGGATCAGAACATCACACACATTATCATAAGGGGTCTCAGAAAGGTTGACTATGACTAGAAATGCCTCTTTTTCTTTGGCAAGGCCTGGGATGGCAGCGGCAGGATGAACCAGAAGCGTGGACCCCACAACCATAAAGAAATCGGAACTTCGCGCCAATTCTACTGCCCTCTTCAACTCATCCTCGGGCATGGCCTGCCCGAATGAAATGGTGTCCGATTTGAGATAGCCGCCACATTCACATTCCGGGGCCAGATCGCCTTTTTCTATACGCCTTTGGATTTCATGCAGGGAAGCAGCTTTTCCGCAACTCGTACAGCTTGCTCTTCGGGTATTGCCGTGGAGTTCAATTACGTCCCCCTCTGAAATACCGGACTCCTGATGCAGTCCATCTATATTCTGAGTGATGACGGCCTCAATCAGGCCTATCTCATAAAGCCCCGCTACCGACACATGAGCAGGATTGGGTCTTGCGTTCGCAAGATCAGGGTAAAGTTCCGCTTTCTGCCTCCAATATTCTATCCGGGCATCTTTCGAGGACATAAACTCGTCAAAATAGACCAGCCGGTATTTGTCCCATATACCGCCTTTACTTCGGAAGTCAGGGATTCCGCTCTCGGTGGATATGCCAGCGCCGGTAAAAACGACGCTCCTGCCGCCATTTACAAGTTTTTGCGCAACGAAATGTATCTTTTTATCCATGATATTCCACCTGATCAAAGATTTTTTAACTTCTTACGTTTATTATCGCTATTATGGTTCACCATTAGCGGTTTCCGGGATGATCCCCTGACGAAGGGCACGTTTGCGCCACTGCCGGCGTGCCAATTCCTGCATATCCTGAACCTTGTCAACCTCGTCCACGATTTCAAGACCGAGCAGCGTCTCAACAACATCCTCCATGGTAACTAGTCCCTCGGTACCGCCATATTCATCAGCTACGAGAGCCATGTGGGTGCGCTCGTTGAGCAGACGATCAAAGAGTTCATGGAGTGGCACGTCGCCCGGGATCACCGGGATCGGGCGTTTCATATGTGAAAGAGATGTCGCCCCCTGCAAATTGGCTGCATCGAGGAGCACGTCACTCTTCAAGACAAACCCTGTCACCTCATCGCGGTCCTTCCCATAGACGGGAATTCGGGAGAAGCTCGGGTCGGGATGAGCATCCAGCGCCTCTGCCACGGTCAAGGTCTCGGCAAGGGCGAAGATAACGGTGCGAGGCGTCATGATATCGCGGGCGCGTACCTGGCGAAAGCGGAATAGACTCTTCAGAATACGAGATTCCTCTTCGTGTAGGGCACCCTCCTGCACCCCTGCTTCAGCGAGGGCAATGAACTCCTCCCGATGGAAAAATTCATTCCTCTTACCGCGTGCGATAAGCTTCGTAAGGCCATCTGCCATCTTCACTAATGGCCACATGGTCCGGATCGTCAGGCCGAGCATCTTGACGACGACCGGCGTTAGCTGCCTCCAATAAACGGCCCCCAATGTCTTGGGAATAATCTCAGAAATCACAAGAATGAGAAAGGTCAGCACGCCTGAAATAATGCCCACATAGGCGTTTCCAAAAACGGCAGCTGCCTGGGCTCCAGCCCCAGCCGCGCCCACGGTATGGGCGATGGTATTCAGGCTCAGGATGGCGGCGAGTGGCTGGTCCACATGGTCCTTGTAGGCACGCAGCTTTTGTCCCACTTCCCCGCAGTCACGTTCCATGTGCGCAACGAAAGAAGGTGTTACACTCAATAGCACGGCTTCCATAATTGAACACACAAACGAAACGCCGAGGGCCAAAGCCACATAAAGGAGGAGCAGGGTCATAAGCTTCAAAAGCTGCCTTTTTTCATTTCATCTTCTTTTATCCTTTATTCATTCTCCGGTCAAGTATCACGGCAACGCATTTTTGTTCTGCTATATCAAAAAAACAAGGTTCAACTAATTGAAGAAAAGCCTGAAAAAACATCTCCAGATGAAGCATATGGCAGGAAGCCATTTGCCACTTCATCCCAGGGGAAACAGCGTCGAGCCTTTCAGAAGTCCTTGTCCGACTTATCCGTCCAGCGGGAGCACACAAATGAAAAAACCGGCAAATATTGCTATGACTCCATTATAATTCTAAATTGATTGAAATAGCCTGAATTATTTGCTATGATTAGAACAATAATTATAGATGTTTCCATTCCAGGCCACGGTCGAAGACTCAAATCAAAACAGATCAATGGGGCCATAGTTCTCTGAAGCCATGTATGCAGAATACTACGGATTGAGCAGAAAACCATTTGAGAATACGCCGGACCCTCTTTTCCTTTTCCAATCCAAGAGCCACAGCGAGGTGCTGGCTTCACTGGTGTACGGCATCAGAGCTGCAAAAGGCCTGATTGTTGTGGTGGGAGATATTGGAACAGGAAAGACAACTCTGATTCATGCCCTTCTGGCAGGACTTGATCCATCCTATATCACGCTTAAAATCACAAATCCAAGACTCGCCTTCACGCAATCCACCATTGATAGCATTCTGAAGTATTTTGCTAAAGAACTGGGTATTTCCGCTAAAAATGCTGACGGTCGCGAGATAGTCGAAATCATTACACGTGAGCTTGAGGCGCAGGATAAAAAGGGTCAACGAGCGGTGCTCATAATTGATGAAGCACATCTCCTTACAGAGGAATCACTCCATGACATTAGACTGCTTTCCAATATCGAGAATGAAAAGAGGAAACTGATCCAAATCGTTTTGACGGGCCAAACAGAACTCCAACGAAAGCTTCAAGAGGATTCTTTGAGGTCTTTCAAGCAGCGGATAAGTATAAGCCGCAAGCTCATGCCCTTGGACAAATCTGAAACAGAGGAGTACGTCAACCATCGCATCAGAATTGCTGGAAGGAAAGACCTGCTCTTTAAGAGAAGGGCGCTGTCTTTGATCTTTGCAAAAAGCCATGGGATTCCAAGACTCATCAACCAGATATGTGACGATTCGCTTGTCATCGGTTACGCAACTCAAACCGAATTAATTGATGCCGGAATAGTAAAAGAAGTCATTAATGACCTGAATTCTATTTATGGGCGCAACAAGATTAAACCTGTGATTCTTTTTCGTAAATTGGGGCGGCTCAGGCCATATGCACTTCTTTCCGTATTGGTAGCCCTCGGGTTGATCTATTACATTGTGTTAAAGCCTTTTGTGACCCCGGACCAGCACAAAAAAAACGGATTGACCTCAGTCTCAAAAGAACACTCGCTCCAGATTTATCAAATCCCAAATTACCCGGTCAAGACCCCAAAGCCCGGA
>JACNJD010000045.1 GCA_014382715.1 Candidatus Desulfacyla euxinica | reverse complement strand
AGGGGGGGGTCCGGTTGCCTATTGTGATCCTGTGCGGGATCCGGACAAGGGAGGAAGCGTATGAGGTACTTGAGAAAGGACTCACCCCTGTGCTTTACGACCTGGCGGTGGTTGAAACCCTGTCTCAGGAAAGTGCAAAACCTGGTAAAATGGCCCGGATCTATTTGAAAGTTGATACCGGTATGGGCCGCTTAGGCATACCCCATAATGATATCGGTCCTTTTCTCCAACAGATAGCCCCATTGAGAAACCTGCATATCGAGGGATTTACCTCTCATCTTGCAACTGCAGATGAACCCGAAGGCCGGTTTTCACAGGACCAGATTGAGAGCTTTGAGAAGGCTATTTCCATAGGGCGGTCAATGGGTCTTGATCTGCCCCTCAACAATATGGCAAACAGCGCGGGGATCATGTGCCACGAAAAGACCCATTTTAACATGGTTCGACCCGGCATTATGTTGTATGGTGGATTACCTTCTCCGGATTTTATTAGCCCGCGGTCCTTAACGCCTGTTATGCATTTCAGGGCCCAGGTTCTGCAGGTTAGAGATCTGCCCGGTAAAACTCCCATAAGTTATGGCCGAACTTATTATACAGAAGGCCCGTGCAGGATAGCGGTCGTTTCAGCCGGATATGGTGATGGTTTGTCAAGAAACCTTTCCAATAGGGGAAAAGTCCTAATCAACGGGGAAAAGGCTGCTATTATAGGCGCCGTTTGCATGAACCTTACCGTTTGCGATATAACCGGCATCAAAGAAGTCCAACCCGGCGATGAAGTTGTTTTTTTAGGTTCCCAGGGGGGGGGAAGTATCAAAGGGGACGACATAGCGAGAAGTGCGGGCACCATCTCATATGAGGTGTTCTGTTCCATAGGCCGGAAAAATATAAGGGAATATTTATCATGAAAAACAGGTTGGATGCTATTTTGATGACAACCATTGACTATTGCTTTGACCAGGGGATTCTTTCAGAAACCTCCATCCCTGAGTATGTGATAGAAATTCCAAACAACCCGGCCCATGGTCATTTCGCAACCAATCTGCCCATGACGCTTGCCTCAAGCCAGAGACGTAGACCCTTAGATATCGCTAAAGCGATAAAGGACAATCTAAAGGATGAAGAGGAGCTGCTTGAATCCGTGGATATTGCCGGACCCGGCTTTATCAACTTCAAAATCAGGGCAGAAGAGTGGTGTGGTATCCTCTCCGATATTGTCCGGGTTAAAGAGAATTACGGACGAAATGATGCAGGCAGTGGTGAGAAGGTCCTGGTTGAATTTGTAAGCGCCAACCCAACCGGCCCGCTTCATCTCGGACATGGGCGGGGTGCTGCCTTAGGGGACACACTTTGCAGAATTCTTTCATTTTGCGGCTATGGCGTAGAGAGGGAGTTTTATATAAATGACGCCGGAGAGCAGATCAGGCTCTTGGGTGAATCAGTTTTCTGTCGTTTTCGACAGATCTACGATCCTGATTATCCCTTTCCTAAAAACGGGTATCATGGAGATTATATCCTGGATTTGGCCAGGGCTATTTCTCGAGAGGCAGATCTAAACGATCTCAGCCAGGAAGACGCAATAATTTATTGCGCTCAAAAGGGAAGAGAAATGATGCTCGAAGAGATCAAAGAGGATCTTAGCCGTTTCAGGGTAGCTTTTGATGGCTGGTACAGCGAAATGGACCTCCACAGATCTGCTTTACTCCAAGATACCTTAGGGGCTATCAAAGAAAAGGGCTATCTCTATGAAAAGGACGGGGCGCTTTGGATCAAGACCTCCGGCCTGGGGGACGATAAGGACCGGGTTATCCGCAAGAGTGACGGCCAGTTTACATATTTTGCCTCTGATATTGCCTACCACTTGCAGAAATATGAAAGGGGCTTTACAAAGGCGATCGACATATGGGGGGCAGACCACCATGGCTATATTCCGCGGATCAAGGCCTCGCTATCGGCACAGGGGGTTTCGGATGAGTGGCTTTCAGTTATGCTGATCCAGTTAGTCAAGCTCTGGGCAGGTGGGCAGGAAATCAGGATGTCAAAAAGGGCAGGGACATTTGTTACACTCAGGGAATTGATGGATGATGTGGGAGTGGATGCGGTTCGATTTGTATTCCTGATGAAAAATCACGAATCCCCCCTTGATTTTGACATCGATCTTGTGAAAAAGGAGGATAGTGACAATCCTGTCTATTATGTCCAGTACGCCCATGCCAGGATATGCAGCATTTTCAGGAAGGCGGAGGCCGAAGGAGTCTTTGTCCCGGATAACCCTGGTGATCTCTCAAAGCACCTTGTATTAGAGGAAGAACTGGCGTTTATCAGGGCGATGGCGGGTTTTCCATCTCTTTTGAAGGAGATTTGCGTGACCCTGGAACCCCATCGTTTGACTTACTATCTTACTGATCTGGCGGCGCTGTTTCATAGATACTTTAATTTAGGGACAAAAATCTCCGACCATCGTATTATTACTGGGGACAAGGTCTTGACCCAGGCAAGATTGTTCCTGGCAGAAGGGGTAAGGACTGTCATAGCCAACGGATTGAACCTCCTTGGGATAGAGGCTCCAGAAAAGATGTGAATTTAGGATTATACCAGTATGGGCCAAAAGAAAACCAAGACAGATGAAACGGGGAAAAGATATCATTTTGAGTTATCCCGCACCTCCATTTTTTTCTGGAGTCTTGGGGCCTTTGTTCTCTTAGCCTGGATTTTTACCCTTGGTGTCCTTGCAGGTAGGGGTCTCCTTCCGGGAGGCGTCAAAACCTTAGCTGAACTGAAGATTCAGATAGGCAAACTCCAGCAGATGATCAGCAAGAAGGATCGATCTGAATTGGAGCGGATAAAGGAGTTGCAGAAGGATCCAAAATTTGCATTTTATGAAGAGCTTTCTGGTAAGAAAGACGATGCAGTCAAGAGACTCTCGTCCTCCCCTAAAAGCCGGAAAAAAGATCTCAAGAAGAGCGAAGAAAACAAAAGCGCCAAGGCCCTGACAAAATATATAGTCCAGGTTGCGTCTTTAGACAGCGAGGCCAGGGCGACTAAAATGGTGAACCGGTTAATCGCCAAAGGTTATCCCGCTTATTCTTACAAGGTCTTCATAAAGAAACGAAAATATTACCGGGTAAGATGCGGCGTGTTCAGGACCAAAGAGGAGGCCATCAAGATCAAGAAGCGTTTGGCCAAAAATGAAAAGCTCAACGGTTTAGTTAGAAAAGTCGAAAGGGAGTGAAGTTAGTAAAGTGATCTAAAGTGACTAAAGTGATCTAAAGTTAAGGAGTGGAATCTGAGCTGCTCTTTGCGTCTTTGCGTGAGAATCAAGGCATAATGATGGTAAATGACAAAGAGAAATATCCCCG
>JACNJD010000047.1 GCA_014382715.1 Candidatus Desulfacyla euxinica | reverse complement strand
AGCTGCATGATATTGTATTTCTCAGAAATATCCCTGATCGGCTTAAAGAACATCTGGATATAACTGATAAACGCTACTAATGTGCCCAGGGTAAGCTCTTCCTGTATGACCTTTCCGCCTCCATGCCAGATAAGAAAGGCGACGGCGAGAGAAGAAAAGAGCTCCATTGCCGGCATAAATAGGGCAAACACACGAATCTGTTTCATACCCGCTAAGTAATTCTCATGATTGATCCGGGAAAAGGCATCCATCTGGAATTTTTCCCTGACAAACAACTGTATGACCTGCATCCCGCTTATCCGCTCCTGCAAAAAACCATTTATCTTCGCGACGGTGGCCCTGAGCTGTCTGAAGGCCTCTCTTGCCATTGAGCTGAAAATAAACGTAACGCAAAATATAACCGGAAGAAGGGTGAAACATATAATGGCCAGCCTCCAGTTAAGGTAGAGAAGGATTATCAAGATGCCCAGGAGGATGAACAAGTCTTTAAATACTGTTATTAAAACAGATTTGAACATCTCGTTGAGGTTTTCGATGTCGTTGGTCACCCGTGTAACCAGACGGCCGACCGGGTGCCGTTCAAAAAAGCGTAAGGATTGGGACTGCATCCTGCTGAAAAGACTCAGCCGTATATCCAGCATGATTCGCTGGCCTGTGAATTCAAGGATGTAATATTCCATATAACTGATCCCCAATGACAAGAGGAGTAAGAAGAAAAAAATGGCAGCGATCAGGGCTACGCCATGTACGTCCCCGGCCCTAATTTTCAGAATCGTTTTTTCGGGGAGACGTTCGAGGAGATCGTACGGGATCAGAAAAGAACCATCGGTCATCTCATCAAAGGCCTTTCGATTTTCTTCTAAAAACCCTTCTGTTTTTACGCCAGATCCGAGTCGGTAGAACCGCTCAGATGACAAAAGCCCCTGGGTTCTGAGGAGGTGTAGATCAGCGGGGTCTATCTTCTTTATGTTGATGTTGGAGATGTAATACACAGAATGAACGCTGTTTGTCTCTAAAAGATGGCTATACCTCCTTTTAAGATCACGAAACGCCGGATCTGTTAGCCTGCCTGAGTCAATCCGATACCACGAAGCCACGATGTATTGATCAATGGCGATTTTGGTAAGATAGGGAACAGTAAGGGCGAATAGGGAAATGAGAATCGAGAGCAGAAGGCCAACTGCAATACTCTTTCGGTAGGCAATGGCGAAACGGGCAAGCCTCTTCAATAGCCTGAAATTATAAGGCTTGCCTAATTGCCCTTCCTCTGCGTATCCATAGTCTTTAAACATCTGTAATTACACGCTGAAATCCCGAATGCTGGTGTCTAATCTTACTCAGCTATTTATAACAATTTGGCTTTTTGACAAACATCAAATCCCAGGCCTTTTGCCACATTTTCATAGGACTAAAGTTGATGAATTCGTAAGAAGTCACTCACCTGTTTTTGTCGTTCCCGCGAACGCGGGATTCCAGGGAAATCATCCCGCCAGGCGGGACTGGACTCCCGCGTTCGCGGGAGTGACGGCGTTGGAGACTTTTTAGAGTATGTTAAAGTTTGACAAATATTTCCAACTGGCTGAGACTGTTTTAACAAATCCAAAATCCGCACTCCGCACTCCAAAATTACTTCTCCAACTCCAGTTCCTCTACTAAACGCTGCTCTTCATAAAGAGTTGCATAGACGCCCCCAAGAGCTATTAGGCTTTCATGATTTCCCTCTTCCACCAGTTCACCCTTGTCAAGTACCACAATCCGATCCGCCCTGCTGATGGTCGAAACCCTGTGCGAAACAATCAGATTTGTCTTGTTGTGACGAAGATTCAGGATCCGGTTCAAGATCTCCTCTTCATTGCGGGTGTCCACCATGGAGAGGGCGTCATCCAATATCAGGATGGGTAGAGGCTGCACAATTGCTCTCGCAATGGTCAGACGCTGCCTCTGCCCTCCCGAGAGGGTTATTCCACGCTCCCCCAACACTGTGTCCAAACCTCTTTCAAGGCTCTGAATCTCCTCAACAATACCGGCGGCACTCAAAGCCTTTTCCAGATCCCGATCATCTATTCCGCGTCTGCCGAAGATCACATTATTGCGTATGGTATCTGAAAACAAAAAGACCTCCTGTGATACAAAACCGATTTTGCCCCTCAGGGTTTTAAGCGGGATCTGCCGGATGTCTCGTCTATCTAGAAATACAGTGTTTACCTGAACGTCCACAATACGGGGGATTGCCTGTAACAGGGTAGTCTTACCCGATCCTACCCGTCCTACCACGGCCACTGTTTCAGAGGCATTAATTTTCAGATGAATACTCTTCAGGGCGTAATCGACCTGACCGGGGTATTTCAGGCTAAGGTCTCTAATCTCAATTTCTCCCTCCACCGGCTTTAAATGGGTTCCTTCCCGGATCGCTCCACCGGAGACGTCTTGCAGAGGTGCGGACGTGATATCCGGGACCTCTTCAAGGATATGGTTAATGCGGCGCATGGATGCCGATCCCCTCTGTATCAGGTTTGTGACCCAGCCCATGGCCATCATCGGCCACGTCAACAGGTTAAGATAGCTGATAAATGCCACAAAATCACCCGGGGTAATCTCCCCTAGGATTGCATAACGCCCCCCCAGCAGGATGACAATGGCGAGACCCGCGTTTGTAAAAATCGTCATCATGGGGAAAAAGAGTGCCAGGGTTCTTGCCAAATTCATATTTTTGGCAACATATCTCTCCCCCTGCGCCTTTATCTTCTTGTATTCCCATGTCTCACGGTTATAGGCCTTGACCACCCTGATACCGGCAAATGTTTCTCTGACCTGCTCGGTCAGATCGGAAAACGTTCTCTGGACCGCTTCAAATCCCGTAGCCATCCGCCTCGTGAGGATCTTGGTGAGTATAATAACGACCGGCGCCGGGATCAGGGAGATCAGGGTCAGCTTCAGATCAATGGACATCATGAACCCGATTGCAGCAATGCCGAGGACGGTGCCGTCAATTAATGCCACCAGCCCCATGCCGCTGGCCATGCGGATAGCATTGATATCATTCATTGCCCTGGCCATAAGGTCTCCGGTCCTGATTTTTTGAAAAAATGATATGGGGAGGGTCTGGAGATGCCTGTACATCCGATTTCTCAGACCCTGTTCCACTTTCCTTGAATGGCCGAGTATCAGACGTCTCCACACATAACGAAACAGAGCGATAATCAAGGCAATTGAGACAATTATCATCCCCTGTTGCAACAGAAGAGATCCCGTTTCAGGGGTCTGGATGACCAGAAGGTCTATGGCCTTTTTGATTACCAAAGGGATAAGGAGGAGAAGAAAATCGACCAGAAGGAGGCTCAAAAGTCCAACACCGAGTGCCCAGCGATTCTGGACGAAGTAAATGCCAAGGGGCTG
>JACNJD010000025.1 GCA_014382715.1 Candidatus Desulfacyla euxinica | reverse complement strand
CTCAATTTCGTTCAAGATCAAGGCGCGTGAGGATTTTAACCACAGGAATATATTAAATATTTCGAGGATTAAAATCTGAACGCAACGCAGAGATTGGGCGAAAGGGGGCGTTTTTCAAAGGTCTCGGAGATTGAGTGCCGTTGAGGACTCCTCTTTTCAGCGCAACTCAAGGGATAGGTTTTTCAGATAAACAATTTTAGACATTTTTGAAGGTCTCTCATGTATCCCGTTACTACGTCCCTGTTCGAATTTTTCAAGATCGGCCCCGGGCCCTCAAGTTCCCACACCATCGGGCCCATGAAAGCCGGCTACGATTTTCTCTGCTCAGCCGGTGAAATTACCGGGGCAGCCCGCATAGATGTGCATCTTTACGGCAGTCTCAGCGCCACGGGGAAGGGCCATGGCACTGACCGGGCTGTTCTGGCAGGTCTTATGGGGAATCCCCCTGAAAGGTGTCCGGAAGATCTTCTCGACAGCCTTATGCAGAATGAAACAATCCCCCAGACAGTGACCATCGGGAACAGCACTCTCCAAATGGCTGTCAGTGATGTTGTTTTTGACAAGATCCAGCACGAGTTTCCATTCAGCAATACCTTGGTGATCCGGCTCCTGGATGTCTCCGGGACTATCATTCTTGAAAAAGAGTATTACTCAGTAGGCGGCGGGTTTATCCAGTGGAAGGGCTGGAAACCTCCAGAGCGTGGAGAGCCGGTTTATGAATATGAGAACGTGGCCCACCTCAGTCGGTTATTAGACATCCATAACCTGGGAATCGATGAAATCATCCTGGAAAACGAAAAAGCAATTACCGGAAAAAGTGAAAAAGAGATCATGGAGCAAATCGACGTCCTTATGAAGGCCATGGAAACGTCCGTTGAGCGTGGCCTCAGGACCGACGGTCTTTTGCCGGGGGACCTGGGCATGCACCGAAAGGCTCCAACGCTCTATGAAAACGGCAGGACGTTGAGCAATGAACCAGATCGTTTTATAACGCAGATGAGCTCTTATGCCCTGGCCTCGGCCGAGGAGAATGCCGCTGGTCACCGGATTGTTACCGCACCAACTTGCGGCGCGGCCGGGGTTATGCCGGCCGTTTATTACACCATGA
The DNA here is from genome assembly GCA_014382715.1 of Candidatus Desulfacyla euxinica. Taxonomy (GTDB): domain Bacteria; phylum Desulfobacterota; class DSM-4660; order Desulfatiglandales; family Desulfatiglandaceae; genus Desulfacyla; species Desulfacyla euxinica. Next base: position 2,304 of record JACNJD010000025.1, on the reverse strand, counting down.
AACATCACTTCAAAACTCCGGCTGCGGCCCTGCGGAAGGGTTTTTTGGCTGCCGCGACAGTCGGTTTTTTATGCAAACACAACGCAAGTATCGCCGGGGCGGAAGTGGGCTGCCAGGGCGAAATCGGAGTCGCCACCAGCATGGCGGCGGCTATGCTGGTCTATTCAAAACACACTGACTCTATGCTCGCTGCCCATGCCGCGGCCATCGGTCTTGAACACCAGTTGGGTCTCACCTGCGATCCAGTAGGTGGCTATGTCCAGATTCCCTGTATCGAACGTAACGCTATCGCAGCGGTCAAGGCCTATAACAGCTCCCTTATCGCTACACTCGAAGTTCCATCCTACCACAAGGTACCTTTGGATGCCGTGATCCAGGCAATGGCTGAAAATGGCCGGGACATGGATAGTAAATACAAGGAGACTTCCATGGGTGGATTGGCGGTCAGTATGGTAAATTGCTAATTAGTGCCCATCCAGAAATGAAATGACGGCACTATCAAGTGTCCAATTCAGAAATGAGCAATTTTTTACAAGATCAAGGAAATCAAGGGATTACGCGGAGACGTACTGTAGTACGTCGCACAAGGAATCCCGCAGATTGACGCTGAGATTGTGAAAAAGGGCCATTTCTGGATGGACACTAACTAATGGAGATGAAAAGATGAGTGGATCAGAAACAAAGGCCCCGATCATGTCCATGGCGTTTGTGGTCACCGGCAACATGCTTGGTGCGGGGATTCTGGCTTTACCGATCCAGACCGGGCTTTCCGGTCTCATCCCTTCTCTCGCCGGGATTGTCCTTATGTGGATACTCATGCTTTCAACGGCCTTCATCATAGCCGGCCAGAAAAGCCTTACTGAAAGCGCCACTGCCGATCTCCCGACCTTTTTTCAAAAGGAACTGGGTACAGCAGGCAAATGGGTAGCAGTGGTTGCCAACCTTGTCATTCTATACGGTTTGCTCGTGGCATATATCAGCGGCGCCGCATCGGTTATAGAAAGTCTATTCAAACAGCATGTGCCTGAATCAATGTTGATGCTCATATTCTTCTTTGTGGCGACTTTCCTGACCCTGTTCGGCATGAACCTTATGCGCAAGGGCAACGCAATGATCATGTTAGTCATGTGGATCACTTTTGGTATACTGGTTGTTGTGTGTGCTGAAAACATGGATACAGGCCGGCTGACGTTTATGGACTGGCATTTTCTCCCGGCCAGCCTGCCTGTCGTTGTCACAGCCTTTCACTTCCACAACATCATACCCACCATTTCCCGAAACATGAACCATGATCTGTCTGCCATCCGCAAGGCCATGTTTATTGGCACATTTATCGGACTTATTATGAATATTATCTGGGTGGTGGTGGTCATTGCCGGGCTTCCCCTGGAAGGAACGTCCCAAGACACAATTTTGGCCGCTTTCCAGGAGAATCTGCCCGCCACAGTCCCCCTCTGTCATATCCTGCACTCCCCCATTTTCACCACCAGCGCGCTGCTGTTTGCCCTCCTGGCAATGTGTGCGGCTTATATGGCCAACGGTACTGCCCTGTCGAGTTTTATTCGTGATATGGCCACCACCTACATGCACACTTCGAACAGGACTCTCTCATTTGTTTTTACCTTTCTCCCCCCGCTGATTATCTCTATGGTCTATCCACACCTTTTCCTCAAGGCCATTAACACGGTCGGAGGCGTGGGTATCGACTTAATCTTCGGCATCCTGCCCGGGGCTTTGCTGATCAAGTACAATCGAGGGAAAAAACGCGCATACGGCTACTTTATTGTGGCCTGCTTTGCGGTGGTCCTTTTTTATGAGCTGGGCCAGGAATTAGGACTGCTTCATATCTCTCCCAACGCGGAATACTGGAATGCTCGCTTGAGTCACCCTTAGGCGCGATTAGGGTGATTTCGCTGATATAATCCTTGATCTATCAGCAAAGATGCGTTAGCTTTTGTACCCGCCTTGAAGCGATGTCTCAAGATCAGGTCGCTGGTGTAAATATCTGCTCAAAAGGGGTTTTGTAAAGGCCGTGATCAGCAGTCCCAACAAAGTGATTATAGACCTGTCTGCCTTGGTCCATAATCTCTACCAGATCAGAAACTTAGTCGGCAAGAGCACCCGGATCATGGGCGTGGTCAAAGCGGATGCGTACGGGCATGGTATCTTAGAAGTAGCAAGGTCTCTTGAAGAAAACGGGGTTGATTGTCTCGGGACAGCATATCTCCATGAGGCGCTCGATCTCAGGAAGGGGGGGGTCCGGTTGCCTATTGTGATCCTGTGCGGGATCCGGACAAGGGAGGA
>JACNJD010000253.1 GCA_014382715.1 Candidatus Desulfacyla euxinica | reverse complement strand
ATTGCGGCCCATGGAGTGCATTTGAATAACGGGGAGATGAAGCTTCTCAAGAAAAAAGGGGTGCGGATAGCCCATGTTCCTGAAAGCAACATGAAGTTAAGCTCAGGCGTAGCCAGCATATCCCGGATGATAAAAACCGGCTTGACCTTAGGATTGGGCACAGACGGGTGCTCTTCCAACAACAACCTCGATCTTTTCTCGGAAATGGATAGTGCGGCCAAATTAGCCAAGGTCTTTGACCTTAATCCGTTAAGCCTGAATGCGGGCGAGGTCCTTAAGATGGCCACTACGGGGGGCGCCGCCGTCATGGGTCTTGAAAAAGAGATCGGCACACTTGAGAAGGGGAAAAGGGCAGATATTATCGTGGTGGATCTTAATCAACCTCATCTCTGCCCTCTCTACGATCCCATATCAGCCTTAGTCTACTCTGCCAATGGCGCCGATGTGAAGGACGTCATTGTAGACGGAAAGGTCCTGATGAAGGAAAGGGAATTTACAACAATAGATGCGGATGAGGTAATGGGAAAAGTAAAGGAGATAAGTGAGGGGTTGAGGAATTTCGGGATTTAAGGCTCCCAAAATTCTATTTTTTATGGCCACCTTTTGAGCTCAGAGAGAAGCTTATCAGCTGGATGGCTTCGAGGTAATCGTCCGCATGCTGTATTCCTGGGATCTCCTTCCAGGTTTGAAGCCCGATAACCGGCTTGCCTGCCTTTAGGGCCAGGGCAATTTCCGACAGGGTGCCGTATCCTCCTTCAACCGCAACAAGGACATCGGAGGCTCTAACCACAAGGAGATTACGCCCGTCACCCAAGCCTGTGGGTATCGGAACAGTGATATAAGGGTTGGCCGATCTCTTATCAAGTCCCGGAAGTATCCCCAAAACCATACCCCCTGCCTCTGAGCATCCCCTTGCAGCGCCCTCCATGACCCCCTGGAGCCCACCGCAGACAAGAGTCCATCCCCTTTTACCTATTTCAAAACCGAGATCTTTTGCAATACCATATGTGCTGGCAGGGCATGTCCCTGCCCCTATAACACCAATATATTGAGGCTTTTTCACAGGATTCTCCTATAGTTTCAGGAAAACATTTGCCATGATGGTTCTTTATTGTTATTTAATGGAGCCAGATGCTATACAGATACTATTTACACAGCATGGCTCCAAGTCTTTTCCGATACGTTTGAGCTATGCCATAACCTATCATACAGGGTAAAATAATTATATGGGTAAAAAACGAAATACAGGCCTTATTCTGGCCCTTATCTCGATATTGGTGGCGCTGGGTTTTCTCTCCTGGTTTTTGATCGTTATTTTTGAATCAGAAAAACCGCAGATAGAACTGGCGCCAATCCCGGATTTTCTTGCAGAAAAACAGGAGATTACGCTCACTATAACGGATATGAAAAGGGGGCTCAGAAAGGTCAAGGTCTCTGTGAAGCAAGGGGGGCGAAATATCATTATTCTCGATAAGATGTTTCCTTTTGAAGGACTGTTAAATCGTGAGGGCACCCATCGATTTGAGACAAAATTTTCCATTGATCCCTCAATACTTAATCTGGCCCAGGGCCGGATTGATCTCCAGGTACATGTTTGGGATTATTCAAGAAGAAGCGGCGGGGACGGGAATCTATCCACATCCGAACATAAAATGATCATTGACACCATCCCTCCGGCCATCAGGGCCGTAAGCAGGCTTCATTATGTCAATCGAGGTGGAAGTGGCCTGGTTGTTTACCAAACCAGCTCTGATTCGGTCAAAAGCGGGCTTTTCGTAAATGACTTTTTCTTTCCGGGCTTTCCAGCCGCGGAAGAAATGCAGGAAGGGATGCATGTCTGTTATTTTGGCATCCCCCTTGATATCAAGAGAAAAGCGGAGATCTATCTCTGGGCAGAAGATAAGGCAGGCAACCGTTCAAAGGCTAAATTCTACTGCCGCATCCGCAAAAAACGTTTCCGCACAGATAAAATCAAGATAACGGATCGATTTCTGAAGCAAATATTCCCCTATTTCTCTTCTTATCTTAAAGAGGCTGCCGGTGAAGATATCGTCAAATTCCTCAAGATCAATCAGGATTTGAGGCGTGAAAATGCAAAAACATTCTACAACTTGAGGACAGAAACAAGCCCCACACGGCTTTGGGATGGGGTTTGGCTGAGGTTAAAGAATGCTGCCAATATGGCCAGATTCGGGGATAAGCGTACGTATTATTATAAGGGGAAACGAATCGACGAACAGGTACATATGGGCGTGGATCTGGCCTCTTTAGCAAATTCAGATGTACAGGCCGCTAATAACGGACGGGTGATTTTTGCCGAACGTCTCGGCATCTACGGGCTTACTGTAGTCCTGGATCACGGGCAGGGTCTTGCATCGACTTATTCGCATCTCAGCAGTATTGGCGTACAACTCGGTCAGGATGTCAAAAAAGGAGAGCGCATCGGATCAACCGGACAAACAGGACTGGCCGGCGGCGACCACCTCCATTTCGGTGTCATGGTAAGCGGTCTGTTCGTTAATCCGGTTGAGTGGTGGGACAATCACTGGATCCAGGATAATATAATGAAAAAACTGGCTCTCCTTAATCGCTAACCAGTGGAGGGAAGAAACACCTTCTCACGGTAATATTTCAACTCACTTATTGATTCCTTGATATCGCTCAAGGCTAAGTGGGCGTTTTTCTTTTCATAGGGAGGAAGCGAGGGATACCATCTTTTGACCAATTCTTTAATTGAGCTTACGTCAATAATCCTGTAATGGAAAAATTCCTCAAGATCGGGCATATGTTTTATTAAAAAACGGCGATCCTGCCACACAGAATTTCCACACAGAAGCGGCTCTCCCTTTTTGCAATACCCGGAGATGAATTCCAGGGTCTCCTTCTCAGCCATCCGGCAGTCATGGGTAGAGGTATTGACACGCTCTAACAGCCCGGATGCCTTGTGGTGCGTACTGTTCCACTCATCCATATTCTCGAGGATCTCATCAGGATAGTTTATGGATATATTAGGGCCTTCTGCAACAACCTCCAGCCTATCATCTGTCATAATAGTGGCAATCTCGAGTATTACCTCTTTTTCAGGGTCCAACCCTGTCATCTCCAAGTCTATCCAAACTAAATCACTTTTCAATTTACCACCTCCATTAACTTCGATTCGCCAGGGTGAATTTAATTTTAATAAAATCCTGTGATAAAATCAATTGTCAATTTTGACGCATATTTATTGTAGATTTTCCCCCTGTACGGTTAAAAAATAGCCACAGAGCCCAAAACTCTGTGACAGAAAAATGGAAGGCTGGCAGGGCAACATCGGGGTTGACAATAAACGTCCACATCTGCATGATTGGCGGGACGTCCAAACACCCTTAAAGAAGGAAACTGAAAGGAGACCATTTCATATGAATCTGGAATTCATT
>JACNJD010000106.1 GCA_014382715.1 Candidatus Desulfacyla euxinica | reverse complement strand
ACAAGCCCCTTTGCAAAGCAGGCCTCGGCCAACGTATCGAGAAACCCCGGTGACCTGTCCAGTGCCACCGCCCTCCTGGCAAAATCAATGGCCCGGTCAGGGTCCCTTAACCTTTCATCGGGAGTAGTAACCAGGAGCCAGGCCAGGTTATTCAGGGCAACGGCCCGTCCGGGGTCCAGCCCGATAACGCGCTCATAGGTATCAATGGTTTCCCGGTCTTTCCCCATCCGCTGGTAAATAATTGCCAGGTGCTGGTATAGATCAGGGTTATTTGGCTCTTTCAGGATCTGCTGGTTAAGCGCCCTTTCTATTACCATGTACCCCATGTGCTGCTTCACAGGACCGAAATTCAGGAGATAGCCTAAGGAGCAGATACAGACAAGATAGACCAGAAACGATTTCAAAACAAAGCGATTATGTCTCTTTATCAGCCCCGGTTCCCGGTACGCTCTCAATAGACAATCTACCCTTTGCTTGACGCTGAAATGATGCCAGTTTGGGATGTCCCTGCTCTTGCCGCTGAAAAAGGCAATCTTTTCCAGAGACCCTATCGTAAGCATTGGGGTTCCCATGGCTACAGAGGAGTAGAGATCGGCCTGACGTTCAAAGTTGCGCATGAAAAAGCCCATGACATAACGAAAATAGATCAACAGGGTTACCAGCATGGGCACAGACATAATCAGGTAAAAAAGGCTTATGGATCTGGAGTCATCGCCTGAAACCATATCGAGAATATGAGGGTGCAGAAAAGCCAGGGAGATAAATAGATCGCTCAGCCCAAAGGAAAGGACCATAAAGCCGACAAAAAAGAGGATATAGAAGAGGAGGTGACGGTATTTGGCGTGGCCTATTTCATGGGCAAGCACCGCCTTGAGTTCTTCCAGAGAAAGGGTTTCCAAAAGAGAATCGGTAACAAGGATATATCTATAACGGGGGACGATCCCCATTATGCCTGCCGTCATCATCCGACCTTCGAAAATCGGCCATGTGAGGAGAGTACGGTATTTGAATCTCATCCTCTTTAGAAAAAGATCCAGTTGCTGCCCCTTTTCTGATGACACAAGGGGTTTACACCCCCACCAGAACTGGATGAATTTGGGCATAACGACCATTAACAGAGTGATGGAAATAGCAAAAAACAGGATCTGCCCGTAGACGCTGTTCAGGAAAGAGTCGGGCCCGGCCCAAGGGCTCAGGGCAAGGAGGTCATAAACAAGGGAAAGAGATAACCACGGAAACAGGATGGGAAGATTAAATCTGAAATTAGACCGGATAAACGATCGTCTTGTAATAACTACCCGGAAAATGGCCCTGTAAACTGGATAGCCAAGATACCAGATGGTACATAGATAAAAGAAAAAAAGCGCGAGGGCAAGAACTCCCTGGAGTACGGAGAAACTCCCGAACCCCGAGATCAGGCTAAGCCACTGTTTCAAATTAAAGAAATATACCGCTAAGGCAAACAGGGTTATGGCCAGGACAGAAAGCCTGACATTCATCCGCTGGTACTGGTCGGTCAGGACTCCGTCATCCCCGCCTCTCTCCCTGAGTCGCTTCAGCAGGGAACCAAAGACCTTGGCGCTGTAGATGGCAAAAAGCACCCAGCTCAAAAAAAGTGGTATAAGGGTAGAAAATAAGAAATCCTCTGGCGGAGAGTCAGAATAGCTTATGTTGAATATGAGGAGAACGACAATGAAGTAGATGATGTTGTTGAACATGATTGGTACCAGATCTCGGAGGTCAGGGCGTAAAATGTTAAATGAGGGCAGATGAATAATAGAAGATGAACATCGAACATCGAACGTCCAACATCGAATTTTAAATGTTAAGAGATGAGCGAAGCGAACGAAGTTCGATATATATAACGAGGATCAAAACCGCAGAAAAGAAACCACCGCCTGCCGTGGTTAAATGTTCGGTATCGGAGTCTTCGCTTACCTGGACGTTCGATGTTCGATGTTGGACGTTCATCTTGCAAAATAAATTTGCTCTCATGAGGTCAAAGTTCAGGGTCCAGAGTTCAGGAGTCGGGGACTCGATTTCAGTTTTGATCCTCCTTGAGAAACTCCAGGGTGCCGGTTCCGGGCGGGATTGTGTGGTCAGCCTGAAGATTGATTCCTACCCCGTAACGAGACTCTAACTCGGCCAGATCCCTCCTCTTCTTGTTCTGGATATAGGTCGCCACCTCCACTGAGAGCGACCCCTGGACATGGGAGACACCCTTTCTCGACACACCCATTCTGATCTGACGTAAAAACGATAGAGACGCAGCTTCTACGGAGGGCACAATTCCGCGGCCCTTGCAGAAATTGCATTTTTGATAGGTCATTGACTCTTTTGAAGGGCTCAGCCTCTGGCGCGAAAGCTCGAGAAGCCCGAACCTGGAGATGTTGGACATGCTTATCTTCGCCCGGTCATCTTTTGTGGCTTCCCTTACCATTTTTTCTACTTCCCTGTTGTGCTTCTTATCTTTCATATCAATGAAATCAATAACCACAAGCCCGCCCATATCCCTCAGACGAAGCTGCCTTGCAATCTCTTGAGCAGCCTCGATATTGGTCTTAAATGCCGTGATTTCTATATTCTTCCCGATCTTTCCGCGCCCGGAGTTTACATCTATGGCAATCAACGCCTCTGTAGGGTCTATCACAATAGAGCCACCGGATTTCAAAGGTACTCTGCTCTGATAAACAGACTCGATCTGTTTCTCTATTTCGTACTGGGCAAAGATGGGCCGTTTCTCCTTGAAGAGTTTGACTCTCCTCTGATGCCTCGGAGAAATGATCTTCATATATCGCTTTACTTTGGCAAAGGTTTCTTTGTCATCCACAAGCACTTCACCGATCTCACTGTTAAAATAATCCCTCAAGGTCCTCAAGCAGACATCCTGCTCCTTGTGTATCAGGGAAAGCGGTGAGGCATCTTTCACATTTTTCTTGATATTTTTCCACATCCTCAAGAGACGGTTGAGGTCCCTGGAGAGTTCATTCTTGTTCTGTTTCAGGGCCGCGGTTCTGACAATATAACCCACACCTTCGGGGAGCTTAAGCTTCCCCATGATGGCTTTAAGCCTGAGCCGCTCCTCTTCCTCCTCGATCTTCTTTGAGACTCCTCCCTTGCTCCCGGGCATCAGGACTAAGTAACGGCTGGCTATGGACAAATATGTGGTCAACTGGGCGCCTTTATGCCCTGGCATCTCTTTTGTCACCTGCACAAGGAGTTCCTGCCCCCTTTTCAAGGTTTTTTCTATGGGTGGAATGGCTCCTTCCTTTGAAGGTTCCTGATCGGCGAGATAATACTCGGGATGGATATCATTGGCGGAAAGAAAGCCATTCTTGTTGCTACCATAATCAACAAAGCATGCCTGCAGGCTCGGCTCTATTCGCTCCACCACCGCCTTGTAAATATTCCCGGTCTTTTGCTCTGCCGTGGT
>JACNJD010000186.1 GCA_014382715.1 Candidatus Desulfacyla euxinica | reverse complement strand
CCATAACCAGGATGTTGGCATCATTGTGCTGTCGGCTCAATCGGGCCGTGAAAAGATTATGACAGATTCCCGCCCTCACCCCTTTATAACGATTAGCCACGATCCCCATGCCAAGACCAGTCCCGCAGATCAGGATTCCACGCTGGTAGTCATCTTTGGCAACTCCTTGTGCTACCTTGTGGGCAATCTTGGGATAATCTTCCGGATCTCGGCTGAATATCCCTGCATCTGTGAGCTCCCACTGGGGCAAGACGCTGAGATGGCTCTTGCAAGCCTCCTTTAAATCAAACCCACCATGATCTGAACCGATTATAATCTTCATATTATTCGATTTAGGGATTTGGGGATTTAGGGATTAAATGTGACAAACTCGCAAAAAGTCACTGACCCGGTTTCGTCATTCCCGCGAACGCGGGAATCCAGGGAAATAAAGCACTTTTGGGTACATTTTTAAAATCTTCAATTCCTCAATCCCTGAATTCGCAATCCCTCAATTTCTCCTTAGTTATTTGCTTCATACGCCCTGAAAATCAGGGTGGCGTTGGTGCCGCCGAACCCGAATGAGTTGGACATTGCGGTCCGAACCTTCGCCTTTCTCGCTGTATTGGGGACGTAATCCAGATCGCATTCCGGGTCAGGCGTTTCATAATTCATCGTGGGGGGAATTATTCCGTTTTTTATTGTGAGCAATGTGAAGATCGACTCAATACCCCCGGCCCCACCAAGAAGATGGCCGGTAACGGACTTTGTAGAGCTGATACTCAGTTTATAGGCGTGGTCTCCAAACACGGATTTGATCGCCTTGTTTTCCGACAGATCGTTCAGCTTAGTCGATGTGCCATGGGCGTTGATGTAATCTATGTCTTCAGGTATAAGACCGGCGAAATCAAGCGCGCCCTTCATACAGTGAATCGCCCCCTCACCCTCAGGCTCTGGAGCTGATACGTGGTAGGCGTCGCCTGACAGTCCATATCCTACCACCTCCCCATAGATATTGGCGCCTCTTTCAAGTGCACATTCCAGATCCTCTAAAATTAATATCCCTGCGCCTTCCCCCATAATAAAGCCGTCTCGATCCAGATCAAAGGGCCTTGAGGCCTTTTCCGGTTCGTCGTTCCTTGTGGAAAGGGCACGCATGGAGCAGAAGCCGCCGAGCGCCAGGGGGGTTATTACCGCTTCCGCTCCCCCGGTGATCATTACATCTGAAATACCATCCCGGATCAACCTGAAGGCCTCCCCAACTGCGTGAGTACTGGCTGCGCATGCCGTCTCAATGGACAGGTTGGGTCCCTTGGCGCCGAATTCAATGGCAATCTGTCCGGGTGCCATATTGGCAATAATCCCAGGAATAAAAAACGGGCTGATTCGTTTTGGGCCCTTTTCCATAAGAACGGAATGGAAATGCTCTAACATTCCAAGCCCGCCCAATCCGGAACCGGTGACACAGCCGACTTTATGGGCGTTCTTATCATTGAGCTTAAGGCCTGAATCCTCCATGGCCATCCTTGCCGAAGCAATGGCATAATGGATGAATATATCAAAACGCCTGATCCGCTGTTTATCCATGAAGTCCTGAGGTCTGAAATCCGTGACTTCACCGGCAATCCGGGCTGGAAAACCTGTAGCATCAAACTTTGTGATCGGTCCAATCCCCGATGTTCCCGAGCATGCTGCTTCCCAGTTCTTCTCAACCCCGGTCCCCAAGGGAGTAACCATCCCCAAGCCTGTAACCACAACCCTTCTGGTCATCTTATTGCTCCCTCACATATCAGATTTAGAAACCACCCATCACGGTACAAGATACCTGAAAGTGCAGGCCCAGCGGTTTCAATTAGGTTCTAAAGAGGTCAGCATCAAAGATCATTATGCAACTGCCTTCTTGACATAATCTATTGCGTCTTGAACAGTCCCTATATTTTCGGCATCTTCATCAGGAATAGAGACATCAAACTCCTCTTCCATGGCCATAATAAGCTCCACCTGATCTAATGAATCAGCACCTAAGTCATCCACAAAGGACGCCTCGGGGACCACATCTTCTTCCGGCACATCCAACTGCTCACATATAATTTTCTTGATTTTACCCTCAACATCCGACATAAACAATTACCTCCCTGACTGAAATTTAATAACTTCCTTTGAAACTGGATAACATCCGAACTAATCAGCTCTAATTTCAAGTTTCAAGTTTCAAGTTTCACTACATATACATTCCGCCATTTACATGAATAATCTGTCCGGTAATATAACTTGCGGCATCAGAGCAGAGCCAGTAGACAGCCTCTGCCACCTCTTCAGGCATTCCCATTCTCCCCAATGGAATTTGAGCTAAAAAGCCATCTTTTACCTTGTCGGAGAGGACAGCCGTCATTTCAGTATCGACAAATCCCGGCGCCACACCATTAACCGTAATCCCCCTGCCGGCCAACTCCTTAGCCGTGGTCTTGGTTAAGGCAATTACTCCAGCCTTGGAAGCAGAATAATTGGCCTGTCCCGGGTTGCCTATTTGCCCCACCACAGAGGATATGTTGACAATACGTCCGGCCCTCTCCTTTATCATGGGACGGACTACTGCCCGTGTACAATTAAATACACCTTTCAGATTTATATCCAACACAGCATCCCAATCCTCTTCGCTCATCCTCATTAAAAGGGTGTCCTTTGTAATCCCTGCGTTATTCACGAGTACGTCAACCCTCTCAAATTTTCCAAAGATTTCTCTGAAAAACAGGTCTACGTCCTGGAACAAAGATACGTCTATCTTGTGGGCTTCTGCCTCAACGCCCATGCCTGCCAATACTTTTAGTGTTTCCTGTGAGTCCGAATCGTCTGCGTCATAATGTGCGAAAACGATCTTTGCCTTCTCTTCTGCAAACCTGTAGGCCACAGCACGTCCTATCCCTTTAGATCCCCCTGTAATGACAACTACCCTGGGACTCGAATTTTCCATAGTTTTTTCCTTCTCCCTGAGATCTTAGCCTATTCTGGAGGTTTTTAGGCGAATGTCTGGGCCATAACCCCGTCCACCACATCTTCGCAGTTACGGAATGATATATGGCCGTGCGCTGGACGAGTGTCAAGGGCCTGAGCTATTTTTTTCTGATGACCAACAAGGGTAATATCAATGCCAAACTCAGAAACAGCGTCCACCGCTCCTTGAACCACCATTTACGGGGCATTATTCCTTCCCATGACGTCCACGGCCACATTCATATTAGTCCTCTTCTGCCTCGATTATTGTCTTGCCCCTGTAAGTCCCGCACTCGGGACATATATGATGAGGCAAGACAGGTTCGTGACATTGCGGGCAGGTGGTAGTTTTGGACATGGGGATAACATCATGGGCACGCCTCGAGCCCCGTTTGGACCTGGATTTCTTTTTCTTAGGTACAGCCATAATTTTGCTCAACTCCTCTTCGTCCATCGAACGAAATTTTATTAGATCATCTCGTCTGGTGGCGTAATAGATTTGTTTTTTGTGTTTAGTGTTTAGTTCAAAAAATCTGCTGAAATAGCAGTTTATTACCTACCCCACCTTGCGGGACCAAACACGAAATACAGCAGGGAAGCGACAAAACACTAAACACTATCAATTTCCAGTTCTTTCAGTTTCAAAAAAGCAGGGTGGCCATTTTTTTCCCGGCAATCACACTTCTCTCTGTTCAGGTTTATTCCGCATGTGGGACACAAGCCGTAGCACCTCTCACATTTAACCCTAACGCCCCCGGACAAATGACCTTCTACCACAAAGTTGCTCTCTTCCTTAGAAATGGTCATTTGAACACTCAGAGGGCCGTCTAAGCCCAGGATCTGACCATTTACATCCCTATCCCTCCACAAATCTGAACCAAATGCAAAATCGAAATGCCTGGGACAGCGCAAAAGGTCTTTTATGCTGATGATCATTGTAATCGATACATCTAAAAGTAAAATAGGTGAGTATATAAAAAATTGCTGTTTTGTCAATATATTTATGCGTTTTCTGGGAATAACACTTGATAGAAGATTTCCGTTTAATTGCTGCTATATCCTAATTTCCCCTTTTTTTCTTGACACTTATGGCTCTTTTTGCTATTATTAAAAGAAATATCATATTCGTTTTGATCTATTCAAGATGGCGGCGCGGTTCAGGGGCTACAACCTATGTGGAAATACAGAGAACAACTTAGTTATTATGAAAAGCTGAGACGTTCAATTTATGAAATATTGCGAGATTCACTTGAACGGCGGCTAATGAAGATCTCTCTTATAGATTCATTCTACAACTACAAAGAAAAAGGCGTTGAATATATTTTCGTTGACAAGCGCGAACTTAAACCAAAATCAAAAAAAATGGAAAGGGAATCAGAATTTTTCAACACCTTTCTCGTTATAATCTGCGAGGGAGTGCTCAGCAGTCAACTGAAAAATTATATCCGGTTCTTTCCTGAGAACAGTGTGCTCAAGAAAAATCTTCAATACTTACCCAGCTTTTCCTTATACAAGCGCTTCCATCAAAACCTTCGTCATTTTGATAGCCCGGGGTTTCTTGATTTTATCGATAATTTATCAGATATCGATTATTCCCTGCTCATACAACAAGACCCGAGTATCAAGAGGAAAAATAGATACTCCCTCACCCATTTTCACGTAAAAATCGACTGGCCCATTGCTGAGGCAGCCCAGGATTTAGCAAAAGGGCTTAGATATATCCAGAATAATTTATATGAAAACGGGGACAAAGAGGCGGGTATCCTCCAGAATAAACTCTTTGAATACTACGGTTGCCACCATACCGTCGGTGGCAGACGCACAGCCGGACTCATTGCCGCACAGCTCTTGAAGAAATCGGGCTTTATTTCCACTGTATTTGTCTCAAGCTCAGAATCCCGGATAATGTTCAGGTATTCTGAGCGAGGTGTGTCTAAATTTTTCTTGATACACTTTAATGATAAACAGGTCACTTCATTAGCCAGGAGCTGCAGTCTCACCTCTGCTTTCCTCAAAGACCACTACCTGTATCCGGGAAAGGGTCACCACCTGGGTATCTTAGAGGCGGCCTATAACCATACAACCCATTCGCAACCACCGAAGGATGGGAAGCTCAGGAAGGTCAAGCCTGCGTATAACTGGCTCAGTCTCAGAGATGAGCTTCTACACCCCACGCTGGATTCCCCTCATGTAACCCCGATCCGCTACAACTGGGTTTACTCCGTAGATGATTGACCGGGCCAAATCTATTTCGACTTTCGAATCTAGTCAACGAGGCTTAATATATGTCAAACGAAAAAGTTGTGACCCGCTTTCCACCCAGCCCCACAGGATATCTTCATATCGGCGGCGCAAGAACAGCCCTGTTTAACTGGCTTTTCTCAAAAAAGAGAGGCGGAAAATTTATTTTACGTATTGAAGATACCGACGAACAGAGATCTTCGGATGAGGCCACGAGGGCCATCCTCGAATCAATGGAGTGGCTTGGCCTTTCCTGGGACGAAGGTCCCTATTTCCAATCCCGGAGATACGATATCTATAATGAGGTCATTGATCGTCTTATCTCCAATGGCGAGGCCTATCATTGCCATTGCTCGCAGGAAGATCTGGAGAAACAACGTCAAAGCGCGAAAGAAAAGGGACTAAAACCCAAATACGACGGTACTTGCCGGGACCTGGGGCTTGGCCCGGCACCAGGGTCGGTGGTAAGACTCAAAACCCCCCTGTCAGGGATAACACAATTTACCGACCTGGTAAAAGGCACTATCCGTTTTGACAACAAGGAATTAGACGATCTTATTGTCCGGAGGTCAAATGGAAGCCCCACTTATCACCTTGCCGTGGTTGCCGATGATATAAGTCTCGGCATGACATATGTCATCAGGGGAGATGACCATGTCAATAATACGCCGAGGCAGATGTTCATTTACAAGGCCCTCGGAGAACCGGTCCCCAAATACGCTCACCTGCCCATGATCCTCGGCCCAAACAAGACAAGACTCAGCAAACGGCATGGTGCAATGTCGGTCCTGGCTTATAGGGATATGGGTTATCTTCCACATGCCCTGCTCAATGCTTTAGCCAGGCTTGGATGGTCTTACGGAGACCAGGAAAAATTTTCCATGGAAGAGATGGTAGAAAAGTTTTCTTTAGAGAGTGTGGGAAAGGCCGCCGGGGTATTTAGCGCGGAAAAGCTTTTGGATCTTAATGCATGGTATATCCGTGAATCCTCTGATGAATTTCTATCTGAGCGATTGACACCCTTCCTCGAAAGAAAGGGATTTAAAAACCTGGATCAAGAGAAAGTGAAAAGAGTATCGTCTATCCTTAAGGTAAGAAGTAAAACCCTTGTTGAGATGGCTGAAGGAGCACATTTCTGTCTAGCCGAAGAGATTACCTACGAGAAAAAAGGAGATGACAAGTTTTTAAAACCGAGTGTTGTGGGCCTGTTTGAAGATCTGAATAATAGACTTGCGGCAATACCTGAATTCAATCAAGAGGCTATTGAAAAGCTATTTGTCGATTTCTTAGAGGAAAAAGAGATCAAGTTGAGAAAGCTGGCCCAACCGCTGAGGGTTGCCCTGACAGGCAAGACTGCCAGCCCGGGGATATTTGAGGTAATGGAGGTTTTGGGCAGGGAAAAGGTTGTTGAAAGGATTAGAAAGGCTGTGGTCCACATCAAGAATAAGATGCAGGATGAGTAAGACAAACCAAGAATTAAGGGTTCGCCTTTTTGATGCACCCATCCTGGGTAAAGAAGAGAATCATTGACAAATGAGTCAAATTTGACTATAAAGTGTCAAAAGGCCTTCAAAAAATAGGTTTTGGCAAGGCTCGGTGTATATTTTGAATCCTGGATCAGACTGAAAATCTTGATCCATATAGAAGATATACCATACAATAAATGAGACCAAAAATTCCGAACCGCTTTCCCTTACTCATGATTTTGGCTTTTACAGTGGCCCTGTTGAGTTCATTTATCGGATGCGCTCCGCCATCCCAGGTTTATCCAAAAGTAATAGCAGCAGACGCAAAAATTCTTTCAAAATGCAAATATTTGGGTGAGGTTACCGGCGTGGCAGGGGAATATATCCCGTCGCTAACGCGCAGTGAGGTCGCATCCAATGAAATTCAAATCCAGAATGCCAAGGTTCGTGCCCTGCAAGAGGGAGCCGATCTTGGTGCAACCCATGTTGTGTGGGGCGGGGAAAGAAAAGAAGGGTACGATGCCCGCATAAAGGCACGGGCCTACAAATGCAAATAAGGAATAGTCGGCTCGTAATATCAGATTTCATGCTTTTCAATCAGGATAATTTTTCACGCACGTTTTTCCACTCTGCAAAAAAAGAAACATCTTGCCTGAACCCGCACTTCAGTATAGAATAGAGTACTATTAGACCCTGCGATAATATCATCATTTTAACGTGCGGCCTCTAATGAATGTCCCATTTTGGTTAAGATTACGAGTATATGGATTTTTCAGTAAAGATCCTAACGTGTTACAGCTAAGATGCGGGGCTATGTTTTTAGAGTCCCTGAAGTGGCCAAATCAGCCGTACTCTGGAATATTCTAAATGCAGACCTCGTTAAATGGTCGACGACTCGACTATTTAACGAGTTCTGAAATGGTTATTTGGGATTTAACAAATGTATTTGGAATATTGGGGTCTAAAGAAGTACCCGTTTGATAATGTGCCTGATCCGGATTTCTTTTTTATGTCAAAACCCCACGAGGAGGGGTTGACAAGACTGTTGTACGCCGTTGAGAGGGGGAAAGGGTGTGCATTGCTTTCCGGAGAGGTGGGCGCAGGCAAAACGACCTTAGATAAGGTATTGTTGCGTAAGATATCAAAAGAAAGATATGATATCGCCATGATAGCAAATCCGTGTTTAGAGACAAAAGAGTTCTTACAGGATATATTGTATAAGCTGGGAATTACAGATGCCCCTGAGAGCAAGGTTGAGATCCTCCGAATTTTATACAAAAAACTGACCGACAATCTGGATCAGAACAAAGGAACCCTTCTCATAATCGATGAAGCCCAGTTTATCGCGGAATCTACGTTAGAGGAAATCAGGCTTCTACTCAACTATCAATTGTCCAACAGATTTCTCTTGACGATTTTTCTGATGGGACAACCCGAACTGGTAGATAAAGTCAAAGCGATCAAACAGTTGGCGCAGAGGGTAGAGATCAGCTATTTTTTGCGGTCCTTTAATTTCAAGGAAACGACCGATTATATTTTTTTTCGAGAGAAAAAGGCGGGTCTCAGTAAGAATGTGTTTAGCAAACAGGCCATTGAAATAGTTTTTGAGCATAGCAATGGAATACCAAGAATCATCAATAACCTATGTGACTTGGCACTTCTCGTGGGTTCCGGCGAGAAAAAGGCAATGATCACCTATGAGGTTATAAAGGATATTATTGACGATGGTGCAGTTTTCTGAAATCTTAAGAAAAAAAGAAAAGAAGCCTCTTTCTGAGCCTTCCCAAAACCATACCCGGAAGGAAAAAGTGAGCGTGAGCAGTGTTCGGTCTGTGGATGAACCGATCAAACCATCGGGAGTTGATCCGCAATCGACTGTGAGGCACGATGAAAATATCAAGACATATTATGAACAGCTCTTAGAAAGGGCACGAGACGTCCGGGATAGAGTCAGGGCAAAACAAGGCATCCCCGCTTCACCGATCCTTTCTATCCTCCATCCTATTACCATAGAAGACCTTATTGATCAGCTTTATGAATATACTGTGTTATATATCGAAGACAACGATCTGCCGTCTCATTCAGTGTGCGTGACGGTTGCCTGCATGAAGTTAGCCAAAGGAATGGGATATGATACCAAAGAGATTTTGAGATTAGGCTTAGCCGCTTTTTTTGAAAATGTCGGCATGTATCTAATCCCCGACACTATCCTGAAACAGGAGGGAAAGCTTGACCCGCGCAGTTTAGCCGTCATCAGGAAGCATCCCGAGCTCAGCGCCCAGGTTATCAGTCAGATGGGTGAGGCATTTCACTGGCTGGCGCGCGTGGCCCTTCAGGTGCATGAAAGATCGGATGGATCTGGATACCCCAAGGGATTGAGCGGGGATGAGATATCGGAATTTGCATCAATTATAGGATTGGTCGACATTTACATGGCCATGATCCGGAACCGGCCATACCGAAAAAAGTATATGGAGACGGATGCCGTTAAATCGGTAATAGGGATCGACAAAGGAAAATTCCCAAACAAAATCGTCAAGGAGTTTCTGGCTGAGATCTCTCTATTCCCGGTCAACTCTTATGTACTGCTCAATAATAAGGCGATCGGTCGTGTGTTGTCCACTGATAAGAATCATCCGCTCAAGCCTGTGATCGAACTCCTTTATGATGGCGTGGGACAAAAGATGAAGAGAGGAAAGATAGTCCATTTATCGAACTCGCCGCTTCTACGTATTGTGGATACGGTCGGGGAAGAAGAACTTCCCTGAGTAAGCGGGTGTCCCGGATACCGTTAAGAGGTTGAGTTGTCGACTATTTGACGGTCTTTTCACGAATGTTATTCACTATCCTTTCGGTAAAGTAAAAAGCCTGTGAAAGATGCGAAGGAAAAATATCCGTTATTCATTAAAACGCTTATAGCTACCTGCCTTCTGTTGATGGCCCTGATGATTCTGACATGCGGCACTACGGCCGTGAAGGGGATACCTGTGAAAGAGCTGTTCGCCACCAAACCGGAATTGGCCGAAATGAAAAAGACGAAGGAGACGGAGAAGCTGGAGCTGGCCAAGATGAGCAATGTCACGGAAAATTCGGTTTTCGAGACAATTGACGGTATTCCCCAATATCGTATCGGCCCCCTTGATATCCTGGAAATCAACTCGCGTGTCGGAGAAAAGAGCACAACAACTCTCGTTACGGTAAATGGCTTGGGCAAGATCAACTATTCATTCTTAGACAATCTGAAAGTCGGCGGTATAACCCCCACCCAGTTGGATACCCTCCTGACCAAGGAACTCTCCGCCTATATAAGAAAGCCGAGGATTGACGTGATGGTGAAAGAATATAGGAGCAAGAGCGCTCTTGCATTGGGGGAATTTTCACTGCTCAGGTCGGGAATCCAGACCGGGAGCGGTCAGATTTTTCTCAAAGGCAAGACGACATTAATGGATTTTATTGCCTTAGCGCATGGGTATACGGTCAAGGGGGATATAAGACGTCTGAAACTGATCAGAAAAGGAAAAACATATGTGATCAATATCTATGATATAATAGCACAGGGGAATGAAAACCTGAATGTCATCATTGATACCGGAGACACGGTGGACATCCCGGAACTGCCGGAAGTCGGGGAAAAGGTTTTTGTTATGGGAGAGGTAGAAGACCAGGGGGTGTACGACCTCAAGGATGCCGAGGATCTCCTCTCTGCCATTGCCCTTGCAGGCAAGTTCACAGATGAGGCCAAGGAGGAAAATACCCTCATTGTAAGGGCAACCGAACCCGGAAAAAAGCCCCTCGTCATGATGGCAAATGTTGAAGCCCTCCTGGAAAGGGCAGACCTTTCCCAGAATATCAAACTCCGAGATGGTGATCTGGTGTATGTTCCAAGAATGGTGATTGGAGATATCAACAAATGGATCCGCAATCTTGACCCGCTGATGGATTGGATATTCTGGAGCAAATATAACGACATAGTGGAAGCCAGGCCATTTTGACCCGCAGGTCTGTCATTCGTCAATAGTCAATAATGATGGCCCCGTAAAAAGTCGGAAAGTTCGGGATTTCGAGTAATACCCTTAGCGCTAACTGCTTACAATAATTCGCAATTCCTAAATTCCTGAATCCATGTAAAAAGGACTTTTTACATGGCCATCAAGCTTTCTTCCACATATTGGATTGCAGGTATGTCATTAGATTGACGTCGCTGTTGGTAATCTTTAGCTTCCTACGGATATGCTCACGATGACGGTTGATGGTTCCAACGGACACTTCTCGAATCTGGGCAATCTCCTTGGTCTGAAGGCCATTTTGAATCATATTGCAAATTTTTAATTCTGTAGATGTCAGAGAAAGATAGGCTTCCGATAGATGATTGACAAACGGGGACGCAATGTCCTCCAGATTGGTTTTCAGCATCTTCGCATATTTTCTATAGATCTCGGGTAAATGCAGCGCCATTTCGTTCAAAACAGGCATCAGAATCTTGTCAACGTTCGCCCGGATATCCATATGGATTTCTTGTTTTTCTTCCTCAATCCTTGCCAAAACTGCTCGAAGAGCGGCGTTCGCCTCCTGTAATGCCTTTCGTTCGATGATCAACTGTTTGTTAAGCTCCTGCAACTCCTGTTCAGCAGAAATCCGCATCGCCGCAGAGCCTATTCGTCCTGCCAATGCATCCAATAAAATACGTTCCTCCCTTAGGAATGGTCCCTCATTCTCTGGCGGTCTTTCTTCGAGATAGAAAATGGAGACTTCGCCAACCGGCTCATTATACATGAAAATCTGTGACGACTGTCTCCACCTGGTAATCTTGAATCCCTTGCTTTTGTATGTTTCTCCTTTGAACACAATCCGGGCACAGGTGATGTCCGGATACTGCCATGAAAAGGGCAAAAAGTTCACAAGCTCTTTCAACAGATCTTCAACAGAACCTGCATGACGTTCAGCCATCTGTGCAAGCCCATACAGACAGTTCAACTCCTTGATCCGCTCTCGAAGAGTACTCATTAACTTTGAAGGATCTTGATCCCCGTTAAAAGGAATTCGCCAGAGGCGAAAAAGATCTTTCGGCAGACCCTCTAAATTCCTATTGGCTGATTTTGTTAGTGGAGATTTGTTTCTGACCATAGATTCTTCCCCCGCAACATATTGATGGTCTCGCAAAGAATTACTGCACATTATTTATATGCATTAAATATACATCAAATGGGTACTGTTATTGCATATAATACATATGCAATAACGGTGCATTTTTAATGTATTTACATATACCAACCTGACTTATACCCTTGCCCGAGTTTTTGTCAACAAAATAATGTTCAACCTTAAGGAGGTTCCTATGCCGGAAGTTACACTTGACTCGATTTTGGACGGGCGACGGAGTCAGCCCAATCAGATCATTGAGGTGCTGCAGGATGTACAGAAGAATTATGGGTATGTCTCCGAAGAGGCCATGAGGGCTGTAGCGAGTGAACTGGGAATGCCGCTCATGGAAGTTTACAGTGTTGCTTCGTTCTATAAGGCGTTTTCACTGACCCCCCGCGGAAAAAACGTACTCAAAGTATGTACTGGCACCGCATGTCATGTGCGGGGGTCTAAACTGATTCTCAACCAGGCTGTCGGTCAACTCGGAGTTGAACCCGATGAAATAACGGAAGACGGCCTGTTTACCATTGAACATGTGAACTGTCTTGGTGCCTGCGCACTTGCGCCGGTCGTTACTGAAAACGGAACGACCCACCACCACATGAATCCCGGCAAACTGCGCAAACTCATCAAAGTTCTCGGTAATGGTGGAACGGAGGAAGACTCGAATGACTGAGATCAAAACCATAAGCGATCTGGAAGCCCTTCGAGGGGAGTTCCAAAATTACCGAAATAACTTCAAATCATCTCTCGTATTGTGCGGTGGAACCGGGTGCCGTGCATCACGCTCCCATATCTTAATTGATGCGGTCAAAGACGAATTGGCCAAGCAGGGGCTGGAAAAAGACGTCCTGGTGCGCGCCACAGGATGCCACGGTTTCTGCGAGCAAGGTCCCATCGTTGTTGTAGAACCAGGCAATATTTTCTATTGCCATGTCTCACCCGATGATGCGCAGGAAATTATTTCCAAAACCGTCAATAATCAATTGTCATTAATCCGCTGAGCCTGAGACCTTTGAACCCTTGAACGGTCACAGTAAGAGATACAGTCTTGGCCCAATACGACATAAATCTGAGTGAATATCTGCGAATCCTTAAGAAACGGAAGTTTACCGTTATCTTTATAGCCGCTATAATGGGTATATTCAGCACGGTTTTTGCCGCCATGAATGCCCCCATCCCCCTGTATACCTCAGTCTGTAGCATCAAATTTGAAAAGGAGACAACTGTGGAGGGGCTCTATGCCAAGACCATGTCCTGGTCTGAGGGAGACGACATGGAGACCCAGCTTTCCGTGCTGGAAAGCTACCCGGTTATGAAAAGAGTTGCCAAGGAATTAGGAATGATAGCGGATAACGCGTCAACGGAAGGCCACCAGTTGGACCCTCATGTGGCCGCGGTAATTGATGGGCTCCGGTCAAAGATAGAGGTTTCGAGAGAAGGGTTTGCCAATATCATAGCGATACAGGTGACGGATCGAGATCCGGTCTTTGCCCAAAAGCTGGCAAACACCGTGGCGTTAGCTTATATGACTGTACGCAAACAAGAACAGAGCAAACGAACCACCGAGGCAGTGAAATACATTTCCCAGGAGTTGACACGGGTGCGGCAGAAATTGCGGGAAGCAGAAGATGCATTCAACACCTTTACCCAAAAAAACCAGTTGGTCTCCATTGACCTTCAGGGTGAGAATCTATTGCTGGTATCCAGGAAGACCAAGGGGGCATTACAGAATTTAGAAGAGTCAAAAGAACAATTGGATATCCTGCTGACCAAGCTGGATCAGTTCCTGAAAAATCCATCCGGTGCCGGTGATACCCTCTATTCGGAACACGCCGGTAAGCAATATGAAAGGAGTAATGAGGGCCTCATAGACATTCTGATGCAGCGGGATTCACTGCTGAAGGATTACACAGCCAAGTACCCCGAAGTCATTGCTAAACAGCGTAAAATAATAGAAACTGTAAGCAAGATGAGAATTCTCGCCCTGTTAGAGATGAAGAATATTGACAGGAAACGGGCGGCATTGGAAGCGCGGTTTGAAGAGGTCAACGGAAAGACTCACGATTTGATGGAAAAAAAGCTTGAGTACAAGCGTTTGAAAAGAAAAGTTGCGTCATTTAATGATATGACGGTTCTCCTTGAAAAAAAGAATCAGGAGGCGCTGATCAGTAAGGCTGAAAAGCCAGACGAGGTCACTATTGTCAGGCCTGCGCTCTTCCCAAGGTTCCCTATTAATCCGCCAAAAACAGCGTCAAAGGGGGCGATAGGACTGGTCATCGGTCTGGTCATTGGTCTGGTAGTCGCCTTTGTTGTCGAGACATTTGACACCTCTCTTGCGGCTATCGAGGATGTGGAGGAGGCGCTCGGGTCCCAGGTCCTGGGAATTATTCCTCACGGGGATTTTGTCAGCATCCATGAAAGGGAGGAGAGCAGACAAAAAGATGGAGATACGTCCCCTTTCAAACAGGAAGCGTTCCTTGTTTCTCATTTTTTGCCGGAAACTATGATAGCAGAGAGTTTCAGGGCGCTCCGGACGAATATCAACTTCAGCGATATGGAAAAAAAGATAAAGGCCATAGCGGTTACGGCCACGTCACCTTCAGAGGGGAAGACAATGGTGTCCACCAATCTGGCCATCACCATGGCTCAGGCGGGTACGAAAACCCTCCTCGTGGAGTGCGATTTGAGAAAACCCTCAATATTTAAGGCGTTTGGGGTTGATCGTAATCCCGGATTGACGGATGTACTGCTCGGGAACTATTCCGTTGGCGAAGTGACGAAAACGATTACCGATATTATGGTAGGGGAAATGAGCATGGATGAGGTGATGGCCACGGCCGGGCTTGACAACCTCAATTTATTGACATGCGGCACCATACCGCCAAATCCTTCAGAACTGATCGATTCACAGCGTTTAGTGGAGCTCATGGATGAAGTCAAGAGGGAGTATGACTTTGTCTTGTTCGATACGCCCCCGATTCTTTCCACATCCGATCCGATCATCTTAGGCACAAAAGTGGATGCAGTGCTCTTAGTGTATCGTGTCGGCGCTGTGTCGAGGACCCTTCTTAAAAGATCTGCGACTCAATTAGAACAGGTCAGGGCTACCCTTCTCGGGGTCGTCTTGAATGACATTAAGAGCGAACTGAGCCCTGATTTTCATGGGTACAAATACTATAAATCCTACTATTCCTATAAGGAGGACGAAGAGAAAAAGGGTTGGAAGAGGGTTTTGTCCATCTTTGATGAGACGCGAAAAAAGATAGCTTCCAATTTTAGCGAAACGCGGGAAAATGTAACTTCCAAAAAGGTTGAACCATCGGTTCATACCAAACAGAAAAGTAAAGAGAGAGACGTGGGAAAGAACCGAGGCTCGTTAAAGCTCTGGGTGTCTCTGATTGCCTTGTTCTCCCTGACTGTTGGTGTGCTGCTGCAAAATGATTTCCTGCAGACTGACGGAGAGCTGTTTGCAAAACAGCCCGTGATGAAAGATACAAGGCCTATCCTCCCCCAAGAAAAGGTGTTTCAGCCGATTAAAATGGCCATATCAACGCCCCCGCCTCCCAAAGAGATCCCAAAAACGAAGGAGCTTCCTGCTGCAACAAAACCCATAAGATATCCTTATTCTCTTCGCACCGGCTCTTTCAGGACCTTAGGGCAGGCAAAAAAGGAGATTGACCTGCTTAAGAAAAATGGCCTCTGGGCCTATTGGAACCATGTTGATCTCGGCAAGAAGGGCAAGTGGTACAGGATATTCGTTGGATCCTTTGCCACCTCTGAGCAGGCTGAGGAAGTCAAGAAGAAATATTCCCTGTCATCAGCGACCATCTCGAAAACCCCCTATGCTGTTGAGATCGGAGAATTCTCGTCAAAGGAAGCCTTAAATGAGAAAATGGCGATGCTCAGCAAAACGGTATATTCGCCGTACATTATCGAAACCCCCAAAAAGGAATATCGTCTGCTCGTCGGGTCTTTTGTGTCTCAGAATCGTGCAGATCAAGTAGCGAATGACCTAAACACATTGGGTCTCAATTGCAAGGCGGTTCTACGATGAATAAATCCTCCGGCCCAAGCAGTATTCAATTCATTATCCCTCTGGTCATGCTGCTGGTCCTGATCTTAGGCCTTTCCTATATGATACCGGAACTTACCGCCACCCAGGCATTTGCCATAGGAGGCGGTGTAGCGGTCTTTATTGTCTGCTTGGCCAGCACCGAAGCCGCCCTCTATATCCTTATCTTTTCCATGCTTCTGAGCCCGGAGTTTATTGTTGGCACCACAGAGGGCGCTTCCTTGGGCAGAGGCGTGACGCTGAGGGCGGATGACTTCCTGATTCTCCTTATCGGACTCACCTGGATCGCAAAAATGGCTGTCAACAAAGAGCTGGGGCTCTTTTTAAGGACCCCCCTCAATAAACCGATCGCTTATTACATTGTAATCTGTCTCATTTCCACCCTGATAGGAGCACTATTTTTGAAAGTCGATCTTAAAACAGGTTTCTTTTTTGTGCTGAAATACTTTGAATACACGCTCGTCTATTTTATGGTCGTCAATCATCTGAAAACAATGAAACAGGCGCGAACCTACTTATGGGCATTGCTGATTACGTGCGCTATTGTCTCGGTCCTTGGAATACTCCAGGTTCCGGAAGGGGGGAGAGTTTCAGCCCCTTTTGAGGGTGAGGTTGGGGAGCCGAATACCTTTGGAGGCTACCTTGTTTTTATGATTTCGATCACTGCCGGGCTGCTGCTAACCACTACCTCATTCCGATTACAGATGATATATGGATTCCTGACAACCCTTTTTATCATTCCGCTGCTTCTTACCGGATCCAGGAGCTCCTACCTCGGCATTATTTTTGTGGCGTTGGCCTTCCTCTGGTTATCTGAAAAAAGACGTGTAGTTTTAATAGGACTCGTTATTTTGGGGCTACTTATTCCCTTTGTTGCCCCTAAGACGCTGACACAGAGAGCCAGCTTCACCTTTCAGCAGCGAGAGCAGCGGGGGCAGATCAAGGTGGGAGGTGCCAGAATCGATACTTCGACTGCTGCCCGGTTGCAGAGTTGGGCGAATATTTCACGTGATTTTGTCAAGCATCCTGTGTTAGGTTTTGGAGTAACAGGTTATGGATTTGTTGATGCCCAATATTTCAGGGTGCTCATTGAAACAGGGCTCATCGGGCTGTTCATCTTTCTTATCTTGTTGTCAAGCATATTCAGGCTAACACATCGTATCGTCAAGGAGGTGGATGAACCCTTTGATAAAGGCCTTTCTATGGGCTTTTTGGCGGGATTCATCGGACTCTTGGTCCATGCGGTTGGATCAAACACCTTTATCATTGTACGGATAATGGAACCCTTCTGGTTTGTTCTTGCCATGGTGGTCATGTTGCCGGACCTTGAGACAGAGACGCCGGAGGCGAGTGGCGCAGAGAGCATAGCGCATGGCAAAAAAAGGGTAAGGTAACCGTTCATGGGTTCACACAGGTCGATAATTTTGAAACAGCAGATAGCCACGAATGGCACGAATGGGGCACAAATTAGTGAATGTTAGTGTAATTAGTGGCTGACGAGGGTTACGTCGAACTATACCGGAAATTTCTCCCTTGCACCAGGTGATAAGCTCTTGGAAATCAAGATCTCAACAGAAAAGGTTCAGACCCGCGGAAAGCTATTCTCTTTCGCCATCGACGAACGATTTGTGGATGTGCTGTTCTTATATCATGCGCTTGAAAGGGCTCAAAAATGGGAATTAAGTATTGAGCAAATTGCGGAGACTCTTTTTTTCCCTGACGAAGTCCTAAAAGGCCATTTTAATAGATTCATTGCCCATAAGATTTATAATGAACACGTCTTGCGGGCGGTTTATGAATATGATAATAATGTACCGGTCCTTGTTACTGTATA
>JACNJD010000088.1 GCA_014382715.1 Candidatus Desulfacyla euxinica | reverse complement strand
ATTGGTTTATGAATACGTATGGAAGCCAAAACCTCACATTTTGCCCCGAAGTGAGGCCCGAAATTCATAAGCCGATCTTTATAACATTGCCGATTTTGATTTGCAAGGAAAAAATATTGGGGGACAGATCATGGATGAAAATATCAAGAAAGGTATCAAAAAGTTAGCTGAAAATGTTGAAATAGGAGCTGCTCGGTCTATCTTGCGCTGGAAGTACAAAAAAGAAGGGAAAGAAGCTCCCGGAAATGATGAGCTAAAGGAACAGTCTCTGAGGGTAGCTGGCAAGGCCCATGAAGTTATTGCGGAAAGAGGAAAGAACGTCTGGAATGAGCTCAAAAAGGTGTACGCAAAAAACGAAGTTAGGGAGGATTCAGACGAGTGATATATAACAAGCTGCTTCTCAGCATAAAAAACGATCTGGATGAAAATGAGAAGGAAAGATTTTCTTCATGGGCTTGTCTCAGTTGTCAGGCAGTGAGAAGAGAGAGAGATGATGACATTGAACAAGGGCACAGGCAGAGTTTTTCGGTTGATTCTGACCGGATACTCCATTCTTTAGCCTATTCCCGGTATATAGACAAGACTCAGGTTTTTTATTTGATAAAAAATGATCACATTACCCACAGGGTTTTGCATGTGCAGCTTGTGTCCAAAATAGCAAGGACCATAGGACGTCTTCTCCGGCTTAATGAGGACCTCATTGAGGCTATAGCCCTTGGGCACGATATTGGTCATACTCCCTTCGGGCATGATGGGGAGAGATTTCTCTCCGTTCTTTGTGAATCTCATCAGATAGGCCGGTTTCTCCATAATATACAGGGTGTCCGTTTCCTGCAGGAGATAGAGAGGAAGGGGAAGGGATGGAACCTGACGCTGCAGGTGCTGGATGGGATTCTCTGTCACGACGGCGAGATTCATTCTCAGTCCATCGCGCCAAAGAGAGAAAAAAATTTTAAAACCCTCATTATTGAAATTGGAGAGAAGGAGGGAGACCCTTCCGTCGATATCTGGCCAATGACATTGGAGGGCTGCGTAGTCAGAATGGCCGACACCATAAGCTATATCGGCCGGGATATAGAAGATGCCATCAGACTCGGTTTGATTGCCCGGCAGGATATCCCGGAGGATTGCAAGCGGGTTCTGGGGGATACCAATGGGACCATTGTTTATACCCTTGTGGAGGACCTTGTTGCAAATAGCCTGAACAGGGAGGATCTCAATTTCAGTAATGATGTGGGATTTGCATTGAAAAAGCTTAAGGAATTTAATAAGAGATATATTTATCAAGACAGCAGGGTTAAAGGGCAAACCACCAAGATTAAACTTATGTTTGAGCTGTTGTTTGAAAAATACCTTGAAGATCTCAAAACAGGGAATGAGAATTCCCCCATATACAAGGGATTTTTGGAGGGGATGTCGCCGAAATATGTAGAACAGACCCCTTTGGCAGCGATTGTGCGGGATTCTATCGCCGGGATGACGGATGAGTATTTTTTAGGTCAATGCCGCAAGAATTTTTTTCCCGAAATGAATCCCAATTTTTTTAGCCAAAATTTGGCCGGGTCGATTTAGGGTTCGCGCAAAAATAAATTCCCAGAATTGGCGCCCAGATTTAGGTTAGATTTGGCTGCGTCGATTGAGCAGGTAAGCAAAGACTCCGAAACCACAGAAATAGTCTTACTATGTCGAGGATTTTGCAATTGAGGCGCAGCCGAAGATGACCTGAAGATGGGATGCGAAAATGTGAAGTTATTTTTTCGCGAGCCCTTAGAGGCTATTCCTTTGCGGTTATTGATCTTTTTGGGATCATTTGCCGGGAGATTTTAGTTGACAATAATATAGCGTGTGAGTAATTGTATAAGCTTATTGAGGAGATAGTTCACTAATAAGAATGGAGGCCCGTGATATGGTTCAGGGGGGGGAACTCAAGGAAGGTGATATAATTCTTAAGCTCGAAGATGTCCACATGTCCTTTGGCAAGGTGGCCGCCTTGGTCGGTGTCAGCTTAGAGGTGAGGAAGGGTGAGATTCACTCGATTATCGGCCCGAACGGCGCAGGCAAGACGGTTATGATGAACTGTATTAACGGGCTTTACAGGCCTCAGAAGGGAAATATTTTTTTCAAGGGCCAGGAGATCAACGGGTTAAGACCCTACAGGCGGGCAGAGCTGGGGATTTCCAGGACATTTCAGAAATTAGAGCTTTTCGGGGGGATGACGGTCCTCGACAACATCCGATTGGGGAGGCACATACATCTTAAGAGCGGCATCATCAGCGGGTCTATTTATGTGGGTAAGACAAAGGCCGAAGAGATTACGTCCAGGAGGTTTATTGAAGAGGAGATTATCGATCTCTTAGAGATTGAAAGTATCAGGGACAAACCGGCTCATATGCTTCCCTACGGATTGCAAAAGCGTGTTGAATTAGGCCGGGCATTAGCGTTAAACCCGGAACTCATCCTTTTAGATGAGCCTCTCGCCGGGCTGAATCTGGAAGAGGTGGAGGACATGGCCCGTTTTATCCTCGACATAAATGAGGAGAAACGCTGGAGGATAACCTGTGTTCTGGTAGAACACGATATGGGTGTAGTCATGGATATATCCAACCGGGTTAATGTGCTGAATTTTGGCAACCAGATTATGGATGGGACTCCCGAGGAGGTTCAGGCGAATCCTGAAGTGGTTAAGGCTTATTTGGGTGAAGAGGATTTGTATTCCACAAGGAGGTAGAACAAGAAATGAACGGATCCGGGATAGAGATCACCAAGGACCTCACGATTCCCAAGCTCTTTCTTAAACAGTGCAGGAAGTACGGAAAAAATAAGGTGGCCATGCGGGAGAAAGAGTTTGGCATATGGATCCCTTTTACCTGGCAGGATTATTTTGATAACGTGAAACACCTCAGCCTCGGTATGGTCAGTCTCGGGTTAAAGCGAGGGGATAAGGTGGCCATGATCGGGGACAACCGGCCCGAGGGGCTCTGGGCAGAGATGGCCGCCATGTGTGCCGGCGGAGTCGGTGTTTGGTTGTTTCAGGACTGTATGATGGATGAGGTCAAATATATTATTGACCACTCCGACGCCAAGTTTTTCGTGGGTGAGACCCAGGAGGAGACCGATAAGGGTCTCTCTATCAAGGATGATTGCCCTAAGCTGCAAACGATAATATGGGATGACCCCAAAGGCATGAGGAATTACCACCAGGGGCATCTCATCAGCATAAAAAAGGTTCAGGAACTCGGAAAGGAGCTTGACAAAAAGGAGCCGGATCTTTTTGAAAAAATGATAAATGAGGGCCATGGCGACGATGTCTGTCTCCTCTTCTACACCTCCGGAACCACGGCTCTTCCCAAGGGTGCGCTTCTGACCCACTGGAATATGCTCACCATGGGGAAGAACCTCATGGCCGTTGACCCCTGCTATGACACTGATGATTTTGTCTCCTATCTCCCCTTTGCCTGGATCGGGGAGCAGATGATGTCCATATCGTGCGGTC
>JACNJD010000318.1:14602-18074 GCA_014382715.1 Candidatus Desulfacyla euxinica | reverse complement strand
TATATTCGATCCATGATGGCCTGCCAGCTCCCCCGCGCCCAGACAGATTCCTGGAACTAATAGGGAGGTAATATGGGGAGGGAGAAGAAGCTGAGCAATGATTGCATGTTGAGATCAAGTTCTTTTTGTGCTAAATTGATATTTTTTAAACCAGTTTATTATAAGGAGGGGTCCTATGTGGGAATATACGGATAAGGTAAAGGAGCACTTTCTCAATCCCCGGAACGCCGGGGAAGTGGAGGATGCCAACGCAGTCGGTGAAGTGGGCTCAATGGCCTGCGGAGATGCCCTTAAACTTACCCTGAAGGTGAACGACGAGGGCACGATTGAAGACGCAAAATTCCAGACCTTTGGTTGTGCCAGTGCCATCGCTTCGGCCTCGGCCCTCACCGAACTGCTCAAGGGAAAGAACGTGGAAGAGGCTGAAAAGATAACCAATCAGGAGATTGCAAATTATTTAGGCGGTCTTCCCAAGGAAAAAATGCACTGCTCCGTGCTTGGCCAGCAGGCCCTTGAATCAGCCCTTTCCAACTACAAAGGAGAGGCCCCAAAGGAGCAGGAGGGGGAGGTCATCTGTGAATGCTTCGGGGTCACCGATGTGGAGATCAGGAAGGCTATAAAAGAAAACAATCTTTCTTCGGTTGAAGAAGTCACAAATTATACCAAGGCCGGTGGTGGCTGTGAGACATGCCATGACACTATACAGGAGCTTATTGCAAAGGTTCGGGAAGAAGAAGCGCCTGCGAAACGCCCGAAACTCTCCAACATCCGGAAAATCAAGATGATCGAGGAGACCCTTGAACGGGAAATCAGGCCCTCCCTGCAGCAGGACGGTGGTGATATAGAGCTGATAGACGTGATAGGAAATCGAGTTTTAGTGGCTACCCGCGGGGCCTGTGCCGTTTGCAAATCCTCTGATCTGACATTGACCCATTTAGTGGAAAAAAAGCTCCGGGATCTGGTATGGCCTGAGCTGGTCGTTGAGGAGGTAACAGAATGACACCCATATACATGGACAATAACGCCACTACCCAGGTGGCGCCTGAAGTATTAGAGGCAATGCTTCCCTTCCTCACTGACCGGTATGGAAACCCAAGCAGCGCATATACATTTGGGGGTCAGGTTGCCCGCAATATCCGTGATGCCAGAGAGCAGACAGCCGCCATCTTGGGCGCCTTGCCCGAAGAGATCATCTTTACAAGTTGCGGATCTGAAAGCGACAATACGGCCATTATGTCCGCCCTGAGTACAGGGAAAGACAAGGTTCACATCGTCACCAGTCGTGTAGAACATCCTGCCGTAAAGGTGCTCTGCAATGAGCTGGCAAAACAGGGCTATCGCGTGACCGAGATCCCGGTGGACAGGGAGGGGCACTTAGACATGGATCGATACAAGGAGAGCCTCACCCCGGATACGGCCATCGTCAGTCTTATGTGGGCCAACAATGAAACCGGGGTGATTTTTCCGGTGGAAGAGGCCGCCCAGATGGCAAGGGACCGGGGAATTCTATTTCATACGGATGCGGTCCAGGCTGCCGGCAAAATCCCCATAGACCTTCAGAACAGTGCCATTGACATGCTCTCCATCTCCGGCCACAAGCTTCATGCCCCCAAGGGGATCGGGGTACTCTATGTCCGAAAGGGCACCAAGTTTTCCCCCTTTCTGGTCGGTGGGCACCAGGAACTGGGACGTCGGGGAGGGACTGAAAACACGGCAAGTATAATCGCACTCGGTAAGGCCTGCGAATTGGCCCTAAACCGTCTGGAAGAAGAGAACACCAAGGTGAAAGCCCTCCGGGATAAACTTG
The DNA here is from genome assembly GCA_014382715.1 of Candidatus Desulfacyla euxinica. Lineage (GTDB taxonomy): Bacteria > Desulfobacterota > DSM-4660 > Desulfatiglandales > Desulfatiglandaceae > Desulfacyla > Desulfacyla euxinica. The sequence goes on along the minus strand of JACNJD010000318.1, from coordinate 16,267 downwards.
AAACAGAGTTATTGAGGCGGGTTCCCAAGAGCCGCATTAACGGCGGCGGTGCTGAAAGGCTTCCAAATACCACCAGCATCAGCTTTGAATCTATTGAAGGAGAATCCATCCTCCTCCTCATGGATGAATTCGGCATCTGCGCCTCTTCCGGGTCGGCCTGCACATCCGGGTCCCTTCAGCCATCTCATGTGCTTCGTGCCATGGGTGTTCCCTTTACCATGGCTCATGGATCCGTACGGTTCAGCCTGAGCGTTTATAATACCGAGGAGGAGGTCGATTTCGTAATAGACAAGATCCCGCCGATTATCGAGAAGTTACGCAAACTCTCTCCTTTTTGGAAACCTGAAGGTCAGGCATGTTAAAGAGGGCGAGAGAGATTGTCGCACGGGGGACATGAGGACAATGCCATGAAGGGTTTGCCAAGAAAAGACCAATGCGAGATTGATGAGTCAAGCAGGGAGCGCCATCGGCGGGAAATCCCCGGTATCGTTGACCAACTCGTGCTCTCCTGTGAGGGAAGTGATTGCTTTGAGCACGTGAGCCCGGAGCCCATTCCTTCACGCGAGTCAATCATTGCCCTGATTGAAAAGATTAGAAATATACTCTTTCCCGGCTATTTTATAAGCGCGCCCGTGGACAGGATCAATCTCAGTTATTACTTCGGACAGGAGGTCACCGGACTCTTTGAGGCCCTGGCCGAGCAGATTACCCTTTCCATTCGCCATGAATGCCTCCGCTACGATCTCCCCTGCACCCAGTGCCTTGACAGGGGCCATGAAGCAACCATAAACTTCTTTGAAGAAATGCCCGGGTTGCGAAAGGCTCTTGCCAAGGATGTCATAGCTGCCCGAGAGGGAGACCCGGCCGCACAGAGCTATGACGAAATCATCTTCAGCTATCCTGGGCTCCTTGCCGTTACAATCTACCGAATGGCTCATCAGCTCTATGAACAGGACATTCCCCTGCTCCCGCGCATAATGACTGAATATGCCCATAGCGAGACGGGCATCGATATCCATCCCGGGGCCCACATCGGTGAGAGTTTCTTCATTGATCACGGTACGGGTGTCGTAATAGGCCAAACCACCGAGATCGGAGACCGCGTAAGAATCTACCAGGGTGTCACATTGGGCTCCATCTCCCTTCCCAGGGGCGCCCTTGAAAACCTTCGAAAAAAGAAACGTCATCCCAGCATAGAGGATGATGTGGTCATCTATGCAGGGGCAAGCATCCTCGGAGGAGAGACCGTGATCGGCGCCCGTTCGGTGATCGGCGGCAATGTCTGGATTACCGAATCTGTCCCTCCGGACACCAAGGTCTTTTTAAAGAGTCCCGATTTGATCTTCAAGGGAACAACTTCCGATCCTTTCCTGAAGAATTAGCCCGAAATCATAACTCCCTGAGCTCCAGTTGAATTTGAAACCTGGTCTTTTGTCCCGGGGTAAGGTTTATGGGATGAAGGAAGAGGAGGCTTGAGCCCTGATAGGTGCGCTCAAATCCCTCTTCTGACTTGGACACCGTCATAAGCGGAAAAAACCAGGCCGAGACCGGGATAGAGAACGAAAAGACAGCACAGAGACGATCCGGACCATTGACCATTTCAAACCGGGTCAAATTCTCCTCTTCTCCGATTTCAGGCACCTCCCGCCGCCTCCCTGTTTCAGG
>JACNJD010000318.1:0-13781 GCA_014382715.1 Candidatus Desulfacyla euxinica | reverse complement strand
CGCCAGAGATAGTCCCGGGCCTCATCATCCCAGCCAACCCTCTCACTCAAAAAGAGCATCTTCTTATGCATCCGGTTGGCCTCGTCATACTTGACCAGGAAGTTGTCCCACACACCGCCTCTCACAAAGGGACGCCACTCATCCCACCGGCCCTGATCCTTGAGCGAAGCGATAATCTCTTCAAGCACCCTACCCTGCTCAGGTGGAAGTGCCCACTCTGTCATTTCCTCATAGGATGACTGTGGGAGGTAGATACGGCCAAGGGGTGGACTTGAGGTCACAAACTCCCCTGGAAGGAGGGTCTTCAGCCACTCCCGGTTGTCGGTTATGGAAGAGAAAAACTTTTCCAACCAACCCTTCTCAATAACCCATTCATAGGTGCCTGGCCAGAGCCCAAACTTTTCACCATCATCGCCGTAAAGGGCTACATTATGACCGGTCTCTTCAAGACCCCGAAGATGACCAATGACCTCTTCCACCGGCTTAAAGGGTATAATATAGCGCATGGTCATGGGTGTGGATAGGAGGCTCAGGGTGTGGCCCTCTTTTTCAGTTACGTAGCGGCCATAGATTTCCTCGAGTCTGAGACCCGCATAATAGAAATGGGTATCATCAACCACTGTGTATTCCATTCCCGTGTCGGCAAGCGTCAACGGAAGGGTCGGATCCCAGACGCGCTCGGTCAGCCAGAACCCTTGAGGCTTGAATCCGAATCGGTTTTCAAGATAGTCGTTCATCATAAGGAGCTGACCCCTGGCATCCCGCACAGGAATAGAGGCAAGCAGAGGCTCAAAAAACCCCCCGGACAGGGGTTCCACCTGCCCTCTCGCGACCAGACCTGCCATAAGCTCCAATGTGCCGGACCGGTGCTTTTCAAGCCACTCCAACAAAGGACCTGAAAAATGGAGCCCTACCCTGACCTCAGGAAAAGCCTCAATCAGGTCCAGCAGGGGCCGATAGCATTTATCATGGGCCATATGAAAAACGTGGTCAAAATTGCCCACGGGCTGATGGCAGTGAATTACCATAATTAGATTCATAGACAAGTGAATTCCTTTCAAAAAGGAGTGATGAATCCGCAAAAAATCATACAGCTGTTTTGTCATTCCCGCAAACGTGGGAATCCAGGGAAATCATCCCGCCACGGGACTGGACTTCCGCTTTCGCGGGAGTGACGGTCTTGGAGACTTTTTACGAGGCCATCAAGGGTTGAGGTGTAAATAATTTCCCTAAAAAGCTATTAATATTCCGATGCCCTCTTACCATTGGCCTGAGCTGCTGTCAATCGAATTGCTTTTTACGATCCTCTGTATTATAGCAATGAACGTGAATTATCAATTCTTTTAACCTTTCACAGGTGCGGAGTTCAGAGAAACCCTGAAACCTGTGAACGCCTGCAACACACCTTCATAAAGGGTATCGAAATGGAAGTCAGTTTGATCGAAAAACGGGAAATTGAAGCGCTCATTGCAGCGCCGTTAATCAAGGGCTATGCCGAGCTGATTGGACTCGAAAAGAGCCTGGAGATTGCCGCCGAAGTTATTCGGGGACTGGCCCGTGATGCGGGTAGGCAAATCGCAGCAGAAAGAGGTTCCAATACTCTAAGAGATCTGGCCGATGTTGTAAAATCCCTATGGTCTCACGGCGGTGAAGCCCTGGAGTTGGAATTTATTGAAGTCTCCGAAACTGTGCTGGAATTCCGTGTAACGCGATGCCGTTATACAGAGCAATACGCGAATCTTGGTTTCGGCGAATTCGGATATTGTCTCTCCTGCATCAGAGACGCAGCCTTTGCTGAAGGCTTCAATCCGAAAATCAAGATGTCCCGCACTCAGACCGTGATGGAAGGGGAGCCATATTGCGATTTCAAGTTTACGTTAGAAGCGATACCTGTCTGAAAACATAGCCACTTGGTGTTTTTTTTGGAATATCGTATGGAAACAGAACTCATAAGACTTGTGAAAGAGAAAGGACCATTAACCGGGGCCGAGATATTGAAAGCGATGGATAATGACCTCCTTCTCCTGTGGCGTAGCTGCAAACTCTCCAAACACCTGGCCATCCGGACCATAGGGCGAAGATATTTGAGACTGGATCGCAGAATTGAAGGTTTTGCCCGGCTATCACCCTCGATTTTGCGGGAATTCCTGACCTATTCAATAATCGGACTCGCAGAGGATCCCGAGGCCCTGTTTCAAAGGGCCAACGAAATCAATTCACACATTGAGCAAATAACCAAGGCAAAGTCGGAACTGGCCTACACCATCCTTTCAGCAGTGGTGGACCGGTTTGGAAACAGTGACCTGATAGGTCGACAGGCCTGCATTATAATCGCGGGAGATATTGTTTATAACATGGCCCACGATGTCCCCCGTCCCGAGAGAAGTACCGGCAAACTAATAAAAGGATCGGATATGGACATAGTAGTCGTTGTGGATGATCTGTTTCCAAAACGGTTAATAGAGAGGTTAGACGAAATAATTTACCGGGAAAAACAGGATATCCTGATGACACCCCACCTCAGAGAGGAGATAGACTATATTGTTAAGGATATGAATCGTGTAAGGGAGCAGATGAAGTTCGAAACTTTCAAGCATATGGTTGCGTGCAAGATTCTTCAGGAAGGGACATTGCTTTATGGGAGTGAAGATCTATTCAGCACCATCAAGGGAATGCTGCGAAAACAGGGGATCACGGAAAAGTTGAATGACTTGGAAAATCGGGCCAGGCACTTTCGAAAGGATGCCGAAAGGCACCTGTTAAAAGAGCATACCGACAAAATCGGAGAGGAGTACCAGCATCTTTTTTATCCAACAGAGGAATCGGAGGAGTTTGAGTGATCAGACAGTTCAATATCCCGATGCTTAAGCGTCACTTCCCTCTCTTCTACTCTTAGATTCCCGCAAATCTCTTCAGCTATGGTCACTGACCGGTGCCGGCCGCCTGTACAACCTACCGCTATCGTCAGATATGATTTACCCTCCTTTTCATAAAGGGGGAGAAGATACTCGATGAGAGCGAAATATTTTTCGAGGAACTCCCGGGTCTCATCCCATTTCGTTACGAATCTGCGCACCCTCTCATCCTTTCCATCTAATTTTTTCAATTCAGGGACGAAATAGGGATTAGGGATAAACCGGACATCCATAAGCAGGTCTGCCTCAAGGGGAATACCGTATTTGAAACCGAATGAGATAACGGATATCCGCATTCTCTCAGCCCTGACGTCCTGCAACGCATTCTGAATAATGACATCTTTCAACTGGTGCACCGTTAAATTGGACGTGTCAATGATCTTGTCTGCTATCTCTTTCAGTCCCCTTAACTGCCTCTTTTCAGACCTGATAATGTCAAGGAGGTCAGTTCCCTCAGAAATCGGATGCTGTCGCCGGGTTTCGCTGAACCGTTTCACCAGCACCTCTTCAGAGGACTCCAAAAAAAAGACCTCGAAATGATAACCCTCATTACGCAGCATATGTAAGATTTCGTGATAGTTTTTCACAAATTCCTTCTGCCTTAGATCCATGCCAAATGCGACTTTCTGGACCTCGGAGGCGTTATTTGCATAAAGTTCCAAGAATTTAGGCAACAGCAAAACCGGCAAATTATCCACACAAAAATAGCCGGAGTCCTCAAGGGCGTTTATTGCAGTGCTTTTCCCAGAACCGGAAAGCCCCGTAATAATGATTATATAAAGATTTTTCATAGGTCAGCGTTATGAATAAGTTTGCGGGTGCCATTTCTTTTTGACACGTTTCATTAATAATGCCAGCGATTGCTCGACTCGTCAAGGGGATAAAGGAGGGCGAAAACCTTTGAAAAAAAAACCAATTGGTTGTATAAGAATCCGCACGCATGAATAACAGTCAGACAAAGGTAGGAGTGAAAGGAGAAAAACTTGGACCTAACACCCAATAATCAGGAAACAATTATCCAGCTCATAGAGAAAGGCGTGGAGATCCCAAATCCCCTCACCATTGATATTGGGGATGGAGTCAAGGCTGCGCAAATCTCCGGCAACGGGGTCAAGATTTATCCTGGATGTCGCATCTATGGCGGGGAAACGGTCATTGCGGCAGGAGCCCAGATTGGCCGCGAAGGACCGGTAACCATTGAGAACTGCCAGATCGGCCCAGGTGTTGAACTCAAGGGAGGATACTTCAAAAAGGCGGTTTTCTTAGAGAAGTCAAGCATGGGTCTTGGAGCTCATGTCCGCGAAGGGTGCATATTGGAAGAACAGGCCAACGGCGCCCATTGCGTAGGCCTCAAGCAGACCATCCTTTTGCCCTTTGTTACCTTAGGGAGTCTGATCAACTTCTGTGATTGCCTGATGGCAGGTGGAACAAGCCGTAAAGACCACAGCGAGGTGGGCAGTTCTTATATACATTTTAATTTCACGGCCGATGGGGACAAGGCTACGGCCTCGCTTTTTGGCGACGTCCCGCGAGGTGTTATGCTCAACCAACCGGGTATCTTCTTAGGCGGCCAGGGAGGCGCAATTGGGCCTGTGAGGTTGGGATACGGCAATATAGTCATCGCAGGCACTGTTCTAAGGAAAGACGTTCTCGAAAACAACAAGATGGTCATTGGGAAATCCCATCGCGGAGGAGTAATCCCTTTTGTCCCTGATAATTATGTGGGTCTTCCACATATGGTGGAAAATAATATCCTATATCTGGGAAATCTGGCAGCCTTAAAACAATGGTATATACATGTTAGGCAAGGGATTTTCAATGTCCATGAATTGGGAGATCTGATCTATGCAGGCGCGCTTGACAAATTAGCGATAGCCAAAAAAGAACGTATTAAACGACTCAAGGCCGTGGCTGACAAGATGCCCGATTCCCTAAAAAAAGATGGGAGCGGGAAGCGTACCGGTGAGGGCAAAGTTGAGCTGAACAACAATATCGGCCAGGTCTGCGATTTATTCGATTCAGACGTGGCAGCCGGGATCGGGGCCGAACATCGAGACCCTTTCTTAACCGGATTACATAAACAGATAAATGATAATAATACAGACTATCTGAAGATCATTAAGGGCCTTTCCGCAGACCTATCCCGGGAAGGCACACTCTGGCTGGACAGGATCATTCATGAGCTTTGTCGGAAAACAGCGGGGATACTCCCTTCCATGAATCTGTTCAGGAAGTAACAGCACCTTCTCTGCGGTAAGGAAGAATTCTATGGGTAAATTATTCGGGACTGATGGAATCAGAGGTGAGGCCAACCTCTACCCGATGGATGGTGAAACCGCCTATTCTGTGGGCCAGGCAGTCACCCGTCTGCTCAAAAAAAAGGGCCACAAGGTACAGATAGTCATCGGAAAAGACACCCGTATTTCCGGTGATATGTTGGAAGACTCGCTTGTAGCCGGTATCTCTTCCATGGGTGGTGACTCCTGTCCGGTAGGTGTCCTTCCCACCCCCGGCATCGCATTTATCACCGTGGATCTCCATGCCAGCGCAGGGATTGTGATCTCAGCATCCCACAACCCTTATCAAGACAATGGTATTAAGATATTTTCTGGGGATGGCTTCAAGTTGTCCGATGAGCAGGAGGAGCTTATAGAGAATTTCATCCTGAAGGGCAACCTCCCCCAAATTGCCTCCCCGGCAAATGAAATGGGGCATGCAACGCGGATTGATGATCTCTTTAACCGCTACATATCTTTTCTGAAAGAGAGTTTCCCCCATGATCTGACCATGGAGGGGATTAAGATAGTCATAGATACGGCCAACGGGGCTACTTATAAGACCGCACCAGCCCTCTTCACCTCCTTAGGCGCAGATGTTGCTATAATACACAATAGCCCTGACGGAAAAAATATAAACGATAACTGCGGTTCGCAGTTTACGCAAGACCTGCAGGAACATGTGCGACAGAGCGGCGCCTCAATCGGACTCGCCTTTGACGGGGATGGAGACCGTTTGATAGCAGTCGATGAAAAGGGTAGCGAAATTACCGGCGATCAGATCATGCTGATCTGCGCCAAGGCCCTCAAGAAACAGGGCAGGTTAAAGAATAACCTCCTGGTCACCAGCGTAATGAGCAATCTCGGCCTTAGCGTGGCATGCAAAAAACAGGGTATCAACCGCCATGAATCTAAGGTTGGCGACAGATATGTCTTAGAGGATATGCAGCGTTTGGGGGCCGTGATCGGCGGGGAAGAATCGGGGCATATAATCCTGTTAGATCACCATACCACAAGCGATGGTGTGATCACCTCCCTGCAACTGATCGCAGCAATGATAAGGGAGCAAAAGACCCTTTCCCAACTGGCAGCCATGATGGATGTTTATCCCCAAAGGCTAATCAATGTGGAGGTCAGGAACAAGCCTGAGATATCTTCTGTTCCACCGTTAATGGAGGCAATCAAGGACGTTGAAACCCAGCTTGGCGATCAGGGCCGCGTACTGGTTCGCTACTCCGGCACTCAAAACCTGTGTAGAGTAATGGTTGAGGGGCCCACAGACGATATGACCGAAAAATACTGCACCCGGATCGCAAACGAGGTAGAAATCGCTTTAGGGCTCTCGCAAGAATAATTTCAGCTTTCTCCCAGGAAATACTCGTTCATCTTTTCCCTGACCTCTACTATCGTCTCTTCAAGCCAGAGCACATCAGCAATACTGAGCCTGCCGGTCTTGGTAGAGCCCTTGCTTCCATCCTTTTTTGTGTAGGTCCTGGGACCGATCTGTAACTTGGGTTCCCCATCCCCGTAACGGTTTATTGATATCTGAAGTCCTGTCTCCTCATTTTCCCAGGTGTCCAACACCTGGTTTTTACTCGCATCATAAGCCATAGATAACCCCCATCGGATTTGCGATTCACCTAAACCTGACATCACCAATCGTCAATATTCATATATTCACAGATTCACAAAAAGTCAGCTGCCTAATTCTTGTCCTTATGATCTCCATTAAACCAAGTTTGCATGATCAATCATCATTAGCCAATCATCAATCATCAATCCAACCAAACTCGGCGGCCTCCCCCAACTCCTCTTCTATCCTCAAGAGCTGGTTGTACTTGCATATCCTCTCGGATCGACATAGAGAGCCGGTCTTTATCTGTCCGGTTCCTGTTGCAACGGCCAGGTCGGCGATGAATGCATCCTCTGTTTCTCCTGACCTGTGTGAGATAACCGCATTCCAGCCGGCCTTGTGTGTCATCTGAACCGCCTCAAGCGTTTCTGTCAGAGTCCCGATCTGGTTCAGTTTGATCAGGACCGCATTGGCCGATTTTTCCTTGATCCCCCTTGCAATACGCCGGGTGTTCGTGACAAAGAGGTCGTCACCCACAATCTGGATGCGATCTCCCATTTGCCCTGTCATCTTCTTCCAGTGCTTCCAGTCATTTTCATCCAGACCGTCTTCTATGGAATAAATCGGATAACGATCCACCCAGTCCTCATAAAACTGAATCATTTCCTCACCGTTCCTGACTGATTGATCCGATTTAGAAAATACATACCTGCCGTTCTTATAGAATTCAGATGCGGCCGGGTCCATCGCGAGAACCACGTCCTTGCCAGCCTTATACCCTGCCGCTTTTATTCCTGCCAGAATCATCTCAACAGCCGCTTCATCAGATTTCAGGTCCGGGGCGAAACCCCCTTCATCTCCTACCGCCGTGGAAAACCCTTTATCTTTTAAAACACCGGCCAGGGCATGAAAAACTTCCGCACCGATCTTTAAAGCATCCTTAAAGGTCTTACCTCCAATCGGCATAATCATGAATTCCTGCAAATCCACATTATTTGCTGCATGAGATCCGCCGTTCAGGATGTTCATCATGGGCATGGGGAGACGGCATGCATTGGTTCCTCCTATATAGCGGTAGAGCGGCATATAGAGAGAATCGGCAGCAGCCCTTGCAACGGCCAGGGAAACCCCTAATATGGCATTGGCCCCCAATTTTCCCTTATTAGCTGTCCCGTCCAGTTCAATAAGAGTCTTATCAATGAGCCGCTGATCAGTCGAGTCCATCTCGAGAAGTGCTGGGGCAATGATTCCGTTTACATTTTTCACTGCCTGCTCAACACCTTTTCCCCCATAGCGCTTTCGCCTCTTGTCTCGCAATTCCACTGCTTCATATTTGCCGGTGGATGCACCGGAGGGTACGGCTGCACTTCCGAAACTGCCGTCGCTCAATCCTACGTCCACCTCCACAGTGGGATTACCACGAGAGTCCAGGATCTCGCGCGCAATAATAGCCTCTATTCCTTCCATAATTTCCTCCTTCATATCTCGCTAAGAGGTAAAGTGGTCTAAAGTCAGCGGGTTGAGGATCAACCGAAAACCTGAAACACCCCAGGCTCAAATCAGCAAAGTCCCAACCTAAACGTTTAGCAAATATTCAGGCAGAACATAAGGCATTGAATCATCCATGGCAAGGGAAAAGACTTTCAGTTACAGGCAGCCCTTCATTTTATGCTTGCGCCTTCCGGGTCTCTAACCAGTCCTTAATGGCAAGGCCGGTTCCGAAACGCCAGGGACGAAGCTTTTCAGGCCTGATGAGTTTTATCTCGTCCAGTTCCTCACCAATGATAATTTCCCCCTCCGCCTTTATATGAAAGGCCAATATCAGCTGATTCATCTGAAAAAAAGAATAATAGCCCACAAAGCTTTCAATCTTTCCTTCAAGGCCCAGCTCTTCTTTGACTTCTCTTAGAACGCCCTCATGCGGGGTTTCCCCCCTTTCGAGGAAACCCGTGATAAGGCCAAACATCTTTTCCGGCCACTCCTTATTGCGAGCGAGGACAACGTTGCCATCCAGTTCTGTTATTGCCGCAACAACCGGTATCGGGTTATTCCAAAGCACGTATTCGCATGTCTTTGATGCGCAGCTCAGACGTGGCTTCCCAGCAATTTGAACGGTCACCAGTCCTTCCCCACACCATGGGCAGAATTTCATATCCATTTTTTCTCCTATTTCTATTTCGTGATTAGTGCGAGTCTTTAGCCGAGTAATCGTTCATGGGGCCACAGGTTGTGATTACAACTGTCGTTTTTGGATATTATCAATGATACGTATCTTTTCAATAAAATAGGGCAAGTACTTCCAAGACCACTTTTCTGGATTCCCGCTTTCGCGGGAATGACAGTCACTTGCCTCCCATCGTCATTCCCGCGAAAGCGGGAATCCAGGAGGCGCACCGCTACTTATTAAGACGTTCCAATGATACCCATTTTATCGGGGACAGGCAGCACCATTCTTAGAATGAGTATGGAAAGGATTGCTTTGTATGTCAACAGGAAAATTGATTTGCACCCCTTAACTAAACGCTTTACATTTTTTATCCAAGCCGTTAACCTCTTTTCTTAACTCATGTAACAGGAGCTTACCATGGCCAACAATCTTTATGTCACCTCAACTGAAGCAAAGAGCGGAAAATCAGCCATTAGCCTTGGTATAATGGAGATGTTGCTGAGAAAGATTCGTAGAGTGGCGTTTTTCCGGCCACTTGTTACGAGCATCGATGATCCCTATGGTGCGATCAAGTTGATGTCCTCCCATTTCAACCTTAAAATCCCGCATGATCAAATGTATGGTTTTACCATAAAAGAGGCGGGGGATCTGGTTTCATATAACAGGGAAGCAGAGTTAATTGAGGGGATAATCAAGAAATATAACAAGTTAAAAGAAGACTACGATTTCATTTTATGTGAAGGTACCGACTTTGAGAGCTCTCTTATGGCTTTTGAATTGGATATCAACGCGGAGATCAGCAAAAATCTCTCCTGCCCGGTTCTGCTGGTTGCAAACGCGTATCAGAAAACAACGGATGCCGTAGTCCAATCGGTCGAGCTTTCTCACGAGTCCCTTATTGAAAAGGGCTGCCACGTCATTGCAACCATCGTTAATCGAACAAACCCAAAAGATCATCAAGCCATTATAACGCTTCTTAAAAAGAGGACTTTGACCGGGAAACAATTAGTCTATATCATCCCGAATGATGAATCTCTTACAAGACCCACGGTGGGTGAAATTGCTGAAAAATTGGACGCAGAGGTTTTATATGGAGAAGAACAGTTGAACCGGCACGTGTACAACTTCACGGTCGCGGCAATGCATCTTCAAAATTTATTAACGAGAATAAGATATGGTTCCTTGATTATTACCCCTGGAGACAGGACTGATGTAATCGTAGCCTGTCTCGCTGCCGTCACTTCGACTTCCATTAAGAACATTTCGGGGATTGTATTGACGGGGGGATTGAAACCGGAAAAGCCCGTATGGGAATTGATCAAAGGCTTCCCCACGATGGTCCCCATTCTCAGCGTTAAGGAGGATACCTTTCCCACAGCAAAAAATGTCAACGGGATACACGCCTCAATATCACCGGATGACTGCAGAAAAATAACGCGGGCCCTGGCTATTTTTGAAGAACATGTTGATGAAAGCCAATTGGAGGAAAAGGTTGTTACAGCGAAGACCGCCATTATTACACCAGAGATGTTCGAATATGAGTTAGTTCAAAAGGCGAGAGTAAACAAAAAACACATAGTATTGCCAGAGGGTGAGGAAGAGAGAATCCTAAATGCCGCGGAAACATTGCTTCGTCGGGGGGCGGTAGATATCACTCTTCTTGGCAACGAAGAGTTGATCCATAACAAGATCGCCCAATTAGGGCTGCAGATAGAAACCGCGAGGGTTATTGACCCCCTGAAATCCGGGTTTTTTGACGACTATGTACGAACCTATTATGAATTGCGGAAAAGCAAGGGGATCACAGTGGAGAACGCGTCTGATGTCATGAGTGATCAAACCTATTTTGCAACCATGATGGTTTATAAAGGAGATGCCGATGGGATGGTCTCAGGGTCTGTTCACAGCACTGCATCTACAATTCGCCCTGCCCTTGAAATCATCAAAACAAGACCGGGCTTTTCTATTGTTTCGAGCGTATTTCTCATGTGTCTGAAGGACAGGGTGCTGGTGTACGGGGATTGTGCAGTAAATCCTGACCCGGATGCGAATCAATTGGCTGAAATCGCCCTCAGCTCGGCACAAACGGCACTTACCTTTGGCATCGACCCTGTTGTGGCCATGCTGTCCTACTCTACAGGGAAGTCTGGAAAGGGGGCTGATGTGGACAAGGTTCGTGAAGCAACCAGGATCGCAAGAGACATAGCTCAGGAATGCCTTCCGGATCTGAAGATCGAGGGGCCGATCCAGTATGATGCGGCGGTTGACCCGGTGGTAGGCAGGACAAAGCTTCCTAAGAGCGACGTTGCAGGTAAGGCCACTGTACTTATCTTTCCCGACCTCAATACCGGGAACAACACCTACAAGGCAGTACAGAGGTCTGCGGGCGCAGTGGCAATCGGTCCCATTCTTCAAGGCTTGAAACACCCAGTCAACGACCTGAGTCGTGGCTGCACAATAACGGACATTGTCAACACTGTTGCAATTACCGCAATTCAAGCGCAATCAAAGGAGGGGTAGCCGGTAAAGGCCTATTATGAAAATACTGGTCATCAACACGGGAAGCTCTTCCATCAAGTACGAATTATTTGACATGGCCGACCATAGGGTAATGGCTTCAGGCATAGCTGAAAGGATCGGTGAAGAGGAAAGTCTGATCATTCAAAAGAATATCCTGTCAAATGGTGAATCAACAGAAATAAAGGAAGCTGTTTTAATCGCTGACCATCATGAGGGGATGAGGCATATCGTTGATCTTCTCGTTGATGAGGAATATGGAGCAGTTCGGGACAAAAACGAGATCGCAGCTGTTGGTCACCGTGTGGTCCATGGTGGAGAGGCCTTTCACTCCACCACGATTATAGATGAAGAGGTGATCGCCGCTATTAAGAGAAATATTCCCTTGGCCCCCTTGCACAATCCTCCCAATCTGATTGGGATTGAGGTCGCCAGAGAGGCCTTTCCAGACGCCCTGCAGGTCGCCGTATTTGATACAGCCTTCCACCAGACGATCCCTATGAGGGCCTTTCTTTATGCAATTCCCTTTGAATTATACGAAAAAGAGCGGGTAAGGCGATACGGCTTTCACGGTACCTCCCATGCCTATGTTGCTGAAAGGGCGGCAGAATACTTGGGCAGACCCTTAGGGGAATTGAACCTGATTACCATCCACCTCGGAAACGGGGCCAGTATGGCTGCCATAAAGAACGGGAAATGCGTGGATACAACCATGGGCATGACTCCTCTTGCGGGCCTGGTGATGGGAACCCGTTCAGGGGATGTGGACCCGGCGCTCCCTTTTTTTCTAACAGATCATTTGGGGATGTCGCCAAAAGATATTGACACATTACTGAATAACGAGAGCGGGCTGAAGGGGGTTTGCGGAACCAATGATATGCGGGAAGTCATTGAAAAAATAGACGCGGGTGACAGTCGTGCAAAGATTGCCCTGGATCTCTACACATACAGGATAAAGAAGTATATGGGCGCGTATTTTGCGGTCCTGGAGATCTTGGATGCTGTAGTTTTTACCGCAGGTATAGGCGAAAATTCACCATACGTCCGCGAACTCTGCTCCCGCGGTCTGAACAGACTCGGCATGGAGATTGATCTGGAGCGAAATAAGTTGGCCGGAAGCGGAATCAGCGAAATTAACTCTCAGAACAGCGAGGTCAAAATTTTGGTTATACCTACAAATGAAGAGCTGAAAATCGCTCAAGAGACAAAAAAGGCAATTGCAAATTCTCTAAAATGATCTAACTTATCAGGGACAGAGATACAGATCCCTTTAACAATTTTTGAAACCTTCTATCTTTTTTTGGTTCTATAGCACCTAATCCGGATAAACCGGAATTGCGAATTTAGGAATTAAGGGATTGAGGAATTAGAAACAATCTCCTCAACGTAATCCGTTAATCCACAACTGGGATAAAGCGGTCGCCTGCTTTGAGAGAACCGTGAATGTTGAACCTCTCAACCCAGGTGACAGGTAAGAATTTTATTATTCAGTACAAAGGAGAACAAATGCCTATTTATGAATTCAAATGCAAGAAGTGTGACAACACCTTTGAATCCCTCTGCTTTCGGAACACCGGGGAAGATAAGGGCCCCTGCCCTTCCTGCGGTAGTGAAGAAAGCGAAAAGCAATTATCTATATTTTCATCTGTTTCTTCCGATTCCGGTCCATGTATGGATATGGGAAGCTGCTCAGACGCACCATCGTGCGCATCTCAGGGCGGTTTTTCGTGAGGCTGATCTATACAGCCGTGCGCTGTATCGATAAGATCTGGAAGGAGCTGTGTATTGGAACAGAGTGAAACTCAAAAAAGAGGTGGTGGAATGGGTATCTGGGTATTTGTCTTGATTATAGTAGGGTGGGTTGTTTTGCAGGCGTACATCCTGCCCAAATTCGGAATTTCCACATGACTTAAAAACAGTTGTCAGGTAGACAACCCACAGAACAAGATAACCGACATACAGCAAAAGCGGTAGGACGATCCCTTGGAGCGCCGGCCGTGGTCCTTTCCCCTCCCAGGGTTAAAGTGTTGGATGAACTGACAGGCCTAACAGCAAGGAATTATGTCCTATATCCCATTATCCCATCCCCGATCTTCATCAAAAAGCGGAAAATGATCCTCCAGGTTTTGGTTCTGGCCTTATTTAATCTTCTTTTTCAGGGGGTAGCTTTATCTTCTTGAAGACCAGGTCGTTCATGGTCTGAGGCGTAACGACCCTCTGGGAGACTAATTCTTTGATACCTTTCTTAAATTCATCCGGGTCATGAAAGGGGTGAGTACCCTCCACAACCTTGAGGTCCGGGTAATCCCTCTTTATGGTCTCCAAAAAGACGT
>JACNJD010000159.1:14932-18094 GCA_014382715.1 Candidatus Desulfacyla euxinica | reverse complement strand
TATTTATGTAAAATTTAACCAATTAGCTAATGGAAGTCAAGATTCAATGAAATATTACAATACGTTGAACTCCAGAACAGGACTTACCATACGTCCGCTGTTTGCCTGGAGCAGGGGTTGAGACAGGTCAATTCAATCCGAAGCAAGAAATACGAGCCAATGACAAAATACGATTGTCTTAACCCGGATAAACATGCCGGAAGTGGACCAGCCGGAAAAATGCCTGAAATCAGTCACAGGATTTTGAATATGCGGCCTAAAAGTTTCTTGGCTACCCCCTTGACAAATATATAGATGGCATTTATATTTGATTGACGTAATCAATCAATTATCTAAGGGGAAATGGTAATGAGGACGGACCCGACAAAAGATCTTTCAGCCCTTATAAGTGAAATTACCTGGAACTTCGGGGCCCGTGGTCTCAAAGGAGAGTGCTGCGGTGATTTATCCCAACCGGAATACCGGACACTTTGCCTGGCTTCAGACCAAAACCAGTGTTCAATGCAGGGGATCGCACAAAATCTGGGGGTTACCAAGAGCGGGGCAACCCGTATCGTAGACCGGCTTGAGAGAAAAGGCTATGCTGAACGAAAGCGCAGTTCAGAGGACGGGCGCGTTTGCTGTATAGGCCTTACACCGTCAGGTATGATGCTTATCAAAGGCCTGAGACGTGAAAACGAAAATCGCATCAACAAAATCATGTCAGGAATTGAGCCGGCGATGCAGGAGGTCATAAGGGCTGCATTCAAGTCATTTGTGCACGCCCTTCAAAAGGAAGATTGATTTTTTATAATAGTTGATAACAGCAACTAAAATGCAAGGTGGGATTTCCGTGAATTCACTTCAAACTTCGCTCTATTTTTTCGCTTTCATCATGGTCGAGCTTTCGTTATTATTTATCGGAATCAGCACTCTTGTCGGACTTGCTTTAGCCTATGTGTCTGACGAGAAACTGCAGCGCTGGCTTTCACATAAAGGTGTGTTTGGCAACATCCTTGGTGCCCTGGTGGGTGGTTTGACCCCATTTTGTGCCTGTTCCACCATCCCGATGACCGTTGGGTTGTTAAAAGCAAAGGTCCCATTTGGAGCGGTCATGTCTTTTGTGGTGGCTTCGCCGATTCTCAACCCCATCGTACTGAGTATGTTGATCGTGTTACTTGGAATCAAGGCAGGTATCATCTATGCGGTGGTGACGTTTACCGCAGCTGTTTTATTCGGTCTGATACTTGAAAAACTGGGGTTTGCCAATCAGGTCAAGAACGTAATTATTACTGGTGGTGCAGAAGACAATACCGAACTTACTACTTTTAAGGGTAAGCTGAAAAATGCTCTGGGATCGGCGTTTGATAGCTTTCGGGGGGTTTTTTTATATCTTGTGATAGGCGTTGCCATTGGCGCCGTCATCAAGGGATTTGTCCCGCAAGACACAATTGTTAAAATTGCAGGGCCTCAAAATCCTTTGGCCATTCCGGTGGCGGCTGTGGTCGGGATTCCGTTATACATTCGAGCGAGTACTGCGATCCCCATCGGCCTGGCCCTTGTCCAGAAAGGAATGGGGGTCGGGGCTGTAATTGCTTTGATTATCGGAGGGGCAGGTATGGCTATTCCGGAAATGAGCCTGTTGGCCGGTATTTTTCGTCCGCGACTTGTTGCTGCACTGGTGGGGGTGATCTTTCTGACCGCTGTTACGGCCGGATTTGTTTTCAGTATTGGCTGATGCGCAACTTTTCAATAAATGCGTGAGAGATAGGGGAGTTTCTTGAAGGGATGTATTTTTTGGCTATGTGTTAAAACAATCATATCTCAAAGGGGGGCAGGAAAATGGCAGAAACACAAAAAAAAGAAGGATTTTTTAAACGTTTATTTGTTGGCAAGAATAGTGGTTGTTGCGGAGTTAAAATCGAGGAAGTAAAAGAGGAGGGTTCCGAAGAAAAATTGGAGACAATCCCTTCTTCGGGTTGCTGCTCGTCTAAAAGCGGGAAGACAGAATAGAGGCGATTACCTAAAAAAGGGCGCTGGTTAAATCCAGTGTTTACCAGCGCCGGAAAAAAAGCAAACCCCTATGCCTGCGATCCAATGTTCACTGAAGTTGTGGCGGATTTTTAGCAAGACGCCTGCCACAACATCACCGATTATCACAGGAATGACAAAAATCCATAGGAACATGTAGAAATACCTGAAGACCTTCATTGACCGCTTGCTCCAAATGATTCATTCATAACCCACCATCACCTTCTGGATACCAACAACAATTCTATGGACAATTCACCAATTCCAACGTTTCCAATTTACCTCTTGGTTTGTCAACTGTTTACTGATGTATATCCATAACGATTCCTGCAGGGTCAAAAATGATTGTTAAGGAAGCATAATACCAAATTCCTACAGTTGAGGGATTCTTCCCATCGGTTTCCCCCAAAAGGGTTTTTACTTCTAACATATCAACTTGCTTAAAGACCACATTCCTATCTTTTCTTAAGGTGGTCGCATTTGGCGCATCAACTTTCCCAAACTGTTTTTGTGAATTTACTACTTTACGTTCAAGATCTTTTCCCGCGCCTGCAACGATTCCTCACGTGATACAACGCATCCGGATATTGAGAAGGCCAGGCCGCCCCCCCCCAAACCAACACCCCATTACTAAATGTGCAGGTGGAATACTCAGATTCTCAGCTTCGAAAAAGATATGCCCCCCTGCTCGCGGTAACTAAAACAAAATTCCGGGTATCGAATAACTCAGATGCTCAACATATTGTGACTTTTTTCCCCTTGACACACAAGGTTGATTGCCTCTAAACTCCTTCTCGGAAAAAGCGAGTTCTTATCATCAAAGGTGGGAATTATGGCGCGCTGCCTCTCCCTTGAAGTGGCATCCCACCACATAACCGCAAACACCATCGCTCCAGGGTATATCCACAACGAATTTTTGGCTCGTATATACCCTGATGAAGAAATAGAACGGATGTACCAGAGCATTCCCTACCCCCGCAAGGGAATGCCGCAAGATATAGCCAATATTGCCCTCTTCATGTGTTCAGATGAAGGGGAATATGTGATGGGAGAGCCCATGGCGCTTTATCGGGTTTGCTCAAAATCATTGTGAAAAACAAGTAATTGGAGAAATAATATGGGCCGGGAAGCAGAAGAGAAGATCGGCGTTGT
>JACNJD010000159.1:13425-14766 GCA_014382715.1 Candidatus Desulfacyla euxinica | reverse complement strand
CGGCGTTGTGGCATTGGTTACCTGTTATTCATATGTGAAACTTTCGATCTCATACCCCAGTGAAGGAGGGACTGTTGCCTTCTTGATTAAGGCCTTTGGTAAAGGGTTTCCCGCAGGAGGACTCAATGCGTTGCTTTGCTTGAGTTACGTAATAATTATAGCTATCTATGCTTACGCCTTTGCCGCTTATGGCGTGACCTTTTTTCCCGCAGAAACACAATTCATCTGGAAGCATGTTCTCATAACTGCCATCGTCGTGATATTAACGTTGCTGAACGCATTCAGCCCAAGCCTGGTGCTGAAATCCGAGAATATCATAAACGCAATAAAGCTTTCCATCTTGCTGGTCTTTATCATAGTCGGGCTTTCCGGCGGGATTGTCTGGAATCGTCTCGCGGTGTCCAACTGGGTCCCCGCTCTGGATATAATCGCCAGCGGGATGGTTATCTTTATCAGTTTTGAAGGATTTGAGCTTATCGCAAATGCATCCAGAGACGTAAAAAAACCAAGGCGCAATTTGCCCATTGCCTACTATGCCTCAGTGCTGTTGGCGATGGTTCTTTATTTGCTGATTGCTATTGTGGCGTTGGGACATCTTTCCTTTGAAGCCATCGAAGGTGCCCGTGATTATTCTTTGGCAGCCAGTGCCAAAACCTTTATGGGACAACCAGGGTTTATACTAATCGCAATCGGTGCGCTTCTCGCTACCGGTTCTGCCATCAATGCAGATCTCTACGGTTCGTCGCGAATTATGTCTCTTATTTCTCAAGAGGGTCAACTTCCTGAAATCTTCCAAAGGCAATTCTGGCACCGTAGAATCGGCGGGTTGATCACCATATCTGTGATTGCCTTACTTGCCGCCAATTTTCTTGAACTCCACGCCATCGCTGTCATAGGAAGTGCCGGTTTCTTGCTGGTTTTCGCTGCGGTAAACATTGCGAATATCAAGCTCTCCAGACAGACCAACAGCCGACCATGGATCTCGGCATTGGGTGCCCTGCTATGTTTTTCAGCACTGATAACCATGCTTTTCCGGATTTATACTCAACCGGAACACCGTTACGAAGTATGGCTTATTGCCCTTGTTGTCATACTTTCGTTTGGTTTCGAAGTAATCTACAGACGGGTCGCAAAAAACAAATAATGTAGTCGTTCACGGGTTCAAAGGTCTCACCCTGAATGATAAAGAACCGAAAATGGTCAATTGAAGGATAATTGGAAGATCTTGGGAAAAAATGCCGTAGATGAAATCATCTTCAGAACAGAGAATCCGAGGGAACGTCTTATGCTCGAACTCATGGCCCGCGGAAGCATGAGAGTGGGGGAGGTCTTGAAACTCAG
>JACNJD010000159.1:11468-12933 GCA_014382715.1 Candidatus Desulfacyla euxinica | reverse complement strand
GTTGTTCATAGGAATACCTCCTAACCCGGATGAACAGGAAAAGTGCCTATTTATCCCGTTTGTAGCGGGGAAGTGAGTCCCGCCCCGGCGGGATGCCTAAAATGCCTAAAGTTGATTTTTTTCACGCCCTGGCGTGATCGGAGTCTTCGCTTACCCGTACAAAATTTACTTGGAAACTGTTTGGTCAGAGGTTTTCTCCTCTTAACAAAGAAAATATACCCTCTGTTCAGTCTTTATGCTGAGATTGTTCGGCAAAGGACATAAATCGACGTGCTTCGTTTTCATTTCCATTGAGCTCATAAATCATGCTGATTTTTTGATAATAATCCGTGCAATTTTCAGGGATTTCCTGCACCAGGCCAAGGTAGAGTTCCAGAATATTTGTTGAATGATCTCCTGTCTCTAAGCTTATATCAGCGTATCTTTGTTTGATAAGAGGATCAATCCGGTTTCCGCAGCCCTGGCATCTGTTTATGATTTCGGAGTATTGTTTTCGTGCCTTCTCCTTTGACCCGAGCGCTTCCAATGTCTTTGCAAGGGCTAAAGCAATCGGCTCGTCCCAACCATGGGAATCAAAGTGGTCCAGGTAATGGGATTCAGCATCACGATACTGGCCGGCATGGAACAGCGTCTCGCCTATGAGCAAATGAATTACCGGGGAATCGCGCAATGGTTCGGGGCAATTCAGGAGCAATTGTTGTGCCTCATCAAACTGTTCGTTTTGCCAGTAGATTTCGCATAATGGCGGATAGGCCCTGAGTGATTCGGGATAGTCCTCCAAAAAGCCTTCTAACAGGATACAACCTTCGGGGCCATTCCTCAGATTCAGGTGTGCGGTCGCAAGTTCGAGCTGGATAAAGCTCTTAGATGAAGAGTCGGCTTCAAGGGCCTGCGACAATAATGTGACGGCATCTTCAAAATAACCCTGATTCAGTTTGACGTATCCTTCCCTGAACGGATCTCCATAACCAAGATAGATTTCCTGTTCTGTCTTTGGCAAAATGCTGATTAATGCGGTGAAATATTCTTCTCTAGACTCCTGATATACGAATTCCCTTGCGTCTTCCGAAGCTTCCTCAGGTTCAGGCATCTCTGATGTTTCATGCGAGATGAAATGATCCTTTACACCCATCAGCCGTTCCTTAATCTCAACGGCGAGCTGTTTATCCTGCACCAGTTCCAGGGCAAGCTGCAAGATCTCTTCGGCCTCCTCGAAGTGGCCTGTTTCAGTCAGATTCTCTGCGGCCTTCTTGTGTTCAAGGGCGAGCGCATCTTTGCATTTGGCGATTTTTTCCTCTATGTGATCTCTGGCCTCAGGTGCTTCTGAAGTTTTCTTCGTCAATTTTAGCAAGGCCTTTTCATATTCAAGTTTAGCTGAACCGTATTCGCCTATTTGAAAAAGGGCATCTGCGTTTTTTTCAATCTCATGATATGGTTTGCCTGTAAAGAAATGGGAAAGTTTCAT
>JACNJD010000159.1:0-10855 GCA_014382715.1 Candidatus Desulfacyla euxinica | reverse complement strand
CTCCTGGATTTCTGGGCTACATGGTGTCCGCCATGCAGGATGACTATCCCTATGTTGATCAAGCTTCAAGACAAATACAGGGATGATGGCCTGGTTATCCTCGGAATTTCCATAGATGATCCACAGCAGATTACAGACAAGGACCTCCGGTACTTTATAAAAATGAACAAAATTAATTATCCGGTCTTGCGCTACAATCAAAAGGTGATGAAGGACTATTTTGAAGGCGAAAGGGTGTCTATTCCCACAATGTTCGTAGTAGATCGCAACGGGAAAATCAGAGACATGATTGTGGGTTATGCACCTGATCCACTTAAGAAATCCTTAGCCGCAGTGATGAAATGATTATAGATTTCCATACCCACATATTCCCTCCCCTTTTTAGGGATCAGAGGCTTAAATTCACATCCCATGAGTCTGCATTCGAATCTCTCTACTCCTCTCCCGGGGCAAAACTGGTGGGGGCAAAGGAACTTATCAGGACCATGGACGAAGACGAGGTTCAACACTCGGTTGTTTTTGGGTTTCCATGGGAACATGCTGAACATTATAAGAGGCATAATGACTATATTATCGAATCTGTCCAGCAGTACCCGGACCGATTGACAGGCTTTTGCTGTTTTTCTCCGCTCTCTTCCGGGGGGCCTGGGGAGGCGGAACGATGCCTGAGGCAGGGGCTTTCAGGTGTAGGGGAATTAGCCGTTTATAACTCCGGACTGACATCCGAAGTGGTTAGGGCTTTGGGAGATGTTATGGCCATATGTTCCCAAACCGATTTGCCTTTTCTCCTCCACACCAATGAGCCTGTGGGTCATAAATATCCGGGAAAAACTCCTAACACCCTTTGGCAGATATACGATTTTATCAAGACCTATCCCCAAAACCGGATTGTCCTGGCCCATTGGGGCGGGGGGATTCTGTTTTACGGGCTGATGAAAAGGGAGGTAAGGGAGGCTTTTCAGAATGTATGGTTTGACACTGCTGCCTCGCCTTTCCTTTATACTCAGGATATCTACAGGATAGCCGGGGAAATAATCGGCTTTGATAAGATCCTCTTTGGAAGTGATTATCCTCTCCTGAGGCCACAGCGCTATTTCAACGAGATGAGTTCAGCAAAGATATCCCAGTCGCACATGGAGCAGATTGCGGGGGTCAATGCAGCGCGATTGTTGGGGTTATAGCGGAGACCTCTGCAAAAGGGGCGTTTTGCAAAGGTCTCAATCTCTTAGCCCCCGATTGCTGACATCTGCCCGGAAAGTGAGCCGCAATGCTCTGAGACCAGCCGGTGGGCGCGGGGTTTATTTTTAGCAGTTTCCAAAAAGATTTGCTCTAAGTCATTGTCTGAGGCGCCCGCCCGCATCAGCGTCTTCAAGTCTACCTCCTGATCAGAAAGAAGGCAGGGCCTCAGGTGCCCGCTTGCCGTTAGCCGGAGGCGGTTACAAACCTGACAGAAATGGTGGGTCAGAGGGCTGATGAATCCGATCTCCCCGGGCGCTCCTTCAAGCCTGAAACGGTCCGTGGGGCCATCAATTTCCGTGTTCAGAACCCGGGCCAGCTTTCCCAAGGTGGTTATCTGCTCTTTAACAGCGGAGTTTGGTACATGGTGCAAATGTGTTCCCTGATCGGCAAACCCGCTCGGCATATATTCAATAAACCTGATATGGTATGGATGATTTAATGACAACCTGGCGAAATCAACGATTTCATCATCATTGATGTCTTGCATGACCACCATATTGATCTTTATGGGATTGAAACCGAGTTGCCTTGCCAACTGTATCCCTTCCCAGACCTGTTCAAAACCATCATAGCCTGTTATTTTCTTGTATCTCTTCCGGTGCAGGGTATCTAAGCTGATATTGATCCTCTTTATGCCTGCTGATTTGATCTTATCTAAATGCTCCTTGAGATAGACTCCATTAGTGGTCAGGGAAATATCTTTGAGGCCCGGGAGGCTGACCAGGGATGGAAGGAGGTGGAGTATGCCCTTTCGTATTAGGGGTTCTCCCCCTGTCAGCCGGATTTTATTCACTCCCAATTTTACGGCAATGGTCGCCAGGCGGAGAATCTCTTCATAGGTAAGAATCTCCTCGTGTTTCAGCTTGGCAAGGCCGTCATGCGGCATGCAATAGAGGCATCGGAGGTTGCAGCGATCTGTGATGGATATGCGCAGGTAGTTGAGATGCCGGTTATGTTTATCGATCAGGCTTGGTAGGACGGTTTCCATTGAAATAACTCTATGTTTCAGATATATTTTATAGATTGAAGAATTGAGGAATTCCTCAATCCTGCGTTAATGCCTTGCGCGAACGCCCTTTTCCATATATAAATCAGGGCTGAGAGTCAATGATAATTCCTGCTTATAACTGATTTTGAGGAATAGGCAATAATTATAATAAGATTTGATAGAGTTGTGAACTGGGCGAACGTGTTTAAAATCAGCTAAAATTAACTAAAATTGAGGATATTTCAAAGAGGGAAATAGGAATGGAAAAACCGGTAAGCTTGAGCAAAACGGATGGTATTGCCCTTGTTACCCTGAACCGCCCAAAGGCCTATAATGCATTTGACCTGGATATGGTACGGTTAGCCGCCGATACCCTGATAGAATTGGCCCTTGATCCAGGTGTAACGGGTGTAGTGATTTCAGGGGAGGGGAAAGCCTTCTGTGCTGGAGGCGATCTGAGGTGGATAAGCGGATGTGGAGAAAATTACGGTGCAGCCTTTCATGAATTAGCGGCTCGCTATCATCAGGCTATCTTAGAGATCCGGCGTATGCCCAAACCGGTTGTGGCAGCTATAAATGGTTTTGCTGCCGGAGGAGGCTTCTCCCTGGCCCTTGCCTGCGATTTTAGAGTTATGGAGGCATCGGCCTCTCTTAAACAGGCATACACGTCAAATGGCCTTAGTATTGATGGTGGGGGAACCTATGCCCTGCCGAGGTTGGTCGGTACGGCTAAGGCCCTGGAAATTGCCGCATTTGATGAACCGATAAACGCTGAAAAGGCCCTGTCCTGGGGAATGGTGACAGAGGTTGTGGGTGACGGTGACGGGATGAATAGGGCGCTTGAAATGATCCGGCAGATTAACAAGGGATCTCTAAGCTCTTTTGCGGCTTCGAAGAAGCTGATAACCGATTCCTTAAACACCCCATTTGAGACCCAGTTGGAAAATGAGCGGGATCTTTTATCCTGGGCTGCGGATCAACCCGATGGAAGGGAAGGGATAGCTGCCTTTCTGGAAAAGAGAAAGCCGGTTTTCGGCAATCTTTGAGGAACTCATGTACAGCGCATATTTTGGCCTTACCGAAAACCCCTTTTCTCTCACGCCTGATCCCCGCTTTCTCTTCATGAGCCAGCGTCATCGTGAGGCGTTGGCCCATCTCCTGTTCGGGATGGGAGAGAGGGGTGGCTTTGTCCTCTTGACCGGCGAGGTCGGAACCGGCAAGACTACCCTGTGCCGTAGTCTGTTGGAGCAGGTCCCCGATGGAGTGGAAGTAGCCCTTGTCCTGAACCCAAAACAGACGGCCCTGGAATTAGTCGCCTCCCTCTGCGATGAGCTGAATGTTTCATATCCACTCGACACAGACAGCCTTAAGGTGCTTATCGACCTGCTCAACCTCCATCTTCTGGAAATTCATGCCAAAGGCCGTCGAACAGTGTTGATTATAGACGAGGCCCAAAACCTGAGCACCGATGTATTAGAGCAGGTCCGTTTGTTGACCAATCTTGAAACTACTACCAAAAAACTCTTGCAGATCCTCCTCATAGGCCAGCCGGAGCTGCACACCATGATGGCACGACCTGAGCTGCGCCAGTTAGGCCAGCGGATAACGGCCCGCTATCACCTGACTCCCTTATTGCTGAGGGAAACGGCTGCCTATGTCCAGCATCGTTTAGAGGTTGCCGGCTGCAAAAGGGAACTCTTCAATAAGGGAACATTCCATTTGGTGCACCGGCTGTCCGGGGGCGTCCCCCGCCTTATCAACACCATTTGCGATCGGGCGCTGCTTGGCGCCTATGCCAAACAGCGCGACCATGTTAACAGGCGATTAGTACGCAAGGCCGCATCGGAGGTAATAGGACCGGGAACTCTCTTGCGGCCCCGCCGCAGGCTGTTTGGATGGGCGGTTGCCCTCCTGGTGCTTTTGATATTGGTGGCAGGTTGGCAATTCTTAGATTGGCCGATTATCCCTAAGCAGACGATTCTGACAGAGGAAAAACTACCAAAGCCTACCCCGGCCATTAAGCCTGCGAGTGGAGAGGTCCAAATTGAGAGAGGGGAGGAGAATAGAGAGGCGAAAACTATACCCCCGGAAAGCTTAGAAACAAGTGTGGTATCTGATAGCTCAGGCGAGGCGGAAAGGCAGGATGCGGGTGACGCTGCTATTACTGTTGGTGATTTATTAGAGGGCGGAGAGGTAAAAACAGACAAAGATTCAGCCTTTGCAGTCCTGTTCAACCAGTGGCAGACGGCATACCCTGCTCTACCTGGAATGACGGCCTGTGAGCGAGCAACCAAGGTTGGCCTGCGCTGTTTTAACGGCAGGGGCAACTGGACAACCCTGCAAAATCTGAACCGGCCTGCAATTTTGGAATTAATAGATGAGAATCAGCGCCGGCATTATGCCGCGGTTGTGTTAATGGAAGAGGGGGATATCACGCTGGATTTCGGCGCTCAACAGGTAACCTTGGACCGGGCCGGGATAGAACCCTTCTGGTTCGGTGATTTTACCCTTCTATGGAAACCGGCTCCGCTTGACTTATCTCTAATCAAGGAGGGGGATACCGGTCCTGATGTGCTCTGGTTGAGGGCGCAATTGGACCGTCTCGAGGGCAGGCAGAGGGAACCGGATACACCGTCACCCAGCCCCGTGTTTGACAATACGTTGAAAAGACGGGTGATGGACTTTCAACGCGCTCATTTCATAAAGGCGGATGGCATTGTCGGGGACCAGACGTTGATCCAGTTGAATATGGGAACAGCAGATCATGCCATCCCATTGTTACACATCCAGTCCCAAAACGGAGAGATGAATGTCCTTCATCCTTGAAGCGCTGAAAAGGGCAGACCGGGAACGGCGGCTCGAACGGGCTCCTGACTTAAGCGCGGTTTATGAGGATAATGACCTGCCCGGGCATAATGGCATCCGGCCCTGGCTTTGGTTATGCGGGGCCTTCTTAGTGGGTGTAATCGTTGTAGGGCTGGTGCTATGGCCAGATGGACCAGGGCCAGTGAAGGCTCCTCTGCCCAAAGGTGAATCAGCGTCCCTCCCTTTATCGGCTCCAAAGACCACCAAAAAGGAAAAAACACCCCCCTCCACCTCTGCCAGTGTGAGTAAGGGTTTGCAGGCAAAAAAGCCTTCAGTACAGGCGTCAAGCGGTCAGTCTGCCCGGGTGCCGGTAAGCAAGACAAAACCAGTTCAACCCATCAAGAAAATGACAGAAAAAATCACGCCGGTAAAGACAGAATCCAAACCGGTTGAAAAAATGCCAGATCCTAAGCCGATACCCACAAAAACGAAAACCTCTGACCCTGGACCCGGCCCTGTGGTGGCAGTGGAAAAAAAGGAACCTGTTCAACCAACGCCTACAGTATCTCCGATTTCCGAAGGGTCCGCGAAAGCTGCAGTATCAGATGAAAATAAAGGAAGCGAGAAGCCGGTAGAGGCCAAGGTGGTAAAACCTGCCAAGCCTCCTCCTCCTCCCCCGGTGTCAAAAGAGGATTTGAATAGGAAGAGGATAGAGGCTGTCCCTTTAATTGGTGAACTTCCTTACGAAACCAAAGAAAAATTGGGTAAGCTGCAGATCAATGTGCACTCCTATTCCAAAGACCCGGGCGAACGTCTGGTATTTATCAACATGAAAAGTTACAGGGTGGGTGATAAAATTGGGGAGGGTGGTCCTCTCTTGAAAGAGATAACACCTGATGGGGTGATTATTGACTATGGTGGGGGTGAGGTCCGTTTGCAGGTCCGGTGATCGGGATGACGTCCTCATTCCCTGTCATCATAATGGCTGAACTGCATGGTGAAAGTGCCTCGACCCTGGGAAACAGAGCGTAGGGCAGTGGAATACCCGAACATCCGAGAAAGCGGGACATTTGCTGTGAGGGCCTGGCTGGTTCCAGTGTTGACGATCTGCTCGATTTTTCCCTTCCTTGCATTCAGATCGCCGATGACTTCACCTGTAAATTCTTCCGGAGTCAGGACCTCGGTTTTCATGATTGGTTCCAAAAGAACGGGTGCACCCTTTTGAAATGCGGCCCTGAAGGCCATGTTGGCGACCGCCTTAAAGGCCATTACGTCGGAGGACGTCTCTTTTACCTTAACATCGAGCAGGGTTGTTTGCACGTCAGTTACCGGATATCCCATCAAAGTTCCACCTGCTCCAGCCTCTGTAATCCCATGGCTGATCGCATCTAAGAACTCCTCTTCAAGCTCAGGATCTCTGTACTTATTGACGAAGCGGTTCCCCGAGCCCCTTGGCAAAGGTGAAATCTCTATCCGCACACCTGCAAAATGCTCCTGGCCTGCTAATTCCCTCTGAAAGAGACCTTCGTGCTCCACGGGTATGGTGACCGTTTCCCTGTATACTACCTGCGGCTTGCCCTGATTTACTTTCACCAAGAACTCACGCTCGAGCCTCCCTATGATGATCTCAATGTGTAATTCCCCCATGCCGGAAATAACAGTCTGCCCTGTCTCTTCGTCGATCCTGAACTTAAAAGTGGGATCTTCATCAGCCAATTTACCGAGGGAGTCTAAAAGCCTGTCATGCTCCTGGATACTCTTGGGCTCCACTGCCACACTTATTACCGGATCATTGAAATGAATCGGTTCCAGCAGGATCGGTTTCTGTTCGTCGCAGAGGGTATCGCCGGTGCTCGTGAGTTTGAGACCCATTGCAGCTACAATATCGCCTGCAGAGGCATGGCTGATACGTTCCCTCTTGTTAGAATGCATCTTCAAGAGCCGGGCAGGTTTCTCGTTGAGATTCTTGCCGGGATTGTAGACCGGGCTTCCGGCTTTGACAGTGCCGGAATAGATCCGGATATAAGTCATCTTCCTGCCCTGATCCATCATTACCTTGAAGGCGAGGGCGGAAAAGGGACCCTTGGTTTTTGCCGGCCGTGATTCTTCCTCTCCTGTCAGGGGATTACTTCCTGTAATGGGTGGAACATCAACCGGGGCTGGCAGGTAGTCAACTATCCCGTCTAAGAGAGGCTGTATCCCTTTATTCCTCAGGGCAGCCCCGCAGAAAACCGGGACCAGTTCCATCTTGACAGTGGCATTACGTATGGCCCCTTTCAGTTCCCTGATCGGGATTTCCTCCTCTGACAGATACCTCTCCATTACAAGATCGTCCCTGTCGGCTAAGGTTTCAAAAAGAAGGTCCCTGTACTTAGCAACCTCTTCAGCTAACTCCTCCGGTACAGGCGCCTCGCTGTATTCGGCCCCTAACATCTCATCTTCCCACAGGACAGCCTTCATTTTGATGAGATCAATAACTCCCTTGAAATTATCCTCCACTCCCCAGGGTATCTGAAGAATAAGGGGAAGGGCTCCAAGGCGGTCTTTGATCATCTTCACAGCCTTGAAGAAATCGGCGCCGATCCGGTCCAATTTGTTTATGAATACGATTTTTGGGACCTTATACCTGTCTGCCTGGCGCCATACTGTTTCAGATTGAGGTTCAACGCCTCCAACGGCGCAAAACACTCCTATGGCTCCATCCAATACACGGAGCGAGCGCTCGACTTCGATGGTGAAATCCACATGTCCGGGAGTATCAATTATGTTAATGGTGTGCCCCAGCCAGTCGCAAGAGGTGACTGCCGATGTGATGGTGATACCCCTTTCCCTCTCCTCCGCCATCCAATCCATGGTTGCTTCGCCATTATGGACCTCGCCCATCTTGTGGACACGACCGGAGTAAAAGAGGATACGTTCTGTCACGGTGGTCTTGCCCGCGTCGATATGAGCGATAATCCCTATATTGCGGGTATTGGCGAGTTGTTTGTCTTTTGGCATGAGAATTTGTCTTATCTTATTGTTATGTAAAGTGCCTATTTATCCCGTTTATAGCGGGGAAATGCCTAAAGTTTGAAATGCCTAAAATTAACAAACCCGTAAAAAGTCACTGACCCGTTTTCGTCATTCCCGCGAACGCGGGAATCCAGAGAAATTAATCATTTCTGGTGCTTCATTGACACGAGCGGAAAATCTAAGGTATCTTCTTTCAACTGTCAAGGTATACTTATAATCATAATCTTACTCATAATTATAATTCTCTCAAAAAAATTATGATTATGATTACGATTAAGAGATTTCAAGATGAAAAGTTCACCGCGTATCTCAAATTGTGAAAATACTGAACAATTTACACCCCATACTTTATCGGGTCAAAGGCTTATGGAGATGTTCGATCTTCTTCTATCTCATTTTGGCCCACAGAACTGGTGGCCTGCCAGGACAGAATTAGAGGTGATGATTGGGGCAATCCTTACCCAGAATACAAACTGGACAAATGTTGAAAAGGCCATTTCGAACCTCAAGAATAAGGATCTGGTCTCTTTGGATCGTCTTGTTTCTCTCTCAATAGGGGATCTGGCCAAGGTAATCCGGCCGGCAGGCTACTACAACATCAAGGCGAAGCGGTTAAAAAATCTGGTCGATTTTATTTTTGATCGATACGATGGAAATCTTGAGAGTCTGCTACAGGAAGAAACCGATCTTCTCAGGAAAGGCCTTCTCTCTGTAAAAGGCGTGGGGCCTGAAACTGCGGACAGCATCATTCTTTATGCTGCAAAGAGGCCCCTCTTTGTAGTTGACACCTATACTCATAGGATATTGAGCCGGCACGCCATGGTTGGAGAGGATGCGACCTACTATGATCTGCAGGGGCTGTTTATGGATCACCTCCCTGAAGATGCGCCCCTTTTCAACGAGTTTCACGCATTGATCGTACTGACCGGGAAGAACTTCTGCCGTAAGAAACCGCTCTGCGAAGACTGCCCTCTGAACCAGTGGGGGCCACAGGACAACATGAATGATATGAGATGGGTCAAGGAGTCTCGGTCCTGATATAGATCTCCCGTTTCGGATAGGGGATCTCGATCCCCTCCCGGTCAAAGGCCTCCTTTACGTTGTCTGTGATATAAGAGATGGTATCCATCCGCTTACGGGGGTCGCTAATCCAGACCCGGGCCTGCAGGTCAACGGACGATTCCCCGAAATTTCTCACGACAACTTTTGGCGCCGGGTCTCTCATGACCCAGTCTAATTGGAGACTGATTCCGATTATAATCTCTTTGGCCTTCTGGAGGTTTGATTCATAGGAGATCCCTATCGGGATCCTGACCCTGATTTCATCGGTTATAGAGGTGTAATTTACGATATCGCGATTCATAAACTCGTTGTTTGGGATGATGATCACGATGTTGTCCGTGGTCCTGATCTTGGTTGCCCTGAGACCGATATCGATTACATCCCCCCATGTGGCCGAGTTCTTTGGGGCTGCCCGGACCTCAATACGGTCCCCTATCTTGAGAGGGCGATCGATTATCAGGAGTACCCCGGAAATCACATTGGAAAGGGTATCTTTGGCTGCAAATCCGAGGGCAATACCCACCACACCTGCACCCGCAACAAAAGGCATGACATTCAGGCCAAGTTTGTCGAGGGCCATTATACCGCCTGCCGTATAGATGATTATGCCTGAGAATTTCTTTGACAGATTTATAATTACGTCATCGATTTTGGTGTTTGTCCTCTTGGAGAGGTTATGTTCCAAATATGGCAGGAGGCTGTTGACGATACTGCAGACAATGGATGCTAAGAGCATAATCATGAATGCGCCGAATATTTTATGCACGATCGGCAAATCGAACAGGTTGATGAAGGCCGTACCCGCTGCAATAAGGATACAGTAATGGCCTGCACGCTTCAGGAGAAAGAACAAGCGCCGGTTTTTCTCGAAAAACGGGCGCTCACGATACTTCTTCTCAAGTCTGTTCATTACCATATTGAAGATCCACCAGGAAATGGCTCCAACAATAAATATGGCTAAGATATAAACAGCGGCGTTCAGAAGCTCTTCCGAGTGGGAAACGACCGCTTGATAATATTCTTTGAAGGGGATTTTCATTCTCGTATCTCCAGGTTTCAGGATGCCGGGAAAAGCGCCTAAGCCTTCTCCACCAGCAGGTAACGGTTCGGTTCCAGACGGGCAAAGATCGTGGCCCATCTCTTTTTCACTCTTTACCCGAGCATTAAAGGGTTCAAGGTTCACCGTTCAGAGGCTTAGGGTCTATTTTCTCAAGGACCTCTCCTGACTCGTTCAGGACTAACAGGCAAAACCCCTGTTCATCCGCCTTCGGGACCAGGTCTTCATATAGTATGGCCTGGACCTCATACTTGTGCCCCCTTTCCAGGGTCAAATGATTCATGCACTGGAGAGCGGCATCTTTTTCAAGAAACGTGGGAATAAACGATATATCTTTCGTCTCGTCGCGCTGCCCTAAGAACTGTTCGTTTCCACCTGGGTCCTGAACCACTATCCAGACCCACTGGTCATCTTTAATAGTCTTGCTCATCAGCTGTCCCTTTCCGATCTCCCGCATCCTGCATCCTGCATCTTACATCTTGTATCTTACATCCAGCATCCAGTATCCGGCATCCTAAATCCCTCAATTCGCTATTCCAATTTCTTCCGCTGTTTCATAAAAGGTTGTAATTCCTCGTAACCGAATGCCTCATCTATCTCTCTAAGTGTATCAGCCTTTCTCCGTTTCCGGTGACGGATAAGATAACCAATATCCTCTAAGATGGCATAGAAGGCCGGCACCATGGAGA
>JACNJD010000216.1 GCA_014382715.1 Candidatus Desulfacyla euxinica | reverse complement strand
GTATCCGTGTGCATCCCACCTTTTCCGAAAGCATTGTTGATGCGACCAGGGATGCTGAAAACTGGGCATTATATCTGCCTAAGCGCTGAGTCAAGGTGAAGCGGTGACAGGCTCTTCCTTAAAGGAATTGGAAGTATTAGACTGGGGCCGGCTGGAATACGGAGAGGCCTTTCTGAGGCAAAAGAGATTGGTTGAGGAGGCAATTGCAGGATCGTCTCCGGACCGGCTGGTACTGGTGGAACACCCCCCTGTGGTTACGCTTGGTCGAAGTGGGGGATTGGAGGACCTGCGCATCTCAAGGGAAGCACTCCTCCGGAAAGGGATAGGCCTTCACCAGGTGGATCGTGGGGGCATGGCCACATTCCATGGTCCGGGGCAATTGGTGGCGTATCCCATCTTGAAGCTCAAAAAGAGAGACCTTCACCTCTATCTCCAAACCCTTCAGGATACCTTAGGGTCAGTGCTTCGTGCTTACGGCCTGGAGCCTGAGTTCAGAAATGGGAATCCCGGCGTATGGGTGAACGGGGCCAAGATGGCCAGCATAGGGATTGCCGTTCGCAGGTGGGTCACCTACCACGGTGTGGCCCTGAATGTAAGCACAGATCCCGTATGGTTCAGATGGATCGTCCCTTGCGGTCACACCGAGGAAAAGATCACTTCAATGGAAAAGGCGTTGGGTCATTCCATTGACATGGGAGAGGTGAAGGAGCGTTTCATTGAGGCGTTCTGCAGGTGCTTTGGATACACTCAAGAGATGGGCGTCCATAAACATCCGGCCTGGCTGATCCGTTGCGCCCCTAAAACCACGGCAATCGACCGTATGGAAAATCGGCTTCGCCAATGGCGATTGGCCACGGTTTGCGAAAGCGCCCATTGTCCCAACCTGAGTGAATGCTTTGCCCGTGGTACAGCCACCTTCATGATATTGGGGACCCGCTGCACAAGGGGGTGCCGTTTTTGCGCGGTTGATAAGGGTGCGCCACTCCCTATTGACCCGGAGGAGCCAGGGCGTGTGGCTCGAATGGCGCAGTCCCTGAATCTTAATTACATCGTGGTCACATCCGTGACCCGGGATGATCTTCCGGATGGGGGCGCAGTTCAATTTACGCGGACCATTGAACATATACGTAAGAGATCGCAGGACACAAAGGTCGAAGTGCTTGTCCCGGACTTTAGAGGCTCCCTTTCAGCCCTAAGAGCGGTGTGCGAAGCCCGTCCTGAAGTATTCAATCACAACATAGAAACCGTGGCGCGTCTCTATCCCAGTGTGAGACCCCAGGCACGCTACCGTCGATCCTTAGCTGTCCTGGAGTATGCCGCCACACAGGGGATGCGCGTGAAATCAGGTCTCATGCTCGGTCTGGGGGAGACCGACCGCGAAGTGAACAAGACGTTCACCGACCTGAAGAGGGTCGGTTGTCACTATCTGACCATCGGCCAATATCTGGCACCTTCCAGGAACCATCTTCCTGTGACCCGGTACATCCCACCCCATGAATTTGATCGGCTGGCTGAAATTGCGCGGTCCATGGGATTCCAGGAGGTGGCGGCCGGACCTTTGGTGAGGAGTTCTTATAGGGCTGATGAAATGTTTCAGACCCGGAGGAAGCTAAGTAA
Organism: Candidatus Desulfacyla euxinica; assembly: GCA_014382715.1. Taxonomy (GTDB): domain Bacteria; phylum Desulfobacterota; class DSM-4660; order Desulfatiglandales; family Desulfatiglandaceae; genus Desulfacyla; species Desulfacyla euxinica. The sequence goes on along the minus strand of JACNJD010000216.1, from coordinate 16,499 downwards.
TTAATTGTTGAAGGTGGAGAGTACTCATGGCGAAAAAGAGGTTTATTGTAGAGTTCGGAACGGGTATCGATCTGCACGGGGAAGATGTGACCAAGGCAGCGTGCCGGGCCGTGGACAACGCCATATCCAAGAGTTGTCTGTGCGGTCTCGTGGAAATCTTAGGGCTTCAAGACCTTGAAGATGTTCATGTGGAGATCCTCGTGGCATCACCTCGGCCTGAGCAAATAGACCTGGATCAGGTAAGGGACGCCGTGCCCATCGGCCACAGGACAGCCCATGCCGTTGAGGGAGGAATGATGGCCCAAGGCCTCTGTGTGGCTCAGTTCGGACCGGAGTGCGATCAGGTCGTGGTGGCCAACGCCGCTATCACTGTCTCTATTGATCAATAACTAAATGTAATGAAAGGAGGGGATACAAGAGGATTTGTCGGTGCTGCGTAGACAGGCCAACCTTTCGATTTACTTAACCTTAGAAAAAGGGGGTCAAGAAAATGAGTCTCACCAATGAACAGATGATTGGCATGTATGCCAACATGAAAAAAATCAGAATGTTCGAGGAGCAGGTCGCGGAACTCTTTGCTGCCGGGAAGATCCCGGGATTCGTCCACCTTTACGTGGGAGAGGAGGCCGTGGCCACGGGGGTTTGTGCAAACCTTCGTGAGGATGATTATATCACCAGTACCCATCGCGGCCACGGGCATCTCATCTCCAAGGGGGGTGATATAAAGCTGATGATGGCCGAGCTCTTAGGAAAGAAAACCGGATATTGCAAGGGAAAGGGCGGTTCCATGCACATTGCAGACCTTGACCTGGGGATATTAGGGGCAAATGGTATTGTGGGAGGTGGCCCCCCCTTGGCTTCCGGTGCCGCATTAGCCTCCCAGTATCAGGGGAAAGACCTTGTGACCGTGTGCTTTTTTGGCGATGGGGCAGCCAACCAGGGCACCACCCATGAGGCCATGAACCTGGCAACCTGCTGGAAACTGCCGGTAGTCTTCGTCAATGAAAATAACATGTACGGCATATCTTCCTGCACCCTCAATTCCATGTGTGTGGCTGATATTGCAGACAGGGCCGCGGCCTATGATATGCCCGGAGTTGTGGTAGACGGAAACGATGTGGTGGCAGTTTATGAAGCCGCTTCTGAGGCATTGAGGCAGGCCCGGGAGGGAGAAGGGCCTTCTCTGATTGAATGCAAGACCTACCGCCATAAGGGACATTTCGAGGGAGATCCCTGTGTGTACCGGAATGAAGAAGAGCTCCAGGAATGGAAGGCCAAGGATCCTGTACTCAGGTTTGAGAAGAAACTTTTAGATATGCAGGTATTGGCCCGGGAAAAGATAGATGAGATCAAGGACTCAATTGAAAAGGATCTTGCCAAGGCAGTCAGCTTTGCAGAAGAGAGTCCGTTTCCGGATCCAAGCGAAATCATTGAGGACGTATACACGCCTTGAGAAAGGGAAATGCCTGATTCTAAAAAGAGTTCTATATGATATATTGTTCAAAGAAGGGAGGAATGTTCCATGGCGAATATGAGTTTTGCACAGGCCTTGAATGACGCCCATAAACTCGAGATGGAGAGAGATCCGAATATCTACGTTGCGGGTGAAGATGTGGGGGTTTATGGAGGGATTTTTGGTGTAACCGCAGGACTGCTTGATCAGTTTACCGACAAACGGGTCCGTGATACACCGATCACAGAGAGCGCAATTGTCGGTACTGCTGTGGGTGCCGCAGCAGCCGGTCTCCGACCGGTAATAGAATTGATGTTTGTTGACTTTATAGGGGTGGCCTTCGACCAGCTTTACAATCAGGCGGCCAAGATGAAGTATATGTTTGGCGGCAAGGCTAAATTACCCCTGGTCATGAGAGCCTGTTGCGGGGCAGGGATTGGCGCTGCGGCCCAGCACTCACAGTGTTTAGAGGCCTGGTTCATGCATGTGCCCGGTCTGAAGGTTGTTATGCCCAGCACGCCCTACGATGCCAAAGGACTCCTGATTTCGTCCATCCGAGATGACAATCCAGTGGTCTTCCTTGAGCATAAACTACTCTACGGAATGGAAGGAGAGGTACCCGAGGAGGCCTACACCATTCCACTTGGACAGGCAGACATAAAGCGGGAAGGTCAGGACGTGACGGTAGTGGCAACGGCCCAGATGGTGAATCTGTCATTAAGTGTCGCTGAAAAGCTTTCCGGCGACGGGATAAGCGCCGAGGTGGTGGATCCCCGCACTCTTTCTCCTCTGGATGAGGAGACCATCTTGGAATCCGTACGAAAGACACACCGCTTGGTGATCGTGCATGAGGAAGTAAAATTTGCAGGTTCGGGTGCGGAGATTGCTGCCATGGTCGCTGAAAAGGCTTTTGATTATTTGGATGCGCCGATCATTCGTGTGGCAGCGCCCTTTACACCGGTTCCCTTTTCTCCTACCTTGGAGGCGGAATTCATTCCAAACGAAGACAAGATCATCCAGGCGGTAAAAACGGTGACAGGAAACCCTAACGTTGCATAAAATTTGAGTTCAAAACGCTTTAGATTAGGTCAGTCCCGCCAAAGGCGGGATTGGGCCGTTTTCAAGGATGAAAGCGTATTGAACATACGGTGAGGTCTTGAAAATGGACCAGCGTTTCTTGATGGCCTGATATAGAGCGAGCGTAGCGTTTTTGGACCGAAGATTTATGCAACGTTAGGGGAAAGTAACCCCCATGATGGCATTTACTGTATAAAGCGGAGGGATTGATTTGTCACTTGTGGGTATTATCGCCAATCCGGCATCCGGGAAGGATATTCGCAGGCTGGTGGCCTTTGGAAGCGTCTTTGGCAATCAGGAAAAGGTTCGTATCGTGCGCCGTGTCCTCCTGGGTCTCGTGGCTGTGGGAGTGGAACGTATCTGTTATATGCCAGATTACTTCGGGATCGTGGAACGGGCCCTTGATCATATCAAGGTTCCGGCCACGATTTTTCCCGCAAACTTCTCCCTTAAGGGGAGTCAGGAGGATTCTGTCCGGGCGGCCCGGATTATGCGAGAAAAAGGAGCAACCTGTATAGTCACTATAGGGGGAGACGGGACCAACAGGGCGGTGGTTAAAGGAAGCGGCGCTGCTCCTATCCTCCCCATTTCCACAGGTACGAACAATGTATTCCCCTCCATGGTCGAAGGAACCATAGCGGGGTTGGCCGCCGGACTAATAGCCATGAAACGGGTACCTCTGGATGAGAGCACTTTTCTATCCACGAAGCTTGAAGTGCTCGTCAATGGAAACGTTGTGGATCTGGCTTTAGTGGATGTGGTTGTCTGTGATGATCTATTTGTGGGCTCACGAGCTGTCTGGGACATGGACAAGGTCCGGCAGATTTTCTTGAACCAGGCTCAACCGGATAGTATCGGACTCTCATCCATTGGAGGCCTTATCCACCCCATTAATGCAGAAGAGCCCCTCAGCCTGTGTCTTGAACTGGGCGACGGTGGTAGACCTGTTACCGCCCCTGTGGCCCCCGGAATAATTAAGCAGGTATTCATAAAAGGTCAGAGGATTATGCAAATGGGGGATGAGATTGCCGTAAGTGTTGTGCCGTCGATTCTGGCTTTAGACGGCGAGCGAGAGGTGGAAATACGGCCGGGACAGCAGGTTGCTATTCGCCTTGAAAAAGATGGACCGGTGGTTGTGGACGTGAAACAAACCATGACAGCGGCAATGAAAAACGGGAGCTTATTGAGATAGCAAGCATGGGTAAGGTCAGTCTCGAGAAGGATAGGAGATGAAGATCTTAGAGATAAAGCGTCATTTGAACAAACCTGATGAATCCTACCTTTGCGATTTGTTCAAGCGCGACAGCGATTATCTCGTATTAAAATACGTGAGCGAACAACCCGGCCGGGTGGCTTCTGTCACGTTCGAGGTCGGGTCCACCACCTATGCATATTACAGGGCCGGGGACGGATACGTTCTCTGGAGGATGCTTGGACCGGCCCATGACCTGAGAGGATACCTCTTCCACATCTGCAGGGATCAAGTGGTGGGGGAAGACCGGGTGGAATACCTCGACCTGCTCCTGGATATCTGGATCGATGCAGACGGCCGACTGAGCATTCTGGATCGGGACGAGATGGAGGAATGTGCCACTAAAGGCGTGCTCAATGAGCAAGACCTGGTATGGATTGCCCGGCAGGAGCAGGAGATTATCAAAAACCGCACACAAATCATCTCTGATTTTGTCTCTATCTTAGGGGTCTCTGTATGAACAGGGGGTGCATTCCCTTTGCTCATATCCAGCTCTTGTAAAGAGGCTCTTTTGAGGGACTCCAAGGCAGCCTCCGTGCCGGTATCGTTAGCTGAAAAAATGCTTTTCTTAAAGGTGGAGTGTAGTGGAAAGCATCTTATCTGCCATGATCCAAGAACATGTTGCACAGAACAGGTATATGATGTTAGTATGTACGGGGGATAGGGGAGGGCTGCCAGAATCCTATTCCCAGTAAAACTTTCCTTTACAGTGAGAATTAGACAATTTAGTGACTTTAGCGGGCGGTCCGCTTTTTTGAAGTACTTCCAACCATCAAACCTTTGAACATTAAGGAAAGGAGGATCAAAACATGAAACCAAGGGGACTATTTGCAATTGTGGTTTGTTTGTTTGGGGTCTTTGCATTAGCTACACAGCCTTGCCTTGCTGATGCGTCTAAGACTCTGAAGATTGGAGGCCTGTTCTGCTTGACAGGCTTCGGCTCCTCGGCCGAAACCTATATCGCCCAAGGGGCAAAACTATCAGAGGAATGGATAAACGAGAAAGGCGGTCTCACAATTAAGGGAGAGAAATATAAAGTTGAATTGGTGATGGAAGACATGAAAGGGACCGCGGACGGTGCCGTCGCAGCAGCTGGGTAGCCGGTTCATCCCCACGCATGTGGGGAACACGGACGAAGTGGACTGGAATACCGAGGAAGTGGCGGTTCATCCCCACGCATGTGGGGAACACCGCCTCAGGTGCAGGTTCTTCATTATTCGGAGCGGTTCATCCCCACGCATGTGGGGAACACAAGGGCAGAAGTAATTGAAAGGGAAGTAGCAGCGGTTCATCCCCACGCATGTGGGGAACACCCTGATTCCCTGAGATCCGACAACATAGGTTTCGGTTCATCCCCACGCATGTGGGGAACACCTGGAAGCCCACGGCCACAGAATCCTTCGTGACGGTTCATCCCCACGCATGTGGGGAACACATGTCAACCATGTCGCCGCGGTTGGCCGTGGCCGGTTCATCCCCACGCATGTGGGGAACACGTCCCATAGAGTCTCAACATATTGCGTGGTGTCGGTTCATCCCCACGCATGTGGGGAACACACAATCAGGGTCGCATCGTGTTTGTCAGCACTCGGTTCATCCCCACGCATGTGGGGAACACCTAAAACATTCCAAGATGCGATGGGGCAGTACTGGTTCATCCCCACGCATGTGGGGAACACGCATTGTTCAACATTGTCAACCCGTAGGTAATCGGTTCATCCCCACGCATGTGGGGAACACTTTGACACGGACGCCCACGCCACAGCTATTACCGGTTCATCCCCACGCATGTGGGGAACACACGTCCCTTCATTGGATGGGTGTGTGGGATCGGTCGGTTCATCCCCACGCATGTGGGGAACACAACCGGCACCGCGCGATATCGTAAGCGGAACTCGGTTCATCCCCACGCATGTGGGGAACACTTCGTAGGCTGGTTTTAGAGCTGTGCCGTAGCCGGTTCATCCCCACGCATGTGGGGAACACTTAGGCATGGCAATGGAGACTTTTGGATCTCACGGTTCATCCCCACGCATGTGGGGAACACGGTTGCAAGATATCCCTAATGACGCGACAGTCCGGTTCATCCCCACGCATGTGGGGAACACTTCTAATGCCGCCCAGAAGTCGCCCCAATAGACGGTTCATCCCCACGCATGTGGGGAACACCTTAGCAACCCCCATCACGAGGCCCGTTATGCCGGTTCATCCCCACGCATGTGGGGAACACATAGTGTAGTTGGTTTTGTCGTAGTCAGAAACCGGTTCATCCCCACGCATGTGGGGAACACTTTAAAAATTCATATCATCCGCTATATCCTAACGGTTCATCCCCACGCATGTGGGGAACACGTTGTAGTCGCTGATATTGTGCCACGCTTCAGCGGTTCATCCCCACGCATGTGGGGAACACTAGATAAGATTGAAGGCGATGGCAACCTCAACCGGTTCATCCCCACGCATGTGGGGAACACACTAAACAGTGAAACTACTACCGAAAAAAGTGCGGTTCATCCCCACGCATGTGGGGAACACTATGGCGAAATTTTCCCCGTCCGCTCAAACGCCGGTTCATCCCCACGCATGTGGGGAACACACTTCCTCTAACATCCTAATTTCACATTAAAAATTGGAAGTAACAGATTCTACCGAATTATTAAGGGATATTATCCTCATTTCCAGGTACAGAAAAAGGATCGATTTTGTCCAACTTATTTTGCTGTTCAATGGTTTCAGGCGGCAAAAAAGAAACTAAATTTATACCATCCATTTCTTTAGGGATCCTCCGGTTCTTACCAAGAGTGACAAAGTCAAAACCTGACTCTGTATTGGCGCTCCAAGCCATCACCGCGTTGCCGTCCTCGATCCCTGTTTCAACCTGGTTCCAGATCATCTCCCTTACACGCCTGGAAACTTTTCCTACGTATACACCGGCACGCACTTCAAGCAGCCATATGGCCAGTCGTCCACGCAGGCGTGGTGGTGAGTTCTCAACCACGATGACCAGCATCGCCGATTCCTTCCTTATTTGGAATTGCAGGGGCTACCGATTCTTTGGCCGGTTTGGGCATAGACAAGCCGCCTGCGGACAGGACCTCTTCAATGGTTGGAATAATCCGTTTAAGCAGTTTGGCCTGGCGGAAGGCGTCCCGGCATGCCAGGCGCACACTCTGTTCCGGATTGTATGGATTTCTGGCTGCGATACGAAAAGCTACAGGCACAACGGTTTCAAACTTGAATATATCAGCAATATCATAAACAAAGGATTGCGGTTTTCCCGTATGGATAAAACCTATGGCAGGGGCATACCCAGCGGCCAGGATAGCGGCTTCGCAAATGCCATAGAGGCAGGCTGTGGCAGAACTTAAACAACGGTTTGGGACATCCCCGCTTCCCCATTCGGTATGGTCATAGTTCCGGCGTTTCCAATTCACCTTATACTGCCTGGCAAATAGTTCATACATCTTGCGTACACGCACGCCTTCTATGCCTCTTAACTGCTCCACACTGCGACGGGCCAGGGGTTCTTCTTTAAAACGAAGTGCGTACATCTTGCGCACTACATTCAACCTTGCGGTATCGTCCAGGGCCAGTTTGGCCTGGTAAAGGAGCCGGTCAGCTCTTGCGCCACCCGGCTGACCGGAAGCATAGAGGCGGACACCTGCTTCACCAATCCAGACAAGGAGACAACCGACGCGTGAAGCCAGCACCACGGCAGCATGGGATACCCTGGTTCCCGGTTCAAGCATAAGGCAAGCCACGCCTCCTGCCGGGATATGGGTGCGGACACCGTTCTTGTCCACTACCACAAAGGCACCATCCAGCACATCCAGATTTCCTTTTTCCACAAACAAGGTAGAGAGACGGTCTTTTATCGGTATGGGTTTAAGTGGCGGCAGCATAGCTGATGTCCTTTGTTATTGGGTTAAACGCCTTTGTTTTTCTGTTAGGGATCGCTCCTGCTGCTTTTTATGGGCATCATCCACCAACCTGATTGACTGTGACCAGGATTCTGCGCAGAACCGTTTAAAACCTATCCAGATTATCAACCTTTGGTAACAATTCACTCCGGGCGGTGACTGTTCCCTCCGCGAGATGATATAGGGACAAATGCAGTCTCCCCAAGGGTCAGGGTATTGCCTTCTATAGCAGTAGATGTGTGTGTCCAGAGGTTGCGAAGCTGGATCAAGAGAGCATCTCGGATATCATTATCGAGATTTTGCAGAAAATCGAACATGGCTAAAGCTCCGCTTTTAAAATCAATCTACCGAATGAGCAATAAGCGCCAATAGCTGTAAAGAGTAGCTTGTCCTGATCAAGCTTTTGCCAATGACACCAAGCCGCAGTAAAAAAACAGTGGCGCTGTCCTTTTTCCCAAAATTACCGTCAATCGGTAAATGCCTAAAACAACCTTTGGTGAATCAGAGACGCACTGTTCCTTGTAGCGTTCGCACTCTTCTTGGTGAAAACAACCTGCGCTCTGTGGCAAATGATACCGGTGTATCAGGGAGAGAGTCGCGCCCCTCGGCAAAGTTTTCCACCTCTTCCTGTCGGCTGAACATTTCGAGCGGTTCTTCGCCAATGATAAGGCGTAACGCCTCGTCCCGATTATTCTTCAACCCTGCAAAAACCGGTGCTGTTGGAATACAGGTTTTACGTCCAAACCAAATGCCCCAGACAGGATCGATAAAGGCATCAGCAATCTGTTCAAGCAATGACAATTTCCCCTCAAGTAAAACACCAAAAGACGCATCAGTGAGATACTGCCGGTGAGTGAGAACCGCAAGGGCCTGGCCGCCTTTTTGCCTTGGCTTACCATCTCCGGCTGACACCGTAATACATCCACGTTCAGCAGGATCATTAGGATTATAACCTCCTCCAACAGTATGGTAGTCTTGCAGCCGTCGAACCGGTAGTTCTTTTTTAGCTCCAGATCGGGGGATAGCGATAGCTGTCATTCTCACAATTCTGAAAGAAGATAGAAAATCCTGTTCTTTGTCGCTTCCACGTGGTAGCCCGAGTGCGGCACAGCATATCCCGGCGATGGCGCTTTTTGTGGGCATCAAGCCGGTGTTGCGGCGATTATACTGGCTGTCAAACCCCCAGGATTGGAGGGGGCCTTCCAGACGAAGGGCCAGAAAGCCTTTATCAGATGACATGTTTCACCACCTCGTCAAGAAAGAATTTTATGCCGACATCTGGAATAGCCTCCTCGAAGACAGCCTCTATTCCCCAGGTTTCGGATAGTTTTGCATACTCCGTCTTGAGCAATTCAACGGATTTGGATGTATAGCCGTTCGACGAACGAACCGGACTTTCAAAAGCATTGACCAGTTGAACCGGATGTCCTTTTTCCCGTACAATGCCAAGCACATAGACCGGAAGCGTATTGCCGTTCATGGTGTTCTTGCGGGCTCCGGGAATGGCTTTGACAGTTGCCTCTACAAATGTCCGTACTACCGACTGCCTTTCTTCATGGGTAAGTGCGTCAAGGTGTTCTTTATCCGCCAGCATGTCGAGGTTGAGGGCGGCAAAGCGGTAATAGGTCGCAGAATTAAACTCCAGGGTGCTGGTCATGCCTGCGCCGGATTCTTCTTTAGATTGCAAATCATCTACGGCGGCAAAGAAGTCGATTTCATTGTCAGCCTTGTGAGTTGAAAGGGCATGGGAAAACATGGAAGCAGCTTCGACAGTCAAAGAGTGGTCGCTGGCAACCATACGCCCAAAGAGAGCTATATCTGCCGCGTCCTTTAATTGAGCCGACTTTATAGCCGCTTTGATTGACTTGTCATTAAAAGCTTTCAATAGTGCCTTTTTGTTCTTTTCCATTTCCTTCTCAAGATTTTCCAGTTTCTTCTTTGCCTTCTCTTGTTCATCCTTATTATTATCAATCTTCTTCAAGTTTTCTTTATGAGCCTCGACGGCATTTGAGGAACTCACAACTGTTTCAGCAGATTCCTTAATATCATCCGTAATTGCATTAGCAATCGCATCATATTCTGCATCTGAGAAGAACATCAGCGTCTTAATCTTTTTGAAACCATCGCTATCTTTCTTTGAATCTAATGTCTCAACAATACCGGCAACCTGCTCAGCAATGATGACGGCAATATCTTTCGCGACATCTTTGCTTTCAAGTTTGGTTGTTAGTTCATAAACCATACGCCTAGACCGGTTCCCTTTGAACAATGAAGAATCCATCTCCTTTGCCATCTCCCGAATCGCCCGTTTCCACGACTGACTTGATACCCGTGCCCGCTGGACGCCTCCAAAAATTGCTGTCTTGGGTGAATTGAGGTCGTCACGGTTGAGGCAGGCGACGGGGACGGATTGAATGATATGCAGTTCCAAGTGTTTCATAATTATTCTCCTTATTGATTTTTTTGTTTACATCTTTATCGGCGACAGTAGAAGCAGGCCGAAGCCGAAGCTCTTGGCGCTGCCGATACCGGATTGATAGGTTTCGATAAACTTTTCCTGCTCTGTCACTTCCAGCGTCCCACGAAACTGAACACCGCCGTGGTAGCCTGATTGCCCTTTCTTGCGAAAATGGTGTTCTATCATCGGACTAATTTCAAGCGTTTTATCTTCTACAATTCGAAATCCACCAGGCACATCCAGGCCAGTGTTCTTATCCCGACACCTCACTTTGCCTTTACGAATAAGCCAGGCACGCAGCTCGTCATGTTTAACCAAAGGGACTCGCTTGCCATGCTTTCGCTTTCCGTTGGGTCGCAGCAAGGTTTCTCCATTGGGTCCTCGCTGCACGAGTGTTTTTACCGGGTTCGCCAGCAGGTCAAAGGCGTAGTATCGGTGGGTGAGGAACGAAGCGGCAATTTCGTTGAGGGCAAAGCCGTCATGGGGACACCAGTGCGGTCGTTTCGGGTTTCTCTTTGCCAGAATCCATATCCGGAATGCCCCTTCGAGTTGATCAATTCGCGTCAGAAAATCTCGTCCGGCATCCGGTTCATTGGGGAAACATCCCTCCCATAACCGCTTGTGCCAGGCGTAGTTGTCTGACATGCCTTCAGTACGAGCGGTTTCCGCATCAACTTCTAAACGGGCAAGCCAGTTCATTTGTCCTCCTCGGCGCCAGGTGCTGCGCTCTGTGTCCAGAAAGCGCTCGCCCATTCGGTTTTGGTGCGCTCGCCCCAGAATTTCAGATCTGGAATAAGTTTTTCATAGTTGACAGGGACGCCTTGAGACTTTGCCATGAGAACCAATCGCAAAATGCGGCCATACAACTCGCTCTTTTCGGCAGTAAGCAAATGCTGAAATCGCCGCTCGGTTGATGTTAGCTTGCTGTCATCGCTTCGTTTGTCACCCCATTTTTGTTCGATGGCCTTGCAGGTGTCGCCGAAATTCCCGGTGGATGTTTCTTCGGGATGAGTAGCAAAAAGTCCCGCAACATACGCCGAATCATCGTCTTTGATCGCAATCCTAAGACGATTCAGTACGGGCCATGCACGATGTTTTTTGTTGTCCACAAGTATACACCGGAGGTTGGCCATTATCCCCCGGTTATCTTTGTGTTTGCGGAGTCGTTCGAGAAGTCGGCTCATACTTTCACCTCCGTGGTTTTATTGATATTCCTTTCAGGTTCATCTCGTGCCACCGTCAATTTCTGCCATCCTTTGGCAAAGGCTCGCATTTGCCGTGGTGTTTCCTGCCCGCAGGAAATGCGGTAAGCCTCACAGGCAAAAGAGAAAAGCATTTTTCTCCATGCCTCGCGGGTTGGGATGGCGGCATCGGTTCCGATGGCCTCAATGTGGCTCATCAGGAGTTGTAGCTTTTTTTCGACGGTAGTCCAATAATGGCTGGTGGCAATAGAGTGCAATTTTGCTTTCAATGTCCACTTGCCAGGTCCAGCCCCTTTCAGTCTGCCTTCCCAGCCATGATCTATCTCTTTCCGATAGATCTCAACAGCCCATCCAAGGCGGCTTGCCGTGGCTTCCGCAGTTTTTACCTCGGCATCATACGTTACAGTTCCTTCGTTTGAGTGAAGCCGTGATGGGACATGAAAGACCGATTCAACCACATCAACAATCGTTGCTTTATCACGTGCTAATGCAGCAACAATCAGATCACATCCTTTTCCATCTTGAATGGCGCGAAGGGACAAAGGGCCACCCGGTCCTTCTGCTTTTCGTTTAACAACGACTGCCGCGAGTTCGCGCCAGAGCGCCTTTGTTGGCTGGTACGAGAGTATCGCCCGCTCTTCTTCTCCCCCTTTCTGTATGATTACCACTGTTGCCGTTGGTTCTGGAGGGAACCCAGCGGTAAATGGCGGATATACCAAGCCATCGCCCAACAGCATTCGCTCATAAGACGGATGTAGGCAGATAAGCCGTGTCATAGGCACCAAACGCCCTACATACGTTGCTGTCGCATTTTCAACCCTGACTGAATCAGTCATCGAAGTTGGCATCATCTCCCACACTGGCTTTCCAAAATCCCGTTCTCCATAACTGAACAGAATGTCTTCATAGGTCGGCAGATTGAGGTATATTGTTCCCGAAAGGTTTTTTCCACGTAGAAAGGCATGAATCATGGAAGCAGGCACACAAGGGCCGTCTTTCGATGATTTTCCGCTCTGTTTGCCATTCCAATAAACCTGAGAGATCAGCCCGCCCGGTGAAAAACATTGAAAGGTTAACATTGAGAGAAGTGTCTCACCAAGGGTAATATTCCTGTTTTCACTCATTCCACCATGATCGAAAAGCGTTGTGTTATTCCCTGTCGCAAAGGAAAAGTTGAGTTTCGAAACTGGTGTCCAATCCTCTGTGGCAATTTGTGGAGTTTCACCTTTCGCAGCTTTTGAAAGCCCAGCCACCTGCAACCACGGCTTCTCCTTGTGAAACAACTCAAACGAACCCTTCCAATCCGTCAAGTACTTCTGTACTGCTTCAGGTAATCGTTCCGGCGCCTCACACCATTCGTCGTAATCCTTTGGGCCGTTCAATGCGGCATGAGCGACACAGAGAAAGAGCCGCATCAGGGCAACTCGCTCATGTGGGCGCACCGCCAGATCAACAAACTGCTCACCTTTGGCAAGCACATCACACAGGCTTGCCAGGTCTGGTTTGCCAGAAGTGGTTACTACAGGTACCCACGGGTCAAAGGCAACATTCATATCTCCTCCTTTCAAGATGATTTTTTGATAATGAGTCCCAGCTCATCAGAATAAAAAAGCAGGGTTCCATCCTTTAATCCCTTTACTTCAACCGCGCCACTCTCCGCAACGATTCCGATACTTTGTTCTCCGTAAAGATAATCGGTAAACGCGGAACACAACTCAATGCAATCAAAATGATAGCGCGGGATCTTAACCAGATTCTTGTGAATCGCCTGCGCGGTAGGCAGACGATACTGGTCGCTGCCAAGACAGCCTCTTGACTGGTCGATAAAGGTCGCTTTATGATCTGAGAGTGATCGGCAGAGGACCAAAACAACCGTCGGCATCTCATTAAGACGGGTCTGAACGCCTTCGGCATCCGACAACGCAACACTCCAGATATTGCTGCTCATTAGGGCTCTTTGGCGATGGGCCAGAGCCTGACCGTAAGCATCATCATAAAGTTTGAGCCATGATTCCGGTTCGTTATCACGGTCCTCGTAGGTTAGTTCAATGAGCATACGAATCTGTGCAGGTATGTTGACTTCATTCTGCCCATGCCAAACGTCCAGTGAGCGCAACAGCACAAACGGATCATAAACATGTGCCTTCCCTCCAAGTGCATCAATTATTGCTTTGGGCTCCATGTTTCGGAAGTCTTCAAGACTATTTTTCTCTTTAACAATACAGAGTCTTGCCGTATCAACGGGACGATCATCGTCCTTCCGGTTATGCCGCCATAGCCGCCCGAGGCGTTGCAGAAGCATGTCAGTGGGCGCCAGTTCGGTAATCAAGAGATCGGCATCAAGGTCGACGCTCTGCTCAACTATCTGGGTTGAGACGAGAATGGAGCCACACCGCGTCGCCCCGTTTTTGCCGAATCGTGTCATCCATTCGGCCTCGATTTCTTCACGCCGCCAGAAGGGGAAACGTGAATGGAGAAGACCGACGGGGAAATCCTCCTGAGTCAGTCCTGTAAACCGTTGATATTGTTTCTGGGCAGAATCAACAGTGTTACATATCCAAAGTACCGCTCCGCCGTTTTGGGCAAGGTTAATCGCCTCTTTGGCGGCATCCTCCGCAGTAATAAAATCGACTTTAATGGTTCGCGACGTCGGCGGAGCCGCTGCTGCCGGTTCGAGCGGATTTCCTTCGTGCCGTCCAGTGATGAGTGGATAGGGAAGTTCAGCCTTATTTGAGTTGTCATCGGGATGAGAGACAATCTGCCCACGCCGCTTTCCCGAAAGCGTGGCGGATAGAACAACCACCGTACAGCCCAACCCTTCGAGAGTGGTTATGAGCTTATCAATGAGGGTTCCGGTATAGAGGTCGTAGGAGTGTACCTCATCGAGAATCACCACCTTCCCGGCAAGCGCAAAATGGCGGACAAAAAAGTGCTTTGCTGCCACAACTCCAAGTAGCGCCTGGTCAACCGTACCGACGCCAAAAGGGGCAAGCAGCGCCCGTTTTGCCGAGGCGAACCAATCACGTCCGCTTCGGGCATCTTCACTTACAGAACCAGGACTTGTAGCAGCAGGCAATAGTCCAGCAGTTTGATCCATTAGCCAGGCGTTACCATGAATCAGGCGACTTGCATTAGATGCGCGAGATATGCGCCGCACAAACTCATTCATACGCAGGTGCATCCGGTTGCTGGTTGCCTGAGTAGGAAGCGCGAAATAGATACCCGTTCCTTTTCCAGAAACAAGTATCTGATATGCTGCCCATAGCGCCGCTTCGGTTTTGCCCATACCCATTGGCGCTTCGATGACATAGACTCCAGGCCCATTTATTACAGCAAGTGTTTTCTCCTGCATCTCATTGGAGACCCAAAGTATTTCAGGCTTTTCTGCATCATGGAATAAATCATGAAACGAAAGGTTTCGAATAAATTCAATTTGCCGAAAGCCGATGGTATCGAGAGCCTGAAGCGCCGCGACTTCGTTATTGACTGGATGTTCATTATTCTCTGATGAAAAAAACCGTTCATCTGAACCAATCCAATCTGCAACTGAGGTAAGACCTGCAAGCCACCAAAGCGAAGCCGATGTGTCGGAGAATGTAAAAGATGTGTTGCTTTCAGTAAAGCGACCCCATATCTTTTGAGCGTTTGCCTTACGCCCAGGATCCCAATCAATACTGCTGCAAGTCTCTGAAATTGCCTTTTGCGGCCGGTATCCGCGATCACTGGGCGGGGTCAGGCGACCATGATGAGCGCCAAGTACAGTTGATACGAACTTGGCAGTCTTTCGATCAATACCTTTCTCCACAAGAAAAGTCTGAATTGCCGCATGAGACACCTTGCCGTGGTCGGATTCCATCCCCGTATCCCAACAGCCGTTTCCGGCAATTTTCGTAAGCCCATTTTCTTCAAGCCATGCTTTGCACTTTCGCTGAAAGCCTGGAGAGATCTTGCCAAGGTCGTGCAGAGCGGCAAGTGTGCCGACTACTGATGATCTCAACTGAAACCGATCAAGGATTTCCGGCGAGGTCTCAGCAATACAGCGTGCAACACACCCTACATTCACCATGTGATCATAAACAGAAATACCAGGCTTCCCTTCTGATGTGGTCTTTGCCCAAAAGTGAATCATACTTATTGCTTTGTCAGACACTTAGTGCATCTCCTGTCCTCTTTTCCCTCTCGGGATTGAAAGAAGAACCTTGGTTCAGCAATATTGCCTAAGTTCATTTACAAAGGAATATTTTTTTAAATCAATGAAAATGCCATACCTCTTGAACTATTTCGGGCTATCATAAACCATGTGTTTGACAGATGCGGTCACAACCGGAGAATTTTTTTGAAAAAATTGCTTTTTTTTGATAATCCAGAGAAAGGAACATAGTCTTATTTCTAATCAATTTAGTTGTTTTACGCTTAACTAATCAAAAACTAAAAACTGGTTCTTACACAGAGCCAGCCAGATAACCCTATCCGATTTTGACAAATCAATGCTTTGTTGGTTCAGGCCCATACATGCAGATAGAAGCGAATCGAATAAAGAAAGGTGTTGAAAAGTGTCGTGCCGAAGCGTGAAAATTTTTTACCGGCAGACTATATCAGCCTCATTTTTTCTACTTTTTGTTTTTTGTTGACCTGTGTCGAAAACTGCCGAATGTTTTTTAGCTCTTTTATGTCCCTTTTTAGGGCAGCTCTTGGGTTGTGGCAGACGAACAGGACAATATCAACAGAAAGCGGTAGCTTGTTTATATTTCAAGGTAATTAGCAATTCAAATAGTCATACTATCATGCCGCATCGGCTAAAAAGGAGGCCTGTTGCGGACTGATGGTTGCTTTCTTCCTCCTTGTACCGGCCATTTTGATGAGTAAGACAGCGATACTGCTCAAGGTACATCTGGCCATGGTAGCAACCTGACTTCGTACTCTAATGGTTTCGAGGCCGGTTTGATTTTTTAAAAGATTGAAAGGACGTTCGCAGTTTTTTCGAATCTCATGGGCTTGTTGTATGGACTTAGTTCCATAGGGAATCTGCTGGAAAAACCCGCGGTCGACTGGAATAAAACGACATTGAGTACAGATGCTGGATCGATAGCATTCTCCAGTTGCTGCACCACATTTATATTCGTGGGTCTGGGCTTCG
>JACNJD010000273.1 GCA_014382715.1 Candidatus Desulfacyla euxinica | reverse complement strand
ACTGCTAAGATTCTTGCGAAGAGAGCCAAATGAAAGTACTACCTTGAAAGGGATGGTCAAACCTGTCTTTAACCTGTCCCGTCAGTTCTCCACGACACGGAGGCAATCCTGGGGAAAGCGGTGGGTCCCTTCTTTGTCAAGGGTGACCTCAATGAGGGCGTCAGGATCATTCTTGACCGTATCAGGATCGGTCACGACGCCGCGCAACCCCACATATCGGTCCATATAGTCCTGCCAGCTTTCATCCTTTGATCGCTTATATACTTCAACCTTTTGTCTTTTGCGAAACGCCATTATTTCCCCTCATGCGTTTGAATCAAACGAGAGTTTTCGGTCTGTGCGGTTAGACCCCAGCAATTTACAGGTCGAAAGCCTTGGGTGGCCTCATTTCTGCATGGCTTTCGGCTGTAGACTTCCGGGCACACTCCAGACAGAGCACCTTGTCTCTCAGATGCTGACTTATCCCCTGAATTTTTTTACTTATGAAGTCGTGATACCTGGCGGGCCCGACGACGGCGCCACACATCTCGCACTTTTCCACCTTAAGACGATTCAGTATGGTGCCGCATAAACTCAAGACCCTTTCCTCACTCCATTCTTCCATACGGATGGCCCCGGTTGGGCAGTTGGCAGCACAGGCACCACAGAGGATGCACCTCTCTGCAGTTATCCTCAAATCTGTAGGATATGGATGATCGAAATCCAGGTATCCCATTTGCAGGGCATCAATCCCCATCTTGTTACGACAGATATCGACGCAGATGCCGCATCGGATGCAGACATCGCATCTGAGACAACGCCGGGCCTCTTCCCGGACGCTGTTTTCCGAATAACCTAATTCCACCTGCTGAAACGTCACCCGTCTTCTTTCGTCATTAAGCATCCTCATCACCGGCCGTTGAAGGGACATCTTGGTTGAGGCGGGCACCTGAATAAACTCCATCCGGGAGCGGCGGACAGGAACCGGCGGCATCTTGGGCTGAGGGATTTCTGAGAGATACCGATCGATGGCGTCAGCCGCTCGCTTCCCCCCGCCAATAGCCTCTACTACCGTGGCAGGTCCGGAGACGACATCACCGGAGGCAAAAACTTCCTCCATGGAGGTCTCCATACTCGCAACGTTGACCCCGATGGTATTTCGCCGGGACCATTTCAGATCCCCTAAGTCGACGAACCCGGTACGATCTACTGTCTGGCCGATAGCAGGAACCACGGAGTCCACTTCAACCTCGAAAACACTCCCTTCAACAGGAATGGGACGTCGCCTGCCACTTTCGTCTTCCGGACCCAATTCGGTTCTGATACAGTTAAGGGATGTGATCCTGCCATCCGCCCCTTTGATTTCTATGGGAATCGTCAGAAAGGAAAACCTGACCCGCTCTTCCTCGGCCTGTTGCACCTCCTCTTCATTGGCGGGCATATCGGAACGGGACCTTCGGTATATAATGGAAACCTCTTCACACCCAAGCCTGATACATGTCCTGGCGGTATCAATGGCCGTGTTGCCACCCCCTAAGACAGCCACCCTGTTCCCCGGCTTACGTCTGTCTCCAAGCGCGACCCGGCGGAGAAGGGTAAGCGCATCGATCACGCTTGGATAGCTTTCCTCTCCCTCAATCCCCAGTTTATAGGAACCATGGGCTCCGATGGCCATAAGGAAGGCTTCAAATCCTTCCGCTTTGAGTTGATCAAGACTCACGTCTTTTCCAAAACGGGTATTGAGCCGGAATTCAACCCCCAGCGCTTCGATCATGGCCACTTCCCTGTCAATCACCTCCCTTGGGAGGCGGTATCTGGGAATCCCCACCATCATCATCCCCCCGGCCATGGGAAGGGTATCAATGACGGTCACCGCATATCCTTTGAGGGCAAGATAATAGGCAGCGGTCAGCCCGGCCGGGCCAGCGCCGATGATACAGACCTTCCGGTGGTTGTCCGGGTTCTTTTCCGGGTTCCTGTAAAGCCCGTCGGACATGGCCCGTTCTGCTGCAAACCCCTTGAGGTATTTGATAGCGATCGGCGTGTCGATTCGGCCCCTCACACACATGAATTCACAGGGATTGGTGCATATGAGACCGCATATCCAGGGGAAGGGGTTGTCTTTGCGTATCAGTTCGATAGCCTCCGCATCATGCCCCTGGGCGATAAGCGTGACATAGCTTGGCACATCAATCCCTGCAGGACACGCCATCTGACAGGGAGAAGGGGTTAACCGGGCACAGTCCGTAACCGGACAGATCTGGGTCTTCAGATGGCTCTCAAAGACCTCCCGGTGCTCCGACAGGATTGAAGAGACCATCGCGCCCGTGTCCCTGCAGGCCGCATCAGGCCCTTCTTTTTCGAGGCTGCGGGCAAGGGATTCCATGGCGGGGATGTGGTCATCCCCCCCTCTTCCGGAACCCACATCCTCCATAAGTTTCAATATCTCTTCAGCTATCTGCCTGCATCTTGCATTCTTCAAATTCCCTTTGGAAATGACCTCAGAGAGCCTTTCGATGGTCTTGGCAACAGGGCAGACTGGTTTTACCATGGCACATTCACCTGGAATCGAGGACGCTGAACAGGACAAAAGGCATCCGGCCAAAGCGTTCTCTTTTCTGTGGAAGATCGCGTTTGGTTCATGATAGAGATTACCATTTCACGGATTAAGCCAGAGAGGCCATTGCGTTGGCATAGCGCTCCCGTCTCATCGACGGGATCGTCTCAGCACCTCCAAAATGGAGACAATGGGTGGTGCAAACAGTGACACAGGCTGGCTTGAGCCCACGGTCAATGCGGTCGATACAATAATCGCATTTGACCACTTTTCCGGATTCAGGGTTCCACTGGGGGGCCCCCCAGGGGCACGCCGATATGCACGTTTTGCAGCCGACGCAGAGCGACCTGTCTACAAAGACAATGCCATCCTGTGCTCGCTTCTGCATGGCCCCGGTTG
Organism: Candidatus Desulfacyla euxinica; assembly: GCA_014382715.1. GTDB lineage: Bacteria > Desulfobacterota > DSM-4660 > Desulfatiglandales > Desulfatiglandaceae > Desulfacyla > Desulfacyla euxinica. The sequence goes on along the minus strand of JACNJD010000273.1, from coordinate 15,284 downwards.
GACAAGCGGCCACACACCAGGGATCTTCGCAGTGAAAGCAGGGCATAAACGTATATGCGGCCCTCGGCAGGTTACTGACGAAGACCGGCCCCACGGTCACAATCTCGCACAGTCTGGGACCCACCGGCAGGTTCTTGTTGCTCTTGCAGACCACTTCGCAGCTGCGGCACCCGATACATTTTTTGGCGTCCTGAAACAGGTAGTAATTGCTCATGCTTTTTCCCTTTATTAGCCCCTCATGTCCTTCTCTATCCTCTTTACTGTGACAAAGGTGTGATGCAGGGCTGGGCTCCCCCCAATCAAATCAGAGACATTTTCCATCAAAACGGCATCGCTCATCCCTTTACGAAACGAACGGGCGGCCAGTTGAGATTCATGCCCGTAACCGTGGAGCATGAACACCGCCTCAGGCTGAATAAGATCGGTCACAAAGACCTTCATCTGGCCTGAACCGTGATTTGATGATATCTCAACCAGATCACCATTCCTTATCCCTAGCTTCTCCGACCTTTTGGAATTAATCCACAAGAGATTTTCAGGGGCAAGTTCATTCAGATATGGGTTGTTCTGGGTTGAGACATGGGTGTGTAAGGCACAACGACCCACTGTTAGCCTGAACTGGTCTTCAGGTGGCGATGGCACAGTTTTATAAACGGGAAATGAATCAAATCCGGCATTCTCAAGCATTGATGAGACAAATTCTATCTTACCCGAGGGTGTCTTGAATTTGATTGAATCCTTCCTATCCCAAAAGATTTTTTTCTCCGTATAAGCCACAAAGCCCGTTTTCCTGAAATCCTCCAGATGGAAACCCGTTACTTCCAATTGCCATTGAACCAGATCTTCCATGGTCTCATAGGGAAAGTATTCCCCGTTTCCCAACCGCTCCCCAAGCTGTTTCAGGATGATGGCCCCGGGCCAGGTATCATAACGAGGCGTTGCGGCCTGATGGCGTAAGAACATCTGGGGCTTGAGCCCATTTGCCTGTTGGACGCAATCCATACGTTCCAGATAGGTCGATTCAGGCAAGATAACATCGGAGTACCAGGCAATATCGCTGTAATTGGTATCGATAGCCACGATAAGGTCCAGTTTTTCCAAGGCCTTCTTAGTGGTATTTGTGTCCGGGATGGACATAAGGGGATCAAAACGATAGCAGAACAGGGCCTTAATCGGGTATGGATCCTCGTTCAGGATCGCCTTTGGCAGCATTTGGCCTACACCATGGCTCGGATCCGGAAGGGGAAAATCGGGGGTCCCCACCTTGTCGAAACGGGGAGCTTTGATCTCGGGAAAGGACTGTTCGGTTAGTTTGCGTGCGGGTTTACCGCCCACCTCTCCCGGTTCTTTCTTGAAGAAAAGACCACCTGTTGCCTCCACGCTTCCCACAAGCGCATTTAAGATAAAAATTGAGCGGCGCATATGAATTTCATTGGTGTGGTTAGCTCCTCGGTAGCCGTAATGAAAGACAACCGAAGGTTTGTCCCTGCTCATCTCGCGCGCCAGATCGACGATCTCCCGGGCGGAAATGCCGGTCTCTGTTTCGGCCCATTTCGGGGTATATGGCTGGACAAAATTGTGGAGCGGGTCCAGACCGATAACCCAGCGATTTACGTAGACCCCATCGTACAGGTTTTCTCTAAGGATGACATGTATCAGGGCATAGTTGAGTGCCAGATCTGTTCCCGGTCTGATCATCCAGTAGCGGTTTGCCTTGGTGGCGGTGACGGTCACGCGGGGATCAATATAGGTAAGCTTGGCGCCGTTCTCCATTGCCTCAGAAAAGGCATTGACCGCCTTCACTTCAATAGCCTCAAATAGGTTGCGGCCGTAAAGGACGAGATGTCTGACGTTTTTATAGTCTATCCCGATCTGACCATCCGTATAACCAAACAGGGAACGCGCAGCCGTATTTACCGATCCCTTGCACAGGGCATCGTGCGTAAAATGATTGGGAGACCCGAGGGTCTTCATAAAGGTCTTGCTCACGTGGGTGGCAAGCTGGGTACGTTCGCCAAAGGCTACACTGTGGCCCCCATTTTTATTAATGATTTCTCGGAGCTTTTCCCCCACATGGTCGAGGGCCTCTTCCCACGTGGCCTTCCTCCACTGTCCCGATCCTCGAGGTCCGGACCTGATCATGGGTGACCGGACCCGTTCATGGTCATAAAGATGGGCAATACCTGCAGCCCCTCTCGGGCAAAGGCTTCCTTCTATCCCTTCCACATGCGGACTACCCTCTATCCATTTTACCTGATCGTCCTCTACGATCACTCGAATGGGGCACCGAACCGAACACATGAAGCACAGACTGTATATTTCTCTTTCCACGGATTCCTCTCCTCGGTTAGGGACCGTACCCCAGATTCAATCCTTTTTCCAGGGCATTCCTTTCAAGGGATCACCAACACATCAATGTGAGATGTCCAAGCCGTGAATCATCCTATTCCAGCGCTGCTGCTGCCCTCGCAAACCGTTCACGGGTCATCCTGGTCTTGGCCGACGTTTCGCCAAAGTTGAGGCACTGGGTGATGCATTTGGTCACACAGGCGGGCTTCAGCCCCTCATCGATACGATCCATACAGTAATCGCATTTGACGACTTTTCCTGTTTGTGGTTCCCACTGGGGGGTACCCCATGGGCAGGCAGTAATGCAGCATTTGCATCCTACACAGAGGCTCTCATCCACAAACACAATGCCGTCCTTTGGCCTTTTCTGCATGGCGCCGGTTGGACAGACGTTTACGCACCAGGGATTCTCACAGTGGAAGCAGGGTATGAAGATATTGGCTGTACGGGGGAGGTTATTCACCAGTTTGGGCCCCACAGGGATGATCTGACAAAATCGGGGGCCCACGGGGAGATTGTTTTTTGCCTTACAGTGTGATTCACAGCTGAAGCATCCTATACAGCGCTTTACGTCATGATAAATGTAATACTTGCTCATCGGCTATTCTCCAGACTGACCGTTACTTAGCTTTTTTGACCTGGATATAACATTCAAGAAGTGCATTAGCTCCACCCACAGGATCATAGACGTTCAGGAGTCCGGTTTCAAAGCGGTAATCGCCAAGCCCCTTGTTGTACCCGAGCGTCTGCCAGGGCACCTTCCTGCCGAAACCATGAACCATAAAAACCGTCTCAGGATCGATAAATGGCGTTACGTAGGCGCTTATGGTTCCTGAGTGACTCCCGTCCGAAGAGGTGACTTCAACCATGTCTCTGTTTGAGACCCCCAGTTCTTCGGCCTTCTCCGCGTTTATCCAGAGGGTATTTTCAGGCATAATCTCGTTTAGAATAGGATTGTTCTGGGTCTGTCCATGGGTATGAACAGGGCTGCGGCCGAAAGCCAATCGGAAAAAGCCCTTTTTCGGTTTCTTTGGGCTTTCGTAAGGTTTGAATGAGGTTATTCCGTTCTCTTCGAGAAGGCTGGATACGAATTCGATCTTTTTTGACGGGGTCTTGAATTTCAGGTCATTCATCCGGTCCCACCAGACAGGTGCTTCAACCAGTGGGACAAAGCCCTTTTCTTCAAAATCCTTCACCTTGACACCTGTTCCATCTAACTGCCACTCCCAGAAATCCTCCACATCGTCAAATTTAAAATACTTACCCACACCCAGGCGTTCTGCCAAAGACTTGAAGATCCACCAGTCGGGCCTTGCCTCGTTCCGGGGTTCAATGGCCTTTTTTCTGATCTTGAATTGGGGCTTCAGGCCCTTACCGGTTGCCAGGATGCTCGATTTCTCGAGATAGGTGGCTGACGGGAGAAGCACATCCGCGTACCATCCGGTTTCGCTGTATTTGCCGTCAACGGCCACAAGAAGATCCAGTTTGTCAAAGACCCGTTTCTGTTCTTCGGGGTCGGGAAGGGAGAGGAGGGGATCGTGACGAAAGACGATGTAGGCCTTTACCGGGTAAGGATCCTCAGAAAGAATGGCGGGATACAGGAGGTGAAGCAGCCCGGGACCTGACTCAAAATGTTTGTACTTCCATCCGCAACCGTCCACCCGTTTGTCCTCTGGTTTAGGTATGGTGTCCATAAGGGTGTTCAGGCCTTTGATGCCTACATCTCCGGGGCCTTTTTGAAAAAAAAGACCACCCGGGGTTTCGAAGCTCCCCATAAGAGCGTTTAGGATATAGGCGCTCCTGCTGCTGTAAAAGGAATCCATATACCGGGCTGTCATCCAGCCGGGGTGGAATATCACCGATGGTTTATCTTCCGAAATCTCATGGGCGAACTCCACGATTTCTTCTGCAGGAATACCAGTTTCGGCAGAGGCCCAATCCGGAGTGTATTCGGACACAAAGGATTCCAATTCATTAAACCCTTCCACCCACCTTTCGACAAATTCTTTATCATACAGCTTATCCCGTATGACCGTGTGAATAATCCCCAGGTTAAGGGCGTAATCGGTTCCTGGCCTGATCCTCCAGAAGCGTGTCGCCTTCATTGCCGTCCCGCTGGCACGTACGTCAATGTAGGTGATCTTTCCCCCAGCGTCTAAGAGTTCCATGACAGCGTTTGCACCTTTTACTTTAAGGGATTCAAAGACATTCCGCCCATAGAGAACCAGGTGTTTGCACTGTTTGCAATCATAATTAAAGGTTTTTCTACCGGAACCAAAAAGAGAGATGGAGGCGTGCTGAACATTTTTGGCACAGGTGCAGTCGTGGTTAAAGTAGTTTGGCGATCCGATGGCTCTCAGGAAACTCCGGTGGATGTCTCTGAAAGGCCCGCCACGGTCGCTCAGAGCAATGGCCTTCCCGCCGTATTTTTCTATAATTCCCTTCAGCTTATCGCCGATAAAGTCCAGGGCCTCATCCCAGGTCGCCTTTCTCCATTTCCCTTCGCCCCGTTCCCCTTCTCGAATCATCGGATGAGAAGGTCTTTCATAGTCATACTCCATGGCAATTCCTGCGGAACCCTTGGCACAAAGGCGACCCGCCATACCCGGATCATGAGGATTTCCTTCAATCCATTTGACGACCTCGTCCTCGACCTCGACGCGGATAGGGCACCTGACGGCGCACATGCCGCACATGCTGAAAACAGATTTCTTCATCTCTTACACCTCTTATTCACGCAAAATTTTCTTGAATAATACCAAACAGGAAGAGATTAATCAAGACTTGCAAAGCAGAAATAAAGTAATGCACCCATGAGACAATATCCTGGAATTAAACCTCTTGAATGTCCTGAAAACATCCAGTAAGTTATCCTATTATGCTCAAAAAAATCATAAAAAGGGAGAATTAAGTGCCGACAAAGTTTTGCCCTCATTGCGGTAAACGAACAGGTTTTCAAGTGAAGTTTAATATCGTTTGCCGAATTAATGATAAAGACGAAAAAAGTTATTTGCGTATTTGCAAGGGATGTGGGGGGCGATTTATAACCTTACAAAAAGATGAACGGATAATCGAGCGGAAGTGTTTGCTCACATAATAGACATTAGAGATTCCCACCGCTCGAACTCCGTCCCGACGGGGAGACCTCTTTTCTCCAGGACAGATATGATCTTTTTGTCATTAAATCTCAGGAAAGGGTTAATTCTGGATTCTTCGTTAAGCGTGGAATGGACATGGGCAGAGTCATATTTTTTTATATATCTTTCGATGTAGGGGTTGTCGGGTTCCAGTTTTTTTGCAAACGCCATATACTCTTCAACATAATCATGCCCGGCGTAAATGATCGTTTCTCCAGGAAGATCTTTCAAGAATTTGACAGAGTTTAAAAAACCTTTCAAATCTCCTGAAAAACAGCGGCCTACCTTGCCGTTAAACAGGGTATCGCCTGTAATCAGAAAATTCCCGCAATGAAAGGTTACTGAGTCACTGGAGTGGCCAGGGGTGTGATACACCCGTATTTCCCTTCCTTCAAGTTCCACGGCCCTGTTTTTGATGACATCATTGTCAAAGAACACAGCCCCCGATCTATCGAGGAGGGTCTTGTCCCCAGTGGTATGATCCATATGGCGGTGGGTGTTGGTGACATACTTGAGGGTAAGGTCATTGGTTTCTATAAAAGACAGGATCTCCTCTGCAGCACCCCCATCAATAGCCATAGCGGTTTTATCTCCGTACAAAAGATAGGCCAGATTATTATCCGATGAATAACGAAATTGCTTTATCTTCATGATATACCTCTCGAGAAGCCGTTTGTTGTTTTCCCCAGCGCATCAGGGCTGTTTGTTTTTTATTTCCTTCCCAGTTCTATTTTCAATCTTTCTATGATACCACTTACTGCATTACGATGAGTTCAAGCCTTCTATGCTATCAAGCAGGTTAAAGCAAATTCTCCAAGACAAAGTGTCGCTGTTTGAGTGCTCCACGGTGGAATCTGACCCAATTGCTTTCATAAAAGCCTTCTTTGTAAGGGAATTTCAGACGTCCAAATTCTGTTTGGGAAAAATCGTCCCATTCGATATCCTTTTTCCGTTTGGGTTCAAGTGCCTCTTTACGCCAAGCTAATTTGTCATAGTCAAACTCATTGTCAATGAAAAGATCGGCAAACTCTTCCCGCCACATCTTCCATCGTTTCTCCTGGTCATACTCCGGACTCTTGAGAAGATAATAAATCGGTTTGGCCAGATTTCCCCAGGGAATAAGTTCTGTCGAATCGTCTTTTTCAACATCGGTGAGCAGTCTGTGAATTTCCTTGCAGGCCTTTAAAAAATCTTCGCTGTTCTTACGTTCGGATGTGTTTTGCTGGCCTTTGCGACGGTATTTCCACCGTATTTGGGGCAGGTCGGGATATGAGCCTGCCTCGGCATGACCTATCTGTGGCATGGTATCCAGATAAATATTTTCGAGTTTCAAATGCTTCCAATGGTTGTCTTCAAAAACGTGAATATTCTCGACGTCGTTTTCACTGTTCAATCGGCCCGAAAACCATTTATGTGACCAACTATCCGCAAATGTGTGAAGCGCTATCCCCATGCTAATGGGACGTGATGCGGTATCTGTTTCGCTGCAGGCATGATCCCATACCATATGTGTGAATTTCGAGCCCGGTGCCGTGAGAAAAGTGTCGCCCGGTTTTCGAATGGGTCTTGCAGGTAGAAAATGAAATGGGATGTATATCTTTTTTTGTACGGACCAGTCAAAGGCTTCGAGCCCATAGTGGGCGGTCCTCACCGGCTCAAAAATCATTTTGCCCACTTGAAGGGGTTCGCTCTCTGTGGAATCATCCACGTATTGGGAGGCATAGGCAATCGTTAATGCCTCTTCTTCATTGAAACCACCAGCCCGGGCCAGTACAGCAATGCCATAAAAATGAAGATCGATTTTCATGCCCATCCTTCCTGGGTTAAAATCTACCCATCTTGTTAAGATAATGATAGGCCACTATCCCTGCTGTTGTAGAAAGATTCAGGCTGCGCACCTTACCCCAGATCGGTATGGCATAGCAGGGATAAGATTCTCTAATGGAGGAAGGCAACCCTTTGGTCTCCTGACCAAAGAGAAGATAGTCGCCCCGGTTTATTTCTGCCTCGGTGTAGACCATTTTTGCATGGCGGGTAAGGGCTACCATTTTTCCCCTTCCATCCATACGAGCCAGGAATGCCTCAAAACTAGAATGGTGACAGACATCGACTTCGTGCCAGTAGTCTAACCCTGCTCTCTTTAGATGTCTGTCATCGACCTTGAAACCCAGAGGATGAATCAGGTGCAATCTTATTTCAGCGGCCCCGCACAGCCGGGCGATGTTCCCGGTATTGGCTGGTATTTCGGGTTGGTAAAGGACCACATGGAGGTGGGGATCTTTGAGAACCCTGTGTCCGATCTGTGAAATGTCGCGCGTCATGGAACGATCACAACCCTTTCTTCTCCTCCGCTGGGATAATCGATCACCTTCAAATGGCGCGCATAGTCCGTAATTACATCATAATCGAGCAGCTTTGTTTCCTTCCATTCAATAGAACCTGGCGCTAAGTGCAGATATCTCATCATGTTTTCAGGACGGGCACAATAGGCATTATGGGTCAGTGTGTAAACGCGGTCAAAAGAAAGGGGCTCCCCGCCGATCTTGGCGCCAAGAATCCGCCTGCCCGCCGGTTTCTTAGGATCCACCCTATAGGTTATCCCGGATACCTGGTTGGTAAAACGGACCGCATCCCCTTCGATGATTTGTATGATCTGTGCCCCTGTAACCTTTCCCACCACCAGACGGTTTTGAAAAGGGCACACGGCTTTGAAATCCCCTTCATTGAGTTCTCGAGGTTCGTCCTGATATACCCTGAAATCCATCCTCAAAGAGGAGCTGTTGGTCATGGCTACATCTGTTCCGGTAGCCCATCTAAAGGCGTCGGTGACAAAATCACCTAAGCTGTTCTCCTGTCTCCGCGAAAACGCCCCTATCATGGAATGCTTGAGAACAGCAACGCTTTTTCCGCCCAATGCATCCACCTTTTCCTTCACCAGCATGGTGACATGCCCTAAGGGAGAAGGCGTCAAAGTTACGATTCGGTTTTTCATGGCAATGATTTTCCCCTCTTTCACCGCAAGGTCAACCTGCCCATAACATCCGTTCATGGCGCCCGCCTGAAAAATGTAGATGCCGTTTTCGACCAAAGGTTGTTCAAACATTAGATGATTGTGGCCGGACAAAATCACATCTACGCCTAACTCAGCCGGCAAGGCTTTGGCAAGCCTGACGATGTTCCTCATATTGTCGTGGACCATGAGCACAGTCAGGTCAAGTGATCCCATCTCAGGAATAGTCCTCTTTAGCGCCGTCAACATCGGAATTATCTTCAACCCCTGCGCGTCAATGGCCTCGAGGACGCGTCCATTTCCTGTCAGGAGCAGTCCTATGAAGCCGGCCCTCAATCCTGACTCGCATCGGATCACCTTGAAGGGCACATAATAGGGACGATTTTCCACGGTCAAAAGGTTGGCACAGAGAAGCCCCGACCAAAACGATCCGGGCGCCAGGATCCCGTAATCAAACTCATGATTACCTGCAGAGATCAGGACCCTCTCCCCAAAACCCTGCCTATCCAGCTGTTTCCAGAAATGGTTCCAGATCATTAATTCTGAAATACCTTTCATTTCGCCCGGAAGGTTTGGGCCGGTAAAGAGATCTCCGGACATGGCGTAAAAGGAGTTATGGTTATTTTCAAATAGCGGGGGTAAGATCTGGGCCATTTCGATCATCCCGACTCTTGTAGAAGAGGGAAAAAGCCAGCCGTGGAGGTCGTTCTGATAAATAATGGTTACGTTTTCCGCAGCTGCAGAAGGGATTGATATTGATACAATAAAAAGGAGGGCAATGATCAGAAATCGTGATTTTTTCATGTTAGAAATCTTATCCAGTTTACAAAAACGTAGGTGCTAAGAGGTTCCGGGTTTCCCGTTGAAACCCGGATTTAAGGTTAACGTCCTTTCGGTAGGTCATCCCCAGTTTCAAGTTTCCCAACTTAGCGGGATCTTTGATAAGTATAGCAGGATCACAGCTCAATCATCGGCCCGGGCTCATCCTGCCTTGCGATCAATATGTCGGTCTCTTTAAGACCGCAGTTTCCAAGGACCTCTGACGCAGTCTGATGGGCCTTTTCAGGATGATTGTTGGTTTCACTCAGATGGGCAAGGACCACGCATTTCAAACTGACATGGGAAAGCGCGCTGACGAGTTCTCCGCCCTGCTGGTTTGAAAGGTGTCCGTCTGGCCCCTTTATCCTTCTCTTAAGGAACAGGGGATAAGGCCCATCATCAAGCATATCCGGATCGTAATTGAATTCCACGATCAGGGCCTGGCAATCTTTCAAGCGCTCTTCCGCCAGTCTTGTGCTCCGGCCAAGATCAGTGGCGAGCCCGATCCTCAAGCCGTCCGAAGACAGGACTATGCCCATTGGGTCGACTGCATCATGGCATTTTGTGAAGGTCTCCACAAGGAGGTTGTTAATTTCAATGGGTTCACCGGTTTGGATAAGGACAAGAATCGGCAGCTTACCTAAAGTCTTTTGCCCTTGTTTAAGTGTCCTGGAATTGATGTAGAGGGGAAGATTATATCGCCGGGCCAGAGGCCCTGCCCCTCTTATGTGATCTGAATGTTCGTGGGTAAGGATAATGGCGTTCAGGTTTTTTGCAGATACTCCTACAATATTCAGACGTCGCTCAATCTCCCGACAACTCAACCCGGCGTCAATCAAAACTCTCGCACTGTCAGTTTCTATATAACAGGAGTTTCCTCCGCTACCGGATGCAAGAATAGAAAATCTTATCACGCTCTTCATCTGATCCCGCTGTGGCCAAAACCTCCCTCTCCTCTCGGTGTTGCGTCAAGATGTTCCGTTTCCAAGATGTCGGCCTTGTATACCTTTGAAATTACCATCTGTGCAATCCGATCGCCCCTTCTGACGGCAAAGGGTTCGCGTCCCCAGTTGATAAGGATGATCCCCACTTCTCCCCGGTAATCGGAATCAATGGTCCCGGGTGAGTTTACAATGCCGATACCATGTTTAAGGGCTAAACCGCTTCGGGGCCGGATTTGGGCCTCGTATCCGGGGGGGATAGAGATAGCTAAACCAGTAGGGATGAGTTTTATTTCATTTGGGTTTAATGAGACAAGGTCTTCGACGCAGGCCCTGATATCCAAACCGGAAGACCCTTCGGATTCATAGCCGGGCATGGGCAGCCCTTTGTGGGTTTTAAGAGGTTTGACTTTGACGCTAATACGTTCCAAGATTAACCCTATGGATTGTTGATTGGCGTTTTTCTTTCAATCAACAATCAACAATCGACAATCATCAATCATCAATACTCAAGGAGGCCCCTGTCAAGGTTCTCATCCTTGAGAGGCCCTAAAGCAGCGAAGGAGATCTTGCTCTTTCTAAAGGTATCGTTTGCGGTTTCAACCACTTCGTCAATGCTGACCTGCTCCAGGCTTGAAACCAATTCTTCGTAGTCAACATATTTTCCAAAAACGAATTCGTTTTTCGCAATTCGCATCATCCGGTTGTCTGCGCCTTCAGAGGCCAGGTAAATACCTCCTATAAGATGCTCCTTGGCGGCTGCCAGATCCGATTGGTTCAATTCGCCTTCGCACAGCTTCCTGATCTCATTCTGGATTGTCTCAAGCACCCGGTTCAGATTGCGCTGTTCTGTCCCCGCATAAATACCCAAGAGACCCGCATCAACATATGTGGATAAAAATGAGTATACGGAATAGGCCAACCCCCTCTTTTCCCGGATCTCCTGAAAAAGGCGGGAACTCATATTCCCTCCGAATATTGTATTAAGTATGGCGCATGCGAATCGTTTTTCAGCCACCTGGGAAGGCGCCTCTCCCCCCAGGCAGACGTGTACCTGTTCCAATTCCTTAAAATGGACGGAAAGGCCCCCGTTGGATAAAGGCACACTTCGTGCCGAACTCAGACCGCTCTCTCCTGGCGCAGATTCGAAAACAGGCTCAAAATATGAGACCATTTCTTGGTGGTCCACATCTCCCGCCGCTACGATGAGAATATTCTCAGGTGTATAGGATTTCCGGATATAATTGAGAGCAACCTCTTTGCTAATTGCGGATACGGTTTCCCCTGTCCCTAAAATAGATCTCCCGATCGGGTGCTCGGCCCAGAAAAGACGATTGAAGAGCATATGGAGATTTTCATCAGGAGAATCTTCCGTCATGTTAATCTCCTGAAAGATCACCTCCCTTTCACGCTCCATATCTATGGGATTGAAGGTCGGATTCAGGAAGATATCAGAGAGAATTTCGGCCAAGAGACCAAAATGTTTGGCTAACACCCTGCCATGAAAGCAGGTGGTCTCTTTCCCAGTGAATGCATTTGACATTCCACCTATGGCGTCGAGGTCCTTGGCTATCTGGATGCCACTCCGGTTCCGGGTCCCTTTGAAACTCATATGTTCTATAAAGTGGGAGACCCCGTTTTCCGAACTCATCTCATCGCGCGATCCAATATTGATCCATATGCCCAGAGAAACGGACCGGAGATGCTCTAATCGCTCGGATATAATCCTGACACCGTTCTTGAGTATTGTCTTACGATACATTATCCAGGCTTTCCCCTAAAGCGGCCTTGCGCGAGAGGCGAATTCTTCCATCGTTCCCTACCTCCAGGACCTTTACCAGCACCTCATCACCTTCATTTAGCACATCCGTGACCTTATTGACCCTTTCATTGGCCAACTGGGATATATGGACTAGGCCGTCCGTGCCGGGGAAAATCTCTACAAAGGCGCCGAAATCCATTATCTTTACCACTTTACCCATGTAGAGTTTGTCCACTTCTGCTTCCTGGACAATCTCTCTGATCATCTTTAGGGCAGAGTCAGAGCAATCTCTGTCTGGAGAGGAAACCGTGACAATCCCCTCATCATCCACGTCAATTCTGGCGCCGGAAGTATTGGAGATCTCCCTTATAGTCTTGCCCCCGGGACCGATGAGGACTCTTACCTTTTCAGCATTAATCTTGATCGTGGAAATAATCGGGGCGTATTCCGATACATCTGCTCGCGGTTGGGAAATGGCCTTTTCCATCTCATCTAATATGAAAAGTCGGCCATCTTTCGCCTGTTCAAGGGCCTGTTGCATTATCTCCTTTGTGATCCGTTCAATCTTTATGTCCATCTGCAAGGCTGTAATCCCGTCACGAGTGCCGGTTACCTTGAAATCCATATCCCCGTAATGATCCTCATCGCCGATAATATCGGTAAGCACCGCTACCTTGTCACCATCAGTTACAAGTCCCATGGCTACACCGGCAACAGGCGCCTTGATGGGCACACCGGCATCCATGAGGGAGAGGCACCCGCCACACACGCTCGCCATGGAGGAAGAGCCGTTTGACTCTAAGATTTCCGAGACAACCCGGATGCAGTATTTAAAGTCATCTCCTTCGGGCAACACAGGCAAAAGGGCCCGTCTCGCTAAGGCACCATGGCCGATCTCCCTGCGCCCTGGTCCGCCAAGTCTCTTGGCTTCCCCCACGCTGTAGGGAGGAAAATTGTAATGAAGTATAAATGACCTGAAATGATTACCATAGATAGATTCAATCCTCTGTTCATCCCTTTCTGTCCCCAACGTTGTCAGGACCATTGCCTGGGTCTCGCCCCGTGTAAAAAGGGCAGATCCATGAATGCGCGGCAATAGACCCACATGGCATTCTATGGGTCTGACCTTATCAAATGGACGTCCGTCCATCCTTTTTCCATCCGACAACATCATATGACGGACCATTTTCTTTTCAAGATCGTGTACGGCCTCTTTGATTTCCGATCCCTTTCCTTCATACTCTTCTAAAAGTGCGTCCAGGGTATGCTCCCCGGCCTCTTTTCTTTTCTGTTGCCGCTCCATTTTGTCTACAGTAACAATTACTTCTTTTAAAAGAGGGGTAGCGGTTTCAATGATTTTTGTCTGAAGCGTCTCGTCAATATCGACCGGGGGAATGACCCTCTTTGGTTTGCCCGCCTCCGCCTTGAGGGCATCCTGCATGTCAAGCATGGGTTGAATAGCTTCGTGACCGTAAAAGATTGCCTCGATCATGTCAGACTCAGGGACAAAGAGGGCTCCACCCTCAACCATGACAACGCCGTCTCGACTACCGGCAACAATCAGATTGATATCGCTTTCCACCTGCTCGCTGATTGTGGGATTGGTTATAAACTGACCGTCAATTCTTCCCACCCGGACTCCTGCAATCGGCCCGGAAAAAGGGATATCCGAGATCTCAAGTGCGGCCGAAGCGCCTAACATGGCCAACATATCGGACTCATTTTCTTTGTCAGTGGAGAGGACGGTCGCGATAACCTGGGTCTCAAAACGATAGTTTTCAGGGAACAGGGGCCTGAGAGGCCTGTCTATCAAACGCGATGTCAGCGTCTCCCCTTCACCCGGTCTTCCCATATCCCTTCGAAAAAAGTTGCCCGGGATATTGCCGCCTGCATAAGACATCTCCTGGTATTCAACGGTCAGAGGTATGAAATCGATTCCTTTACGAATTTCATCTGTAGACACCGCCGTCACTAATACGACGGTCTCCCCATATGTTACAACCACAGACCCGCTTGCCTGTTTTGCAATTCGACCCGTTTCAATATTAAGGGTCTTGCCATTAATCTCAATTGAAGTATTCTTCATCATTGTCTTCATTATCCTTTCTCTCAGCTTGATTAGGATGCTGTGAATTGAATTTGGGAATTCGCAAATGCCTCAATCTACTTACGAATGCCGAGGGTTTTGATCAGATCTCGGTATTTCTCCACGTCTTTCTTTTTCAGGTAATTGAGGAGCCTTCTCCTCTGGCCGACTAACTTCAAGAGTCCCCGTCGTGAATGGTGATCTTTCTTGTGTAACTGAAAATGACCTGTAAGATATTTGATTCGACTGGTAAGTAATGCAATTTGAACTTCAGGCGAACCGGTATCTGTTTCATGGGTTTTAAACTGTTCAATAACTTCCTTTTTTGCTCCTGCTGTCAAAACCACTTTTTATACCTCCTATAGGTTAATTTACTCCATTTTGCCAAGGACAAGATGCGCAGCGCATGGTGATGGTAATGATGCTTTGCTCTATGCGGAAAACACCCTCTCTAACTTTGCCTTAACACGACTGACCCCATCCTCTAAGTTTAATTTCACGATCGCTACAAGTTTATTATCGCTTATAAGTTTGATCCATTTATTATACTGAGCCGGCTGTATGCCGGTTTGTTGTTTTTGACCAACAATCAATTCTTCCCATATTGGTTGGTATCCGTTCCGAACCTTTTCAGCAAGGGCCGCAGTAATTATTATTTCTCCCATATCAGGGAGTGCGTCTCTATTGGCAAGCACTTTTTTTGACAAGACCCCCTCACGGGCTTTGTCTGTAATCTCTGAAGATGGAAGAGCACCTCTAACGTCGAAAGGCCCGCTCTTAATCCTGCGCAAAGATCGAAGATGCCCGCCAGGGCCTAAATCCCTTCCAAAATCTGCGGCGAGGCTCCTGATATAGGTCCCGCTGGAGCATCTGATCCTCATAGTGATCTGTGGGAGATCAACCGCCAGGATATGAAGAGAGTAAACAACAACCTCCCGTGCCTTAAGGTCTACATCCTGACCGCTTCGGGCCAGTTTATAAGCCCGAGTGCCCTTATATCTTATGGCTGAATAAGCCGGTGGAACCTGGCGGATCTTCCCCACAAATCTCTCTACTCTCTCTTGGATAAATTCAGAGCTCATATCAGGTACGTGGCTGGTTCTTAACACGTTTCCTGTTGGATCCAAGGTGTCCGTTTCGACACCCAATTCCACCGTGGCCACATAAACTTTTTCACCGG
>JACNJD010000187.1 GCA_014382715.1 Candidatus Desulfacyla euxinica | reverse complement strand
CAGGGCAGTGTCAAACTGGAATGATCTCGGGCTCGGGAATTTCTCTTTGCATTATTTAAGAAACAGAGACAAGGAGGAAGTTGACTTTCTGATTTCAAACAATCACAAACCTCTCCTTCTTATTGAAACCAAACTATCAGATGATCATGCATCAAAAAGCCTCATAAAATTCCAAAAGGTTCTCAATATCCCGGCGGTCCAGCTTGTCAATAAGGGTGATATCTGCAAACTTGTCTCCAACAATAATTTGAAAATAATGATCATCAGCGCAGATCACTGGCTGTCATTGCTGCCATAGGAGGCTGTCCGGGAGTGGCTTTTTTCCTGGATTCCCGCGTTCGCGGGAATGACGAAAACGGGTCAGTGGCTTTTTAGGAATTTGTCAACTTCCCCGATGCAAACGGGATAAATAAGCACTTCAAACTTTAGGCATTTTAGGCTTTTAAATCCGCCGCCTCCTCCGGAGGTGGTCTTTTGACTAACCCATAACCCATGGTTTATAACTCGTTTATGTCAGACCACCAGAATCAGCATGTAGATAACCTGAAGAAATGGATAAACAGGGGCATAACGTCCATGGCCGTTTTTGGGCTTTCAGGATCGGCACAGTCCTATTTCTTTTCTGAAGTGCTGGCCGACCTTGACAGACCCTGTCTCGTCATCCTCCCTGAAAGAAAAGACGCCGAACGGTTTTATAAAGAGCTCCAGTTTTTTATGGGTGGTCCGCCGACCGGGGATGGCTCTCCCGCCTTGAGGCTCCATCAGTTTTTCCCCTATGACATGTCTCCCCTGACCGGGCTCAGCCCCCACCGGGAGTTGATCACCCGGCGCATCAGGGCCCTCTACGCCCTGACATCGGACAATAACCCCGTGGTCATAACTTCGGTGGAAGCACTCTGCTTCCGGATCATCCCGAAGGAATCTCTGCTCAACTCCTTAGAGTATTTTGAAACAGGAGAGGAGGTGGACAGGGAGCTTTTTTTAAGACAACTGGAAATCAACGGCTACCAGCGCACATCATTGGTGGAAGAAAGGGGGGACTACTCTGTCCGGGGGGGTGTTATCGATATATTTTCACCCCTTTACCCCATGCCCGTCCGTCTTGAGTTCTGGGGGGACCGGCTCGAATCGATTCGTCAATTTGATCCCATAAGCCAGCGTTCAATGAACCAGTCAAAAGAGATGATTCTCCTTCCTGCCGGGGAGATCGTCATGGATGAGCCGAATATTTCGCGGGCCAGATCCATGGGGAGGCTTCCGAGACAGCCGGAAAACGGTATGGGTTTCCCCGGACAGGAGGCCTGGCTCAATCATTTTTATCCCCATCTCGACACGCTCTTGGAATATCTGCCTGAAAACGGGATCATAACCTTTATTGACCCGCACCGTATGGAATCTAACGGTCGGAAGATAGAAAAGAAATTTTATAAAGACGAGGAGAGATTTCGGGAAGAATCGGCCCAAAAAGGGGCGCCCTTCCCTGATATTGACGGAGTCTTTGTACCTTTCAGTGAAATGGCACAGCAGTTTGAAGAGTATCAGCGGATCGAATTGGCTGAACTGAACCTGCGTAAAGAGGAGGTGCCCGGGAAAACCACAGAGGCCATAGATGGGCTGAAAAGCATAGAGATCAGGGGCCATTTTCAGGTGGAGGTCGATCTGGAGGTCAGACTCGCCAAAAAGGGCAGGGTATCCATGGCCCCGTTTGTCAACAGAATCGCATCGTGGCTCCAGGCCGGATCAAGAGTCGTAATAACCTGCAGTACGGAGCAGCAGGCCAATCGTTTAAAAGAAATCTTAGCTAATTATGATCTCCATGTGACGGGCATCGCCCGGGGCTGGGATAAGATCCCTGAAACAGCGGGGCTGACCCTCTGTCTCGGTAGGCTTCCACAGGGCTTTACCTGGCCGGACATGGGTCTTTACGTGGTGAGCGAAGATGAAATATTCGGTCCCAAGCGGGCCATGCGAAGACAGAAAAAGAGAGGGCGCAAAGGCGGGCTTTCGTGGTCCAGTTTCAGCCAGCTCAAGGCAGGTGACCTCGTTGTGCATGAAGATCACGGAATCGGCCGGTACGGGGGGCTCCTGGCAATGGAGATAGCCCATAAGATGAATGATTTCATACTTGTGGAATATGCTAATAATTCGAGGCTTTATATCCCGGCCGACCGTGTCAGTATTCTACAGAAATATGCCGGGGCCGGTGAAGAAAACCCGAGGCTCGACCAGTTAGGAGGCTATTCATGGAGCATAACAAAACAGAAGGCTAAGAAATCGGTCAGTAAAATCGCCAGGCAACTTGTAGAGCTCTATGCCCTGAGAAAATATCGAAAAGGACACGCATTTTCTCCTCCAGACCACTACTATCGCGAATTCGAATCCACATTTGAACATGAAGAGACCGATGATCAGATCAAAGCCATTGAAGACGTCTTAGACGACCTGGCCTCGGAACAGCCCATGGATCGTCTCATATGCGGAGACGTGGGTTTCGGGAAGACCGAGGTGGCGATTCGAGCCGCATTTAAGATTGTAGCGGATGGAAAGCAGGTGGCCTTTCTTGTACCCACGACGGTCTTAGCCGAACAGCATTTTGAGACTTTTAAGAAGAGGATGGCGCCTTATTCCATTGAAGTCGGAGTTCTCAGCCGGTTTAAGACCAGGGCCCAGCAGACTGAGGTTATCGGCAGGCTGAGATCCGGCCGTATAAACGTGCTGATCGGCACACACAGGATCCTTCAGAAAGATGTAAAATTCGCTGATGTGGGTCTTGTGATTATTGACGAAGAACAGCGGTTTGGCGTCAGGCAAAAAGAGGCGTTAAAAAAATACCGCGCCCTGGTGGACGTGCTGGCCATAACCGCCACCCCGGTTCCAAGGACACTCCAGATGTCTATGGTAGGAGTCAGGGACCTGAGCATCATCGAAACCCCGCCACAGGACAGATTGGCCATTGAGACCTATCTCTCACCCTATGATGAGCCCCTTATCATCCGGGCCATAGAGTCTGAATTGGAGAGGGGCGGGCAGACCTTCTTTGTCCACAACAGGGTGCGCACCATCGACCATATGGCTGATCAGCTAAGAAGAATGGTTCCCCGGGCACGTATTGCTGTGGCCCACGGCCAGATGAAGTCAAAAGAGCTGGAAGAGACCATGATGAGATTCCTACGAAGGGAAATCGATCTTCTCGTCTGCACAACCATAATCGAATCGGGTCTTGATATCCCTTCTGCCAACACCATCATCATCAACCAGGCAGACCGTCTCGGTCTGGCTCAGATTTATCAGCTGAGGGGAAGGGTTGGAAGGGCCAAAGAAAAGGCATATGCCTATTTAATCATTTCAAATGACTCTGTTCTCACAAGAGACGCGGAAAAACGACTAAAGGCACTCATGGATTTTTCGAGCTTAGGCGCCGGCTTTAACCTCGCCATGCACGACCTCAGAATCCGGGGTGGTGGCAATATCCTCGGGTTTTCCCAGTCAGGTCATATTTCAGCGATTGGATATGAGCTATATGTCAAACTCATCGAACGGGCCGTTACTGAATTAAAAGGTGAGGAATGGGAGGATGATATAAACCCGGAAATCAATATAGATATCCCATCATACCTGCCTGAGAGTTATGTTATGGACACAGATGTCAGGTTAAATATATACCGCAGGCTTTCTAACCTTCTTGAGAAGACAGAATTAGAAGAGATCACCAAAGAAATCCGCGATCGTTTTGGTTCCCCCCCAACAGAGGTCGTCAATCTCTTCGGTTTGATGTCGATCCGGCTCTTATTGAAAAGACTTCGAATCAGCAAATTGGACCTGGTACGGAACAGCCTTACTCTAACTCTGCCCGAGGAAACGCACATTGATACGGAAGAGTTGATCAGGATGATAAATGCCAGACCTAATAAATTCAGGCTTTTACCTAACAGCAAGCTGAAAATCCACACCGGCCCGTTCTCTTTCCCGGACGATTTTCCAAAGATAGAACAGGCAGTGGAAATGCTTGATTTCAAAACAGAACGCATAAATGGGGCATCTGAAAAATTGGGCGTGGCTCATTAGGGACTCGAAAAAAATGTGTTTAAATTTTTCAGCTTTGCTGTTATTATAGATTGTTTGGGCTTATGGAATGGGCGGGCTGGAAATGGCGGACAAAAATCGGACTTCAGTAAATGACCCACAGAATGATTAGACAGAAAATCAGGTTTATGCGGTATGGTCTTTATTGTTTTGTTTGTTGGACCTTGATTTTTCTTCCTCTCGGTTGCGGTCTCTCTGATCATGGGGAGGGCGACCCGGTAATAACTATAGGCTCGAAACACCTCTCTTCTGACGCATTGAAAAAGGAAATGGAATTCATTGGTGGCGGTGTGCCTGTTCCGGTTCAGCATGCAGGAGAGATAAAGGCCAGGCTGATTGAGCAGATTATAGACTATTATCTCATCATCGAATATGGGAAGCAGAATAACATCTCTATCTCCGAAAACGAATTCCAGAGGAGTATAAAGGAAATAAAGAAGGAATACTCAGAAGGCGCCTTTCGTAAAGCCTTGCTTCAGGGATATGTGGACCCCGCCCTATGGGAGCATCGTTTGAGAAATCAACTCCTTGTGGGCAAGGTTATCAAACAGGTTTTAGATAAAACCGCCTCACCCAGTTATGAAGAGATAAAGATCTATTTCCAAAAGAACAAGGGTAATTTCAGATCCCCTGAGATGCTAAGATTCCGGCAAATAGTCTGTAGATCAAAAAAAGAAGCTGCAAAACTGCGTCACCGCATCCGTGCCGGAGAAGATATGGGAGAACTTGCCAAGAAATATTCAACAGCCCCTGAGTCCGAGACACATGGCGTAGTTGGCTGGGTAGCCCGGGGAGATTTAGACGAAACCATGGAAAACGCCCTATTTTCAATGCAGATTGGCAAAATCAGCCCTATTATCAAAACCTCCTTTGGCTATCATCTCTTCGAGGTAATGTCCCGCGCGCCCGCTGGAGTTAAAGGGCTTCCGGAAGTCATGCCCGAAATAGAATCACAACTTCTTCGCCAGAAACAGGGGGTCTTTTACCAGCAATGGCTGGAAAAGCTCAGATCTGATTTTGAAGTCAAGGTTAATCAGCCCATGTTGAGCAAATTGGAGCTATCTTGATAAAGCTAACTGAGAATTTAGGCATTGGGGTATTGAGGAATTAAGGAATTGGAGGACTTATTTCGTTCTAATCCCTCAATTCCTGAATTTTACCTGTAAAGGACCGTATGAAACAATCAAAAACAAGAGCCTCTTTAATTCTCTTTTTCGCCGGTATTATTTTGTTATTTCATTCTTCGGTTTCGGGCAAGATCACCAACAGAGTTGTTGCAATTGTCAACGATGAGGTAGTTACTCTCTATGAACTTAATACCATGATGCAGTTGCTTACGGGCATTCCATCCGAACAACTTAAGAGTAAATCCGAAGACGCCTATTTTAAGGCCCGCCAAAAAGTCTTAGATGACCTGATTGATCAGAAAATTGTCCTTGAAAAGATCAAAGAACTGGAAATTACAGTAACTGCCAAGGAGGTGGATAAGGCCATCGAAAGGGTAAAAACGGATAACCAGTTTACCCAGGAAGACCTGGTTTCCGAGCTGAAAAAACAGGGAACCACATATGAAACGTACAAAAAATCTATTAAGGACGAATTGGAAAGGGTGCAACTGGTAAACTATGAGGTAAAGTCAAAGATTATCATCATGGAAGAAGAAATCGAGAAATATTACGAAACACACAGAGAGGAATTCACCAGAGAAGGCAGGGTCCGTCTTGCTCTGATTTTTCTCAAGCAAGAGGATCCGGCCGACAAAAAAGAGGCCCGCGATCTTTACCAGAAGGCCCAGGAGATCCTTTTAATGATTAAAGACGGCAAGAATTTTGCAAATCTGGCAGAGAAATTCTCAAATGGGCCCGGGGCAAGCGAGGGGGGTGACCTCGGTGTATTCAAGATGACCGAGCTTAATCCAGAGATGGCCGAGATCATTAAAGATCTACCTGCTGGCGGAGTAAGTAAGCCAATTGTCAGACCCTATGGTATCAGAATTATCAAGGTAGAAGAAAAAGATGGTGGAGGAGAAAAATCTTTTGATCAGGTTCGAAACGCCATTCAGACAATCCTCTATAGAAAAGAGCTTGACAAGAAGTATTCCGCCTGGATCAAAGACTTGAGAAAAAAGGCATATATAAAGATCGTTTTTTAAGCCAATCCAGGAACTTATATGGGCAGAAACAAAAACCACCCATCAGATGAGGCAGCCAAAGACTGGGAATTTCCATCTGGCAAAGAACTCGGTGCCCTCCTGAAGAATAAAAGAGAGGAAATGGGTCTCAGTTATGCCCAGATCTTTGAAATAACAAAACTCCAACCCCATTTCCTTGAGGCCTTAGAAAATGAAGAATGGGATCATCTTCCCTCGCCTGCTTTTGTAAAAGGATTTATTCGGTCCTATGCCCGGGCCCTTGGTTTAGCGGAAGATGGCCTTGTCGCCCTTTATCAGGAGATTACCCCTCAGCAGAACGAGGCTCCGGCCCTTGTTCTACCCCCGGTTAATAAGAGAAAAAAACTGCCTCTTTACCTCTTCCTGATTATTGTTTGTGCTGCTGCGGGGTACGCATTTTACACCTGGATCGGAGATCCAGCTCGCATGGGAGAAGTAACTGACCATAGGGCGGTGGCTCCGTCGGACAAAAAATTAACTGATTCAAAAAAGCTCGAAAATGTCAGGGAAGAGAGAGTGGAGGTTCCCTTGAATGAACAGGAACCAATTGCGGATCTCTCCGAGCCCAAAAGAGCTGCGCTTGTGGAAGAGAAGCCCCCGGCGTCTGAAAAAGATTCTTTAAGACCGTCCGATCCGCAACCGGCAGAGGAAGCGCCAGTTGCAGAGAAAGAGATATCCTCTCATGAATCAACCGGCAGCATTGAACCGGAACTGACTGTTTCTAATACTCCCCTTCCCGCCGAAACAGATGGGAAGGATTTAGTTTTAAAGGCCATTGTCAAGGAAAGGACATGGATGAGGATACGTATTGATAACGAAAAACCAAAAGAGTATATTCTTGGTCCTGAAAGCCAGCCCCAATGGAGGGCTGAAAAGGTTTTTGAATTGCTGATCGGTAACGCCGGAGGGATTGACCTTGAGTTCAACGGCAAGAAAATGGAAGATTTAGGGAAACAGGGCCAGGTAATCAGGCTGAGACTTCCTATAGAAGATGAAAGGAGCATCGTAGAAAATTAAAGTGGAAAACGTATTAGACATCTTTGAGGCAAGAGGTTTTGTTGAGCAGGTTACCGACAGGGTGCTCGTGTCGAGCCTGTTAGAAAACCGTACAACCTGCTACATAGGTTTTGATCCAACCGCTAAGAGTTTTCATGTTGGGAGTCTTCTCCCCATAATGTCTCTGGTGCATATGCAGAGAGCAGGCCACAGACCTATCGCAGTAATTGGAGGTGGGACCGCCCTTGTCGGCGACCCGAGTGGTAAGACTGAGATGCGGCCCATTATGACCCGTGAAAAAATAGACGAAAATGGCGCTTCATTAAAAAAGCAGCTGGCCAGATTCATGGAGTTTGGGGACGAAAAGGCGATTATGGTGAATAATGCCGATTGGCTGACCCCCCTCCGCTATATAGATTTTTTGAGAGATATTGGCCGACACTTTAGCGTAAACAGGATGTTGGCCGCGGAGAGCTACAGGGCCAGACTCGAGACCGGGCTCAATTTCATCGAATTCAATTACATGCTGCTGCAGGCATACGATTTCTGGCACCTGTTCAAGACCTACGATTGCCGCCTCCAGATGGGTGGAAACGACCAATGGGGGAACATCCTGGCAGGGGCAGACCTGACAAGACGTATGGAAAGCGAGATCATTCACGGTCTTACATTTCCCCTGTTGACAACCTCTGCAGGCATAAAGATGGGTAAGACTCACAAGGGGGCGGTCTGGCTTGATGCGGAGTTGACTACGCCCTACGAATACTACCAGTTCTGGATCAACCAGAATGACGAGGACATTGGGCGGTTCCTGTCCCTTTTTACCCTTCTGCCTATGGATGAGATCAAAAGTCTGCGCAGATTAAAAGGCTCCGATATCAGAAAGGCAAAAGAAGTCCTGGCCTATGAGGCCACCAAATTATGCCATGGCGAGACAGAGGCTGGCCAGGCACAAAATGCCTCCCAACAGCTATTCGGATCGGATACAACTGCCTCATCAGAATCTGTACCCGTTTATCGAGCCGGCCAGGAACGGCTTGAGGCAGGCATTCCCTCCTATATCCTCTTTGAAGACTCAGGTCTGTGCAAGTCCCGGGGCGAAGCCCGCAGACTTATTGCCGGGGGAGGAGGATATCTCAACGGCCAAAAAATCAAAGCCTTCGATCAGTTAATAAAATTCGAGGATTCAAAAAACGGTTCATGGCTTCTGAGGGCAGGGAAAAAAAGATATGTTAAGGTCATTTCGGATTGAAGGATTTTTGATTGTCGATTGAAAGATGGTTGGAAAGGAAAGAGGTCACAGGTCGGAACTGAGGGATAGGCGGATGGGATTGAAGGTATAGCTCATTTATGAAAAAAACAACAAGAAAATCTGCAACAAAGAAGAATACCAAAAAGAAGGGCAAAGAACATCCGGTTTCAAAAAAGAAGAGCCTTGTCCCGGCGGTTCAGATGACTGATACAGCTTTGGTCCCTTTTGATCCGCTTCAGATTTACCTGATGGAGATAAAGCGTTATGAGCTAATTTCGAGAGAGGAGGAAAAGGAGTTAGCAATAAAGATCAGAGAAGATAATGATGATAAGGCTGCCTACAGGCTTGCCACTGCTAACCTGAGATTGGTTGTAAAGATCGCAATGGATTTTCATCGGTACTGGACAAAAAATCTATTAGATCTGATCCAGGAAGGAAACCTGGGTCTTTTGCAGGCTGTAAAAAAGTTTGATCCTTATCGCGGGATAAAATTTTCCTATTACGCCTCATTCTGGATTAAGGCTTATATCCTGAAATTCATAATGGACAACTGGAAGTTAGTCAAAATTGGGACTACTCAGAGCCAGCGCAAATTATTTTTCAACCTCGCAAAAGAAAGAGACAAGTTAATCGCAGAAGGCTTTGCTCCTGAGCCGAAATTATTAGCTGAACGGCTTGATGTGAAAGAAGAAGAAGTTGTCGAAATGACTCAACGCTTAGGGGGATGGGAAGTTTCTCTCAGTTCACCTGTGGGAGGAGACGACTCGAGGGAGTCCTTTGATGCCTTCCTACCCGATCCGGGAGTAGCCATAGACGAACAAATCTCAGAGGATCAAGGCCGGAAATTACTTCTAAAAAGTCTCGGGGAATTCCGTAAGACACTTTCCGGAAAAGACGCCGACATCTTTGACAACCGGATTATGGCGGAAAAGCCTTTGACTTTACAAGATCTTGGAGATAAGTACCACATCTCCCGCGAGAGAATACGTCAGATTCAGGAAAAGATTATAAAAAATATCAAGAAATGGCTCAAAGATAAAATCCCCAATTTTGAAGAGGAATATTCTGATTTCTTGAAATAGCAGGGCAGAAGTGACTAAAGTGATCTAAAGTTGAAGGTATTGTTTGACATTTTAAAATAAGCGGTTCCAGAATAGGGTGTTTGTCGAATCCCGCCTGTAAGCGGGACTTGCGTAAATCGAGGCGAATAAACCGGTTGAAATCTTTGACTTTGTGTTGTGAGTGTTTTCTGGCCTGGTTTATCTTGGAGACGCTGATGAAGCCGGTCCTCTTAAAAATGTCACGAAGTTCCTTAACTTCCCCGCTGCAAACGGGATAAATAGGCACTTTAAACTTTAGGCATTTTAGGCACTTAAATCTTGGAGCATAAGGGAACATGATACAAAAACCCGGAACAGACATCAACAACCAGGGCTTAACCACTCAAAGGTCATTATCATACGGATATTTGAAATCTGCCCTGCTTCTTTTTCTCCTTTTTATCGTAGGATTTATGTCAGCATGCGCTCCGGTTACATCGAGTGTATTAGAAAAGAAACCGGTGATAGCACAACCGGACAAAGATACCCGCGTCATAAAAAAGGATCAGATCCAGCAGGCCTACCAGGACTTCACTATGTCCTCGATCGCCCTGTCCCGGGGCAATTATGGAGAAGCACAAAAGTATCTTGAGTCTGCCATTAGAGAAGACCCGCAATCGGCCTATCTGAACAGAAAAATGGGGCTCATCCTGAAAGAGCTGCATAAGTACCCTGAGGCCTTAGTCTATGCACGCAGGGCTGTTGATATGGAGCCTGAAAATGTAGCGGGTATAGCATTAATGGGAGATCTATCCGCCCTTACAGGCAACGATGATTTTGCAATTGAACAATATCAAAAGATACTTGACCTCCACCCGAAAACCCATCGCATAAGACTGCTGTTAACTACGATTCTGGTCAGAAAAAAGCAATACCAAAGGGCACTTAACAATTTGAACACTCTGATCGAGCAAAATCCCGAATTAGTTGTTGCCCACTATTACCTCGGGAGAATCAACCTGGAAATGAATCGCTACAAGGAGGCAGAGAAAGCTTTTGACGAGGCGCTGAAACTCAACGCTGGTCTGGAACCGGCCCTTTTTGATCAAGCCACGATTTATCAGATGACCAATAGAGAGAAGGAGGCCGCTCGAGCCTATGAAAGGCTGTTGGAATTATATCCCGATAATATCTCTGCCAGGGAAAGGTTAGTTGCTCTCTATTCGAAGTTAGGCCTCGAAGAGAAGACTTTAGAGCATATGAAAAAGATCCGGGAACATTCAAGCCCGGGAGCGCCTGAGAGGCAGGCGCTTGGCCTTATATACCTGAGACAGGGAAAAATCGATGAATCGATCGAAGAACTTGATCTTATTGTTAATGCCTGGCCCAATGATTATAAATCGAGGTATTATCTCGCTGTGGCCTATGAAGAGAAAGGGGAGATCAAAAAGGCATTGGAACAGTTGAGGCAGATCAAATCAGGATCTAACTACTTTACCAGAGCCCAGATTCAGATAGCACACCTTCTTATTATAGAGGAAAAATATGATGCGGCCATAAAGGTCCTTGAGAAAGCCATTGCCCTGGAGCAGGACAAGATTGAACTCTACCTGATGCTTGCATCTGCTTATGAAACTCAAGAGAAGTATGATAAGGCCATAACAGTCATTAAAGAAGGCCTTAAGATAAACCATAAGAATGTAGACCTTATTTTCAGGTTGGGCATTCTTTTGGATAAAACCGGGTCCAATGAATTATGTATTGAGCAGATGCAAAAGATCCTTGAAATAGATCCGGATAATGCGGATGCTCTCAACTATATAGGGTATACCTATGCCGAGCAGGGAATCAAATTAGATAAGGCAATAGAGTTGATCCAAAAGGCATTGAAACTAAAGCCTGAGAGTGGTTATATAATTGATAGTCTCGGGTGGGTTTATTACAAGAAAGGGTTATATGACAAAGCTATCCATTATCTTGAGAAAGCAGCAAATCTCACAAAGGATGACCCTACCATAAACGAGCATCTTGGCGACGCTTACCTCAAGAAGAAAAAATACGAAAAAGCCCTCATATATTATGAAAAGGCCCTTTCCCTGAAACATCCCAAAGAAAAGCTGTTAAAAGAGAAGATAACCGGGGTGAAAGAGCTGTTGAAGAAAGTAAATTGAACATTGTCAAACAAAAAAGCCCCTGTATCAGAAAACTGTTTCCGGTCATTCTTTTACTTCTTATGACCTGCTGTGCCCGGGTCGCGATTACCCCCCCATCCCCCCCCCTTGACCACCAGGCCATGACAGGTATTATCTCGGTCTTTAAAAAACAGGCGACAGTGGTTCGCACCCTCGTTTCCTCCGGGACGCTCACCCTCGACATCAAAGGTTCCGAATCAGATACAAAAGTCCTGATAGTTGCAACCAGACATCCATCTAAAATCAAGATAGAAATAACACATACCTGGGGCCGGCCCCTGCTTCATATTCTGATAAAGGGTTCGAATCTTGACATACTTTCTTTTACTGATAAACGATTATACTCCGGACAGCTTGGAAACCTGGGGCTCACAAGATTAATACCGGTGCCTTTGAGCCCTGAACTTATCTGGACCCTTGCAAGGGCTTATCCGGTATTACTCAATCACAACCGTGCGCTATCGGTAAATGGGAACCAGATAACCTTTTTGGATCAAGGGGGAGATAAGATCCAGGTCGTTGATCTATATCCCGAAAGCGACCTTCCGCAAAGGGTCTCTTTCTGTAAGCAAAATGCCGAAGTGATATTTTCGGATTTCCAGAATAACGACAGCATTCAATACGCCAAAGAAATAGAGATGAACAGCCCGAACGACAATGCCCGACTGGCGCTCGAGATAAGACAGATAACCTTCAATAAACCAGTGCCGGACGCAATATTTCAATTAGAAACACCCCGGGATTTTGAAGTAGTTCCCCTCAGGAATGCAAATCGGGAGAATTAGCTTGGATATCTCATTTATAATTATTAACTGGAATACTAAAGACTTCCTGCTTGAATGCCTCGCATCCATTTACCGGACTGTCAGCAAAATTACTTTCGAGATCTGGGTAGTAGATAATGGATCTTCCGATGGAAGTGTCAGGGCAGTCAAAGAGAAATATCCAGCCGTTAAAATAATTGAGAACCGGATAAACCTGGGCTTTGCCGCCGCGAACAACCTTGCTCTCGAACATATGGGTGGTCAGTATGCACTACTGCTGAATACCGACACGGTTCTGACTGAAGACGCTGTCAGCAAGCTTCATAATTTTATGAAAGGCAATACCGATGCAGGCATTGCCTGCGGGCAGTTATTGAATCCTGATGGTTCCAAGCAGAATTCGATAGCCAACTTCCCCTCCCTGCTCTCCCTGGTATCAAATGAAACCTTGTTAAGACTCCTGTTACCCCGCAGATTTCCCAGCAAGAGAAGAGTATACAAAACGCCGATTGAAATAGACTCCTGCATTGGGGCCTGTATGCTGATCCGGAAAAAGGCCATTGACCAGACAGGATTCCTTGATGATCGATATTTCTTTTTTCTTGAAGAAACAGATTGGGCCTACAGGATGAAGAAGGCCGGATGGAAAATCTATTTTGTTCCTGCTGCAAGAATATTCCATGCCCAGGGGAAAAGCGTAGGGATCAGGGCAGATGCCAGGATTATGTTCTATCGCTCCAGGTATGCCTTTTTCAAAAAATGGCACCCTGGATCTTATCCTCTTGTATGTTTTGTAATTTTTTCCCGTCTGATTATAAACACCTTCCTTTCGCTGTTGGGCATCACACTGACCCTTGGTTTGAAAAAGGCTCTGAACAGAAAGTTCATAGTTTACGTTCAACTGATTGTATGGCATATGAAAGGATGTCCCTGAGAATTTTGAAACGGTTGAAAGATTTATTATTATGAGGAGTTGACAGCCAGGCTGTTGATCATATATCTTCAATTATTTCTGTAACCCTGAACCCCAGACGCTATCAAGAATCCCTGCCACAGGGGGGCAACCTAATTTAGTGTCCGAACGAAAAAGGAGATATCATATGATCCAGGATCTCGTACAGCATATCGACCGGCTGATCCAGCAAAGACCTGCCGCTAAAACCGCTTTAACCCCTTTCCGTGAGCTCGCACTCCTCATGGTACAGGTAGATCCACAAACGAAACCGGTCGAGCTTGAAAAAGGGGTTATGGATATGAAGCAACAGGAGGGATTTCCCCTCTTTTCAAGAGACGATTTACCCCTTGATTTTAATGCCGCCGCCGACCTGCTAAAAAACTTCTTAGGACACCTGGGAGCGACTGACAGGGATGACAGGAAAGGATTGAAAAAGGCGCTTAAGAAAGCCCGGGACACAGACGGATGGTCGAGAAATCTGTTCAAGATTTTTCTAAGGCAGGATGAGGAAGCCCTGACATTAATTGCAGGGGAGGTTGATCTGAATCCCAAGGTCATCCAGTTTCTTGGGCAAGTGGCCTTGATACCCTCGATCTACGCCCTTCGTGATGCGGTGAGCACCAACATTGACACGGATGGGTGGGATTACGGTTATTGTCCCGTGTGCGGTTCTCAGCCGGATATGGCTTATTTTGCAAAAACCGGCAGGAGATATCTACACTGTGAACTCTGCGGTGAAGAATGGGTCTTTTCCAGGATCAGGTGCCCTTTCTGTGATAACGAGGACCAGGAAACGCTCGGGTACTTCGAGGCTGAAGAGGAGGAGGGATTACGGGTCTATTTTTGCAGGGAGTGCATGAGATATCTCAAGACCATTGACAAAAAGGCCTTTGAGGAGGTGGCGCCTTTAGAATTAGAGAATCTCGCCACCATCCATTTGGATCTGCTGGCCAACGAAAATAAGTTCAAGTAGAAAGAGCCTCTACTCCCCGAGCAAACTCAAATAAAACCTGATTAACTCCACCTGGTCCCGGTATCCGGGATCTTTGTTTTCCTTACCTATTGCAGATAACAGGTTCTCAGACACAACCCTTGCGTCATCAATTTTTCCTGCCTCGGTCAATCTTCGAAAAAGATAGTCATATATCTGGGAACGGACAGGAAGATCGCTCTCCACAAATCTGGAAATGACATTCCCCCACCGCCCCTGATCCGCCATATAGGCAATGGCCAGACATCGGACAGCCGTTTCATCATACCGGTTTTCATAGGGAATGGCATAGCCAAGGCCTTTTTCTATATGCTGTTTGAGTTTAAGCGGGCCTTCCGGGGCGCAGAAATAGTAGGGCAGAATATAGCCTTCTGACCTGGTTCCATATAGATGCGCTCCCTCCCCGCCTTTTTCAATGGCCCGGCATAAGCGGGTGCCCTGATATATCCTACCGCCTATGGTATATTCGTATCGCCTCAAAAAGCCCGGGCTGTGCCTTTTCATCTGCTTTAGAGAATAGTCTATGGTCTCATAGGTCTCGCCTGGAAGGCCAAAGATCATGGATATGGTACAGGCCAGACCATGTTGTTCACAGGCCTCTAACGTGTTGCAGATATCCCTCTCGCGGTAGGAGGTTTGATTATTCTTAAGGACTTCATCGGCAAAGCTGTCACAGGTAAGGATGATAGAAAACCCGGCCTCAGCCAAGAGTCCGGCAAAATCAGAATCAAAGGGCTTTGGCAGAAACTGAGAGGCGAAACTAAACCGATCGTGCAAATCCTCTTCAATGATCCTTTCGACCAGGTGGGAGCAGAATGTGAGATCGGGCAGGTTGAATTCCGTATCCACAAAAAAAATATTCCTGATCCCATCATCCTTTTTCCATATGGACTTCAGCTCCCCGATAATCCGGTCAATCTTTCTGAAAACAATTTCTTTCCCCTCGATAATCGGTTCCACGCAATAACTGCATCTCTGGTTGCACCCTCTCTTGACCTGCACAGGTAGACCTGCAGTCTCAAAGGCATAATGGAACTTCCTTTCCCTCCCGGGGAATAGGGCATCACCCATGAAGCGATAGGCCTTTCTCGGATTGACCCTGAACCCGTCATCTAAACGGGCGAGACCGGGTATCCTGTTAATCATTTCTTTATCAGGAAAGGCTTCAATGAACTGCCTCAATGGCTCCTCTCCTTCACCCACCACCCCATATTCGATACGCAGATACTTCAAGATTGCCGCCGGAGATATGGTAAATGCCCCTCCGCCCGCAATGACAGGGACTCCGGGGGCATGCTTTTTGATCAGGCCCGCAATTTTCCTTATCTCCGGCAGAAAATAAAAGGTTTTATAATCATTTTCCCCGTAATTGCCATATGTCTCACAAGACATACATGTATCAATATTTCTTATGCCTAATCCTATCACCTCCGGCATGCTCTTCTCTAAGATGTTTAACAGATTTGTTTCCAGGTCAGGCTGGGGCAGAAAAGGATATTCAACCGTCACAACATGTCCTGATTGTCGGAGATAATTACCGATCAGGTCTAGCCCAAAGGGATATACCTGTTTGATGAGGTAGTATCTGTCCGTATAGAGAAGTAAAACCCTTGCCTTTTTCACTTTCCATTCTCCAGATATTGGCCTTCATTAAGATCTCCTTTAGTAACATCACCCCCCTTTTTCTTCAACCTGTGAAACAAAATTGCAGGGGAGAGGGCTTATGTCATTATTGACATATGTAACTAATTGATTTCTAAATAAAAAAAATGTTGACAAGCATTTTGTTTGGGTGTTTAATTCAAATCAGGTGTGGTATTATTACTACCACATTTAGCAATATTGTCCATTTCACATGTCAATTCTGCCTTTAAAGGACCCAACATGCCATAACTTTCATAATGTTGTTAATGCTTCCATTTAGGTTTATTCCAGGATGTTCAATCCTGGGCGTCGTTATTTTATTTAACCCGAAACCTTAACAGAAGAAAGGAGGAGGCATGAACGTTACACGTCGTGATTTCTTTAAGATCACAGGGGCTTCTGCTGCAGGCGTTGCGGTTATGGGTCTCGGGCTCGATTTGAAACCATTCAAATCGCATGCTCAGACCTTAAAGCTTCGCTTTGCCAAGGAGACAACGAGCATCTGCTGTTATTGTGCCGTTGGCTGCGGTGTTATTTGTAGCACCGGAGAAGCAGGGGCAGGAAAGATCATTAACGTTGAGGGAGACCCCGACCACCCGGTCAACGAAGGGGCCCTCTGTGCCAAGGGTGCAGGGCTGAGTCAATTAGCCAATAATGAGAACCGGCTGACAACTCCCATGTATCGCGCGCCCTACAGCAGCAAGTGGCAAAAGGTATCCTGGGACTGGGCACTCTGGACGATCGGCAAAAGGGTAAAGAAGAGCCGGGATGCCAGTTTCGAGCATAAAAATTCCAAGGGTCAGGTGGTCAACCGCACAAACGGTATTGCGAGTGTTGGAAGCGCTGCACTCGACAATGAGGAGTGCTGGCTGATACAGGGCCTGATGCGGGCACTTGGTCTGGTCTATATTGAACACCAGGCCCGTATCTGACACAGCGCCACTGTTGCGGCTCTGGCAGAGTCGTTCGGACGCGGCGCAATGACAAATCACTGGATCGACATCCGAAACAGTGACTGTATTCTGATCATGGGTTCCAATGCGGCTGAAAATCATCCTATCTCTTTCAAATGGGTGACCGAGGCCATGAAGCGGGGCGGTAAATTGATAAGTGTTGATCCTCGCTTTACCCGCACTTCCTCCAAGGCGGATTTCTACACCGCACTCAGATCAGGAACGGATATCGCCTTCCTGGGCGGAATGATCAAATACATCCTTGATAACGACAAATACTTCAAAGAGTACGTGGCCGAATATACCAATGCAGCCTTCATTGTAGCTGACGACTATGACTTCAATGACGGTCTTTTCTCCGGTTTCGACGCCGAAAAACGTAAGTATGACAAGAGTAAGTGGGGTTTTGTAAAGGATGCAAATGGGGTCTCTAAAAGAGACCGGACATTACAGGACCCCCGTTCTGTATTTCAACTGATAAAAAAACACTACAGCCGTTATGACTTAGACACGGTTTCAGCCATCACCGGGACCCCGAAAGAGGACCTGGCAAAGGTATATGAGATGTATTCTGCCACAGGCCTGCAAGGGAAGGCCGGAACCATCATGTATGCCATGGGTTGGACCCAGCACACCGTAGGCGTCCAGAATATCAGGACCATGGCCATTATCCAGTTGTTGTTGGGGAATATGGGTGTGGCCGGCGGCGGGGTTAACGCATTAAGGGGTGAATCCAATGTGCAAGGTTCTACCGATCACTGCATCCTGTTCCACATCTGGCCGGGCTACTTGAAGACACCGAAGGCTTCCCAGCCCAGCTTAGCTGCCTACAACAAAAAATACACGCCTAAGACCAACGATCCTCTGAGCGCCAACTGGTGGGGAAATTATCCCAAATACAGTGTTAGCCTGCTCAAGTCGTTCTTCGGGGATAAGGGTACCAAGGCCAATGATTTTGGGTACAACTGGCTACCCAAATTAGAGGACGGTAAGAGCTATTCATGGCTTGACCTTTTTGACGCCATGTACAGGGGAGAGTTCACCGGCTTCTTTGCCTGGGGCCAGAACCCCGCCGGGTCGGGAGCGAACGCCAACAAGACCAGGGACGGACTTGCCAAGTTAGACTGGATGGTCAATGTCAACATGTTTGACAACGAGACCGGCTCGTTCTGGAAAGGTCCGGGTATGGATCCCAAGAAGATAAAGACAGAGGTTTTCTTCCTCCCCTGTGCAAATTCAATGGAAAAAGAAGGGTCCATCACAAACAGCGGGCGCTGGATGCAGTGGCGTTATAAGGCCGCTAATCCTCCTGCACAGGCCTGGCCTG
>JACNJD010000027.1 GCA_014382715.1 Candidatus Desulfacyla euxinica | reverse complement strand
CCATTTGGGACTTGCTCAAATTGAAATTGGGCAAAGACCCCCAGAAGGGGATACCGCTCTTCAAAGGACTGTCTCGCACGCAGGTTCATTATATTCTGATGGCAGGGTTCCTGAAGAAACACGAAGATGGAACCATTATATTCAAAAAGGGAGAGGTGAGTGACTCCATGTATGCCATTATTTCAGGTGAACTGGAGGTTGTGGACTTTGGTGAAAAAGATATCAAGAATGGAATTCAGGGCTCAAAACGGATCATAGCCACCTTGGAGACAGGGGATGTTGTGGGAGAGATGGGTATGATCAGGTCATGTCAGAGATCCGCCACGGTCATCGCCTCAAAGACAGCCGAGCTCCTCCAGATCAACGACCGGATGATCAGGCGGCTTCAATGGCTTTATCCCCCGACCGCCCACAGATTTTTTTATAACCTTATGACCATATTATGCGATCGTTTGGATAACCTGACAAAATGCTATTTAAATGAAACAGTCATTGATGAACTGAGTGGCCTCTACACCCGTGATTTCTTTGTCACTATGCTGGAAAAGGAGATTGCCAGATCCCGCAGGTATAAGGCGACCCTTTCCGTTTTTGTTCTGAGTCTGGACAACCTTGCCGACCTGACCTCGAGATACGGTTACTGGGCCGGGGATCGTCTCATAGCTGAGACGGGGGCCCTGCTCAAAGAGCATGCCAGGAAGGCAGACTTTCTGTGCCGTTACGACTCCAACCGGTTCGCCGTCATGTTAACCCACACCGCCGGAGATGAGGCTCACGCCTTCTGCGATCGTATACAAACCTTGTTGACCGGGTCCCTTACCCAGATTGAATCGGAACCGATCCGGATCAAGGTGAGCTTCGGGGTGGCCGTTCTTGACCCCGGATCGGACAGTGATATGAAAGACTTGCTGTCGGATGCCTTTCAAGCCCTTCACCGGGCACAGGAGAAGAGGACCTGAGAAAATTTGGAACGGGAATGAAAAAATACCTTGAAGAAAGGGAGGGCCTTGCTATATAGTGCGTTGAATTTTTGAATCCTATGACAAACTCGAACATAAAACATATCATGGTCCTGGGCGTAGGAAATCTTCTCTTTACCGACGAGGGCGTGGGCATTCATGCCATAGAAACCCTGCTTGAACGATATGAGTTCCCCCAAAATGTATCCATAGAAGATGGGGGCGTTCTCGGCATGAATCTTTTAGGGATAATTTCCGAGGCAGATCAGCTGATCGTTGTGGATGCCATCAAAAATGGCGGAGCACCCGGGGCCCTGCACCGGCTTGCAGGGGATGAAATACCAAAACGTATTCTTGCAAAAAACTCCCTCCACCAGGTAGATCTCCTCGAGGCCCTGACCCTCTGCCAGGCCCTTGATAAGGTCCCTGAAACGGTTATCGTAGGGGTAGAACCCGAGGACATCGAGACCCTCGGTCTTGAACTGACACCCCCTGTTCAGGAAAGAATGGATGATCTGATTGCCATGGTTTTGGTGGAACTTGACCGCTTAGGCGCGGATTATAATGAGAAAAGGGACGAATAATCATGTGTTTAGCCATCCCAGCCAAAATTATTAAAATAAACGATAAGATGGGCACCATTGATATGGAGGGAACCCAGAGAGAAGTCAGTCTTCTCCTCCTTGAAGACGCGAAAATAGGAGACTACGTGATTGTCCATGCAGGTTTTGCCATACACAAAATAGATGAGGCAGAGGCAAAGGAATCCTTGAAGGTACTTCGTGAGTTGGTATCTTTTATGGAGAGCGGGGGGATTTAGTGACGATATTTCCTTGACAAGAGATCCATCTTCTTACTATACTGATAATTGACTTTTTAATAATGTTATATGTTCAATAATTTGGAGAAAAGGAGGAAAAACATAGATGAACAAGAGATTTCTGACCATTTTGATTGTTGCCCTCACAGGCATGCTCTTCCTCTCTGTGGCTGCCCTGACTTTTGCGGCAAAACAAGACGTCCCCGATGAGATCACGCTTCAAAACAAGGGCTACAAGAAGGATAAAAAAGGCCCTGTAAAGCTTACACACAAAAAGCATAGCGTGGAGTTTAAAATAGCCTGTGTCGACTGCCACCATGTGTACAAGGACGGCAAGAATGTTTGGAAGGAAGGGGATCACGTAGATAAGTGCAGCAAATGCCATCCCGTACTCTGGGAGAAAGGAAAAAAGAAGAAAAAGGGAGAGGCCATGAAGCTGCAGAATGCCTATCATAAAAACTGCAAGAACTGTCACAAGGCATTAGCAAAAGAAAACAAGCCAACCGGTCCATTTAAGAAATGTAACAAGTGCCACGAAAAGAAAAAGAAATAAACATTCCCATTTTAAACCCTCTTTCTTAACTCAAAAAGCCGCTCTAAGAGGAGCGGCCTTTTGAGTCCTTAATCCCCACTTAAGCTCTTTGAATCGTTCGAGATCTTCCTTACTTTTCAAGGGCCAGGGACCATGCCATAGGTCCTGTCCTTCCGTGTTTTTCAGCTACCTGAGCAACAGTGAAGCCTCCGGACAGGTCGCTATTTAGTGTCTGAACGAAAACTAGGATTTTTTGTCAAGGTCAAGCCTCCGGCCCATAGGGCCTACGCCCCGGTGGGGAAGATCAAAATTTTAACCGCAGGAATACATTAAGTATTTTGAGGATTAAAATTTTTATCTGACGCAGAGATTGGCCAAAAAGACAGTTTTCGTTCGGGCACTATTTACCGGATTTGCCAATGCTGGCATTTTCGGTAAATGGTCAGATATTGTCTGCTGGGGCACGCCTAATCCCTTTTCAATCCTGTCCTGGGGTATGCCGAGGCCGTTCATGTCGACGTCCCCCATCGTTTTCTCCTTTTGCTGACTGACAAAACGATGATAGATAAACTAAGAAGATGGCGAAACAGGTGGGTCTCTAAACCGGTGCCTTCCTGGTTGCCAAATACCGGCAGGGTGGGGCCGTTTCTCGGCGGTGGGCGGGTTCATTCCTTTCCGGGTGGTGGCAGTGGCCGGCAAAAAGCAAGCAGGAACACCACCATTATCCGTTTGAGCTGCCTTGGATGGTTCCAGGAAAAGATTGCTGGCAAGGATGAGTTCGTCCCTCCACAGCCCCATTATAGGGACGAAAGGCCCAAATTGTTAGTAATGCCGGTTTTGGCGAAATTAACAATTTGCTCTGCCGGGGCCATGACATGGAATACGTCGCCAGGCATTATTACATGGTCCTTCCACTTTGAACCTTTTCTCCACAATATTTGACTACCACAGATTTCTATCTAAAACAGAATGGAAAATAACCCACCTGTCTGCGCCTGCCTGTGCGTTGCACGCAGACAGGTGCGGTACGCACAGGCAGGTTGAATAGAATATCCCTGATTATCCATGCCTGCCCCGCGCATGGCGGGGTAAATCCTGTCTAAAAAACCCTTAGCGCCGGTTCATAACAAATAATGCAGTTGAGTAGGATGTCCCCCATTATTGCATTTTCTCTGACAGACGCTTCATCGAATAAATCCCCTCAAGCCCAGGGATTGCATTCCCTCGTTTGTCATGTT
>JACNJD010000211.1 GCA_014382715.1 Candidatus Desulfacyla euxinica | reverse complement strand
AAAAAACAGAAGGGAGAGATTGCTATGACAAAAAAAATGATCGTGATTGCATGCATGCTTTGTTTGGGGGCCTTTTTGCCATTAGCCAATGCCGCGGATTTTGCCATAAAGGACTACATCTTTACATGGTATGTCGCTAATGAGGGAACCTCTAAGGTGGAGATTCAGAAAAGCCCGGAAGGCCTTTCAGTGATTCTGAGAAGCCTGGGCGGCCCGCTGACAACCTTGTCTATCCCGCCATCACAGGCAAAGATGATTGGGGAAGTACTTAAAAAAACAGAGGATTATTACAGAGAGCAGGAAAAAAGCGACGATCTGAAGTCTTCCAAAACAATACGCTCAGGCCGTTACAAAGTTACTTTTTCATCAAAGCAGGGGAGCAGTTTTGCCGTTGAGATAGCCGAAACCAAGGTTTTAGGCTCCGCTGTGTTGTGGAGCAAGGATACGGCGCTGAAGCTTGGAAAATATCTGGTTAAAGCCGAAGCCATCGCAGCCTTTGCTGATAAACGGATAAGGCCGTAGACCGAGAGTCCGGGCTAAAAAAAGGCCATCATTTTCCCAGTACAATGCTTGGTCGCCATTTCAACCACTCATCTTTGACTTCGGTATGGAGGACAAATTTCGCGCCGTTTTTTACAGGTTTTCCAGAGGGCTGCTTCTCTATGGATGACTTCCCTTCGGTCTCAGTGTTTTTTGATTTTGTTTCTTCTAAAACTACCCCCTTGGCATTGTCGAACTTAGTCTCCTCTGTAGCCGCGCTCTTCTTGCCAGGTGTGGCAAAAGCGATGCCACCTTCCAAAATGGATTGCATTGATTCGGTGCGCACCTTTGCACCTTTGAACAGACTGAAGTCAATGTTGATCCCGGATGCATTCCAGAACTTTGAAGTAGTGCGGACCAGAGGGGCATAAGGTTTTTCGATATCCACATTGATGATCGCGGAGGTTGCATCTTTCGAAAGCCTGTATCCCGTGACCTCCCCCACCTTGATCTGACGGAAATAGACCGGATCATTCGCCTTTAAGGACCCGAGCCGTTCAGCGATAAGAATTATTTTCAGACCTTTCCTCGGTTCCTGATATGTGGGGGGCGCTCCAAGCGCTATGAAGGTGCGTTTCGGCTTTCCCTTGCCGGGTCGGAGGGTAATATATGTTCCGGTAACAATCGTTTCTAAATTCTTGGCGCCTGCCAGACCGAGGCTCGGTTCCACGAGCCAGAATTGCGTCCCCTCCCTGAGCAGAGAGCGATATTGTTTTTGTACGGAGGCAGTTACCTGTATGCCTGTCATCTTCTTATTGAGTTTAACACTGAAAACTCCCCCTATTTCGACTCCCTTGTACCTGATCTGAGTTTTCCCATAGATCCCCTTGGCTTCATCAAAAAGGAGAGTAATCCGTTTCCCTTCCTGTTCAGCAAGGTCTATATTTTTGAAGAGCCTGAAGGAGTCGCTATCAATCGCCTGGATGCTTTTGCCGTCTTCTTCAGGCTTAAAAAACGCGATGCCGCCCATCAGCAATGTGCTCAGTGCCTCTGCGCTTACCTTGAAACCTGATAGACCGGCCTCAAAAGTTATACCGCTGACATTATAGAATCGGGTGGATTTCTTTACCCTCTTGGCGAATTTTGCGTCTATATGAACCTCTATGATGACCTTTCCCTTTTCATTCAGGGAAAAGTCTAAGATTTCTCCTGCCTTAATACCTTTATAATAAACCTCACTCCCCTGTGAGAGTGAGCCCAGCTCATCGGCAATGAGCCGGATATTAAGGCCCCCGGGTTCGGCGGAGAGGATGGCTGGTGGTTTAGACAATGCCACAAAATGGCGTTCTATTGCTCCGTCTCCCGGTATCATAGTGATATAGTTCCCCCTTAAAATAGTCTCCAGACCTGTAATTCCCTTTAAAGAGATCTTTGGCTCCACCATCCAGAACCTGGTATTTTTTCTGAGTTGTTCACGTGCCTGTTTTACAAACTCCACTGACACCTCGGTGCTTTTGAAGTCCTTATTGATTGAGAGATCTTTTACTAATCCGATGGGCATCCCCCTGTAAATGACACGGGTTTTCCCTTTTTCAATGCCCTGGGCATTTTCAAACCTTATGGTTGCTTCGATTCCCGAATCAATAATTGCCTTGTAGGCGATCCAGCCTGCAACCAATAATGCCACGATCGGCAAGATCCAGATCGGGGAAATACCGCTTCTGGATTTCATCTCGGGTTCCGGGATATTTGACTCCATCAGATAATCCTCCCATATTAAATGCTTTTGGGTCGGTTCCAACTTCGGCCGTTTGATTCTACAGTGCTTTCAAAAATGAGCAAAATGGTTATAATTGGTTCTCCGCCTAAATCCGCATTCCGAAACTGCCTTCCCATATCAACCGCGTGTCAAATGTGTTTGATGCCAACATGGTTGATATAACTACGGCTGCAAAATATGTGGCTGCAGGTGCAGGTCTGATAGTGGTAAGCGTGCCTAAGTTCACAAGGGCGACCATCACGGCAATTACGAAAATATCGAGCATTGACCAACGACCTATGAACTTTATGACCCGGAACATCAAGGTCCTGTGTTTCAACCATGTTTGCCATTTCTTCTGGATTGAGATCATAATGAGCATAATCCCCACAATCTTGAAAATCGGCACCAGGATACTTGCAAAAAAGATAATAATCGCAATTAAGTAATCACCCGATTGCAAGAAATGCTCGATCCCCTGTATAATGGTGTTGGGCTCCCTTTCGCCAAGATAGGTCACTGTCATAATTGGAAGGAGGTTGGCGGGAAACAAAAGGATCAGACTGGTGATCAGTAGGGCCCAGGTCCTTGCCATTCCGTTTGTCTTTCTAAGGTGAAGCATTGCCCCGCAGTGCGAGCAGTGCATCTGCAGGGCACCGTGTTCCTTTGTCGTCAGCCGGTGGCAATCCAGGCAGTTAACCAGACCTGCCTCCCGTGCCGTCAGACGTTCTTTGTCCATTCCCTTTCCCAACTCCATCCTACCTCAGGCGGGGCTCAACGATTAAACTATTTAACGTCCTTTATGGAAGACCAGCATTTATGTTCGTCAAAAGTAACAGATGCAATCAGGTTGATCGTCAGGACCAAGACAAAGCAGAAGAGCCCTATCCCGTAAGAGATCTGGGCAAGATCTTTCAGCTTTATGATTGATATAAGAATGCCGAGCATGCAGATCTCTAACATTCCCCATTCATCTATTCGTTTATAAAACCTGAAAATGGGCCCCAGGTTACTCCAATCAGTCTTCATTCGAATAGCTATCGATACATAGAAGAGCAATAGAAATTTGAGTAGTGGAACAACTACAACAGTCAGGAGAACGACAATGCCAACCATGTGAAAACCAGTTTGGAACAATGCACTTACCCACTGTAAGATGTTTGCGCTCTGCTCAAGCCCAAATGCGTTCAGAGTCATGATGGGCAGTACCATGGCAGGCACAAAAAGAATCAGACCGGTTAGGCTCAGAATAAGGGCAGCTTCAACAGGGTTCCTCTTCACATGGAAGAGCATGGACCGGCATCTCGGGCAGAAACATTTAACACCTGGATCGGGCTCGGTCTTTCGGATTAACAGATCGCATTCAGGGCAGGCGATTAGCCCCTCAGGCTCTATGGACCTGTTATTTAATTGGGATTTGGTCATTTTACAATAATTGAGGTGAATCAGGCCTGCGGGATAAAACTAAAACCTAACCCATTAATACCATTTTAATTTTATCGATTCAAGGAAAATCACCGGCTGGGTATTGGGTACTGGGTACTGGGTACTGGGTATTGGGTATTGGATGCTGGTTGAAGCGAAGTGGAAATCTCGTTTTTAAGCGGGAATGCTGGACAATATCTTTTTGTCGACATCGAAAGTTTAGTAATATATACTGAATGCTGAGAGATAAAGAAAGCTGGAAGTTCAGAGTAAAGGGAGGGCTTATGGAAAATCTCACGGGTCGTCAATATATGGTTTCTGCGTTGAAACGGCAGTATACAGACCGGATCCCGACTACTGTATTGATTGGACCGTATTGCTCAAAACTGACCAATTACACGGTGAGAGAGATCCTGAAGGACCCAAAGAAAAGCGCTGAAGCTCATCTCGCATTCTACAATAGATTTCAGCCCGATAGCCTAATTATATACAACGATATTTTTCTTGAAGTTGAGGCTGTTGGATGTGAGCTGGAATTCCCTGAAGACAGTATATCTCACCCGAAATCTACTTTGCTGAAGGATCAGTCGCAACTTGCTGATCTAAAGATTCCTGACCCAAAAAAGGACGGCAGGCTTCCCTATTTTTTTGAACTGTGTGAAAGAGTCTCTGCCGGGATAGGGAAAACAGCCGTTGTTGGACTGGGACATTCAGGACCCTGGAACCTGGCCATGCATCTCAGGGGTGCGGAACAGCTCCTGATCGAATGCATTACGGAACCCGAATTCGTCCATGATTTGATGAAATTCACCACAGAGGTTGTTCGAACCGTGGGCGATGCCGTAATAGAGGCGGGATTCTTGCCATCACTCGGAGAGGCTTTTGCATCGTGCAGTCTGATTTCTCCTGAAATCTATCGGGATTTTATAAAACCCTGTCATCAGGAACTTTGTGAATATTTCAGGTCTAAAAAGGCCCCCATGACCATCCATATATGCGGGTATATTGACCCCATTATGGAGCATGTCATCGACACCGGGATCAATTTCGTCAGTCTGGATGCCCCCTCATCCCTGAGAAAATTGGTTGAACACTCTAATGGCAAGTTAACGATCATGGGGAATGTGCCAACCACCCTGTTTGCAACAGGAACCCGTGAAGAGATGGAGAAGGCGATTACAGACTGCATAGAGACAGCTGCGGAAGGGAGCGGCTACATCCTTTCCTCCGGTTGTGAGATCCCTCTCAATTCAACTGAAGACAGGGTGGAGCACTTCTTCAGATATGCCCATGATTCAGGCAGGGAATTCATATCAAGGTTGGGGTAAAAGGAGAAAATATACTGAAAAAGAATATCCAGGAGGGAAATAAATCCACTATAGAGACCAATCCCGGGTCGTCGGGTCCAGACAGGGAGAAGTCTTCCTTTCGCAGACGGACCTCACGAAAAAAGAGAAAGAAAATTATAAAGGCCGGGGATTCACCCGCAACCGCAACCGGAACGGCCTTAGAGGAGAGATGGAACGCTTCACAGTTCAAGGTCCCGGCAGCCGAAGGCAAGACCCGGTTTCACGATTTTGAGTTTCCCGATCCGCTCCTTCATGCCATCAGCGATCTTGGCTTTGAGTATTGCACACCAATCCAGTCTGAAATCCTTCCCAGCACCCTGTCGGGGAAAGATGCAAGCGGCCGGGCCCAGACCGGTACAGGGAAAACGGCCGCCTTTCTGATCGCCATCATTACCAGGATACTGAATAACCCCATCCAGGGGAAACGAAAACCTGGCACACCACGGGTTCTTATCATAGCCCCCACCCGGGAGTTAGTGCTTCAGCTCTCCGAGGAAGCCCGGCAGCTTTCCAAATACTGTCCAATAAAAATCATTTCCGTATTTGGAGGTATGGATTACGTCAAGCAGAGAAAACAGCTTACCGCCGGCCCGGTCGATATCGTAGTGGCAACACCCGGAAGGTTACTCGACTTTCAGCGGCGACACGACATAACCTTGAAAAAGATCGAGGTGCTGGTCATAGACGAAGCCGATCGTATGCTCGACATGGGTTTTATTCCGGATGTCCGAAAGATCATCCACAGCACACCTTCAAAAGAGAAACGCCAGACCCTGCTTTTCAGCGCTACTCTGACCGGACAGATCACCCGCCTCGCCTCAGAGTGGACCCACAACCCTGTAACCGTTGAAATCGAACCAGAACAGGTTGCGGTCAATACAGTTGAGCAGATTGTCTACATCGTGACCTCGGATAAGAAATTTGCCCTGCTCCTCAACATCATCACCCGGCAGGACTTGAGCCGCGCCCTGGTTTTCTGCAACAGACGCGACGAGGTGAGAAGACTCTCGGAGATGCTGACCCGCTACGGCATTAACTGTTCCATGCTCTCCGGAGAAGTCCCCCAGCAAAAACGG
This sequence comes from Candidatus Desulfacyla euxinica, assembly GCA_014382715.1. Lineage (GTDB taxonomy): Bacteria > Desulfobacterota > DSM-4660 > Desulfatiglandales > Desulfatiglandaceae > Desulfacyla > Desulfacyla euxinica. The sequence continues at coordinate 12,410 of JACNJD010000211.1, read as the reverse complement.
CTCCGCCGTCTTAGCGAGTTTAAATCCGGAAAGATACGGGTCCTGGTGGCAACGGATGTAGCCGGACGCGGAATTCACATCGAGGGGATGGATCATGTCATCAATTTTAAGCTGCCGCATGATCCGGAGGATTACGTACACAGGATCGGGCGCACGGGTCGGGCCGGTGCCACTGGTACCTCGATCAGTTTTGCGGACGAGAGAGATGCCTTTTTCATCCCGGCCATCGAGGAATTTATGGGCCGTAAGTTGATTTGCATGGAGCCGGAGGAAGAATGGCTCACCATGCCTGAGGCCGTTCATGCAAAGAAAAGACGTAGAACCCCCCACCGGAAGAAGCCCGGAGCCTCGAGTCATGGGAAAACCCGAAAGGGTAAATGGTAATTATTATGTTATGCCATCCTCATAAACAAGGCCTTATTCTGATATCTCAGATTCTGCAAATTGTAGTACGTTTCATCCATCTCCACAGGCCACCCAATCACATCTGAGGCAATACGAACCATAAGCCTTGAACTGAAAAGTCTGACTGAACAAATCATAAAATTTGACCGGTGTGGTTTTTCCACTTGACATGAAAAATGTATTTATCTATAGATTGGCACCGCAAAGAGATTAAATGGGTTGACATCAGATTTATTCAGATTAATTTCATGAATTAAGCAGGTGGCGTTGGAAGCTGCCTTGGGGTACGGAGTAACAATGGGCTCTGCCTTTTTGAATAACCGAAATCTTCGAAAACATTTCAAATGGACTGAAGATATTGCCATTGTATCACAGCTTGGTCTGACAATGGCGGGGTCGATTCTGTTTTGCTTTGCCATCGGTTATTACCTTGATAAATGGCTTAACACAAAGGGCCTATTTATCACACTGTTTATTATACTCGGGATTATAGGCGGAGGTTATACTGTTTACCGACAGATAATGGAGATCACCCAGAAAGATGGAGACAACAAATCAGAGAGCGGAAGTTGATAGATTTCAGAGAAGAATCTGTTTCTGGGCCATGACATGTGCTCTTGTTCTGGCCTTTATTTTTCTCTTTTTCCATGAAAAATCTCTTGCTAAAGGGATTGTGTTAGGCACATGTTTTAGCATCATTAACTTTTTTCTTATGGGGAAATCTATTTATATGATATTAGGGCGGTCACGCGCAAAAGCTAACGCGATGGGGCTTATGTCAATTCTTTCGAGATATTTCTTTTTGGCAATACCCCTGATAATAGGAATGAAATATGCTTCTTTTAATTTTGTTGCGGTGGTGATCGGAATTTTTGCTGTACAGATAGTGATATTGGTTGACCATATTGTAGTCAGGCCAGCCATGAGCGAAAGATAGCTTTTTTGACGCTGGCTGAACTACTCCACGATAGGGGAAAAAATGGAAGATATTACTCACATACCTCAGCTTACACTACAGTTGTTCGGGTTTGACTTGGTTTTTAATACGTATACAATCCTTATGACGTGGATCGTTATGGCTGCTTTGATCATCTTTGCATTCTTAGCTACCAGAAAGGTAGCTTTCGTTCCAAATCTCTTTCAGGTCGTAGGAGAGATGTTTGTTTCTACATTTTACGGCCTTACTCGAGATGCATTGGATGATGCCCTTGCCAAAAAATATTTCCCTATTATCTGCAGCCTCTTTATGTTCCTTGTGTTGTCCAACTGGATGGGCACCTTTCCGAAGTTGGAAGAACCTACAAAAGACCTGAACACACCTCTTGGGCTGGGATTATTGGGTTTTTTTATTGCTCACTATGCGGGCATTAAAGCCAAGGGATTCAAAAAGTACGCCAAGGAATATTGCGAACCCATGTTTTTTATGGCGCCTCTAAATGTTATCGGTGAATTGTCTAAGGTTGTATCTATCTCTTTTCGTTTGTACGGAAATATGGTGGGTGGTGCTATAATTATCTTGGTCGTATCCCATTTGATTTACAGCCTGATTCTTCCACCCTTTCTGTTGTGTTTTTTCAATCTCTTTATTGGAACTATTCAGGCCTTTGTGTTCACCATGTTAACACTGGTCTACATCTCCGTTCAGGTTAAATAATTATGCCTTTTGATATTCAGACAGTCGTAAGCATCGCTTCCTATGGGGGAGCTGGAATATGTATGGGTTTAGGAGCCGTTGGCGCAGCCTTGGGCGTTGGGTACACTGGTGGCTTGGCCAATAAAGCCCTTTCTCAAAAGCCTGAAGCTTCAGGTACTATCGTGAAGAATATGCTCATTGGTCAGGCGATAGCCGAGTCGGCAGCCATTTTTGCCCTGGTTATTGCGGTTCTTCTCATTTATCTTTCTCCGCCTGCAACCAACCTGCTTACTGCTTCCGCACTGGGGGCGGCAGGCCTTTGCATGGGATTTGGTGCAATAGGTTCGGGAGTTGGATCAGGATTTCCAGCCGGTGAAGTATGCCTTGCTATAGTCAGGCAACCAGCTATTTCCGGTCGTCTGACAACCAACATGCTCATCGGTTCAGCAGTATGCCAAACACCGGCCATTTTTGCGATGGTTGTAGCCCTGATGCTCATGTTCCTGAACGTAAACAACCTGTCAGTAAATCCTACTTGGGCAGCATTGCTTGGAGCAGGTCTCAGCACCGGACTGGCAGCCATCGGCTCCGGACTCGGAGGGGGTTTGGCCGGTGGGGCAAGCGTTTCTGGAATCGCCAGGCAACCTGAAACCTTTGGCAAGGTTACAACCATAATGCTGGTGGGACAAGCGGTTTCACAAACGCCTGCAATCTTCGGTCTCCTCGTCAGCTTTATCCTAATGTTCAAGGCCTTTCCTGAGACCACCTCCATTGCAGCGCCCATGGCCCTGCTCGGCGCCGGCATCAGCATGGGGTTTGGCGGTATCGGGCCTGGGATTGGGAACGGCTTTACTGCACAGAGTGCGGTAAAATGGGTTGCCAGAAACGTGGAAGCCAGTGGGATATTAACACGAGTAATGCTGGTAGGACAGGCAGTATCTCAATCCACGGCCATTTACGCTATGGTTGTGAGCTTAGTGCTTATTTTTGTTGTTTAGAATGCATTTTTTATAAGAAAAAGTTGATGAAGACGTAATAGTCACAAAAACTGAACTTGACATGTAATAAAATTGAAGGGTTATGAGTTGTAGAAATTTGATCTCATACTTTTTACGAGACCATACTTTAAGGAGGAGAAAATGGCAATTGAAGGTGCAGAATTAGTTAAGGCAGCGGCATTCATAGGGGCGGGGCTTGCCATGGGATTAGGCGCTATTGGCCCGGGAGTTGGTGAAGGTTTTGTGGGTGGCAAGGCCTGTGAAGCGATCGGCAAGAAACCAGAGGAGGCTGGGCTATTAACTCGAACCATGCTCGTAGCCCAGGCCGTTTCAGAATCAACGGGCATTTACTCGCTCGTGGTGGCATTGCTTCTCCTCTTTGTTGTTTAGGCGGTATTAGATAATGATAAGTATAAATGCAACCTTAGTCATTCAAGTAATCCACTTTCTTATCCTGGTCTTTATACTGAATCGCCTCATGTTCCGACCTATTTTGAAACTTATAGATGAGAGAGATGTGCATGTTGAGAAAACAAGAAAGGGAGTGGATAGAGCCTTGAATAAGACCGAGGTGCTGAAAGAGAGCTGCCTGTCGAAAGTGCATGAAGCCAGGGTCGATGCCACTCGAGAACGGACCGACCTGAGGGAAGCGGGTATTGCAGAAACAAAGAAATTACTGGGGCGTTCCAAGGAAGAAACAGCAGTAATAAGGGCGGAAATGGACAAAGAGGCGGAAAAGGAAATAGAGATGACGCGTCCGTTGATGCATGACCAGGTGATTGTCCTGGCCGAAGGGATAATTGAGAAACTGCTCGGGAGGAGGCTTGAGGTTGAATCTGAGAATTAACAAATCTGTTCTTGCAAAGATAATACTATTGGCTGGAGTGTTCTGGTTTTTTGCCCCTGATGCTGAAGTTCTCGCTGCCGAAGAATTGAGCCCCGGCAGACGGCTATGGGATAATATCCTTTTGTTTATTAATTTTGGGATCCTGATTTTCTTTTTCATCAAATACGCCAGAAAACCGCTTATGGATTATCTGCGCGGTGTCCGGAAAGATGTTGCGTCTGACCTGAACAAAGTCGAAACGGAACTCAGCGAGGCAACCTCCCTTAGGGATGCAGAAGTAGATAAATTAAACAATATTCAGGCGCATATTGATAAAATCAGGGCAGATATCCTTGAGTTAGGAAAACACGAAAAAGAAAAGCATATCGAAGAGGGTAAAATAGCGGCTGAAAATATGATTCAACACGCGAAAAATTATGCGCATCACAGGATTCAGGAAGCCAGGAAAGTTGTGGCAGATGAAATGATAGACCGCGCATTTTCAACCGTTGAAAAAATATTGGTAAAAGAGTTTTCGCCAAAGGACAACGAAAATATAGTAAATCAATTCCTGAACGATTTGAAAACCACCAAACAACATCTGAGTTAGGACATCCTTAGACTTGACCTGCGGTGATTCGCCGAGAAATAAAGGAGGTGGGATAGGAACTTGTTTAACTTGGGTGGCCTGCAGAGTAAATCCTTCACAAGAGCGTTCTTCAAATCTTTTTTCTCATCAGAAAAATTCACTGTTGCTTGTTTTAATATCCTTATGATATTTAGGGGATATAGACCACGAGACCTTTGAAAAATATTCAATTTTGACAACCTCGTAAAAAGTCACTCACCCGTTTTCGTCATTCCCGCGAACGCGGGAATCCAGGAACATCAATCCCGCCGCGGCGGGAGACTCCCGCTGCAGTTTATCCCGCACTTGATGCGGGGCGGGAGTGACGGCCTTGGAGACTTTTTACGAGACCATCAATTTCAGACAAGATCAAGGAAGGCAAAAATTTCAACCACAGGAATAATGTGAAAGGTAAAAGAATGATTGAAACTTTACTGGGTTCAAATATCGCCGTCGTTGGTGGAGGGAGGATCTGCAAGGCGATTCTGCAAACACTGTCAAGCGAAAATTTTAGACAGAAAAGCTTCACCGTATTAGGGGTAGCGGATATAGATGACCAGGCCATGGGTCTAAAATATGCCAAACAACTTAGGATTTTTACTACTAATGACTACAGGAGGCTGTTCAGATTAAAGAATCTCGATTCAATAATAGAGTTAACCAAGGATGATGACCTCAGTGGAAACATAAGAAGATCCATGCCCCCTGGAATTAGATTTTTCGATCATTTTGAGGCCCGGGCAATATTGGACTATCTGCAAATCGAAGGGGAAAAAATATCGATCTTGAGGGAAATTCGGGACAGCCAAAACAACATTGAAAAAATTGAAGGATTATTTGAACAATTTTATGATTTTTTCCTGAAAATTGCCAAGGAGAGGAATGAGTATTCCCAAGCCATTCGTCAAGAGCTGACCGCAAGCGAAAGGGCCATGAAACAAATCGTCCAGGGGAGCACGATTCCCACCTTTGTGATCAACAGGGACCATATTGTGACCCATTGGAATAAGGCGTGTGAAAACCTCACGGGCTACCCGGCTGAGAAGATCGTGGGGACGAATAAACAGTGGATGCCTTTCAGATCCAAAGAGCGACCTATTATGGCAGACCTTGTCCTGGATGGATCAAAAGAAAAGGATGCATGGAAATATTATGGGATAAAGGGGCAGGAGTCCGTGTTGATTGAGGGGGCATACGAGGCAGAGGAGTTTTTTCCGCACCTCGGGGAAGACGGAAAATGGTTGTTTTTCGCAGCAGCCCCAATCAAGGACGCTGAAGGAACTGTGGTTGGCGCCATTGAGACGCTCTGGGATAAGACCGAAGAAAAGCGAGCACAAGAAGACCGGGACCGCCACAATATGGAACTGACCGCAAGGGAAAGGGCCATGGCCCAAATCGTCGAGGGGAGTACGATTTCCACGTTTGTGATCGACAAGGACCATATTGTGACCCATTGGAATAAGGCGTGTGAAAACCTCACGGGCTACCCGGCTGAGAAGATCGTGGGGACGAATAAACAGTGGATGCCTTTCAGATCCAAAGAGCGACCTATTATGGCAGACCTTGTCCTGGATGGATCAAAAGAAAAGGATGCATGGAAATACTATGGAACAAAGTGGCAGGAATCCGCGTTGATTGATGGGGCGTACGAGGCAGAGGAATTTTTTCCGCACCTCGGAGAAGACGGAAAATGGTTATTTTTCATTGCAGCCCCAATCAAGGACGCTGATGGAACTGTGGTTGGCGCCATTGAGACGCTGTGGGATAAGACCGAAGAAAAGCAGGCACAGGAAGACCGGGACCGTCACAACCTGGAATTGACCGCAAGCGAAAGGGCCATGGCCCAAATCATCCAGGGGAGCACGATTCCCACCTTTGTGATCAACAAGGACCATATTGTGACCCATTGGAATAAGGCCTGCGAAAACCTGACGGGTATCCCGGCTGAGAAGGTTGTCGGGACAAATAAACAGTGGAAGCCTTTCAGACTGCAGGAGAGGCCGAGCATGGCTGATTTGGTACTGGATGGCATAACAGAAGAAGAGGCCTTGAAATATTACGGAACAAAATGGCAGAAATCCGAGTTTATTGAAGGAGCATACGAAGCTGAAGAGCTTTTCCCACACCTCGGAGAAGACGGTAAATGGTTATTTTTCACTGCAGCCCCGATCAAGGACGCTGATGGAACTGTGGTGGGTGCCATTGAGACGTTTTGGGACAGGACCGAAGAAAAGCAGGCACAGGAAGACCGGGACCGTCACAACCTGGAATTGACCGCAAGCGAAAGGGCCATGGCCCAAATCATCCAGGGGAGCACGATTCCCACCTTTGTGATCAACAAGGACCATATTGTGACCCATTGGAATAAGGCCTGCGAAAACCTGACGGGTATCGCGACTGAGGAGGTTGTGGGGACAAATAAACAGTGGAAGCCTTTCAGACTGCAGGAGAGGCCGACTATGGCTGATTTGATACTGGATGGCATAACAGAAGAAGATGCCTTGAAATATTATGGCAGAAAATGGCAGGAATCCGCGTTGATTGATGGGGCGTCCGAAGCTGAGGAGTTTTTTCCGCACCTGGGGGAAGAAGGCAAATGGTTATTTTTCGCAGCAGCCCCGATCAGGGACGCTGACGGAACTGTGGTGGGTGCCATTGAGACGCTCTGGGACAAAACCGAAGAAAAACAGGCCCTGGAAGACCGGGACCGCTACACCATGGAAATTGCCTCTCTTTGTTCCATATACGCGGCTCTAAACACCCCGTCGGATCTAAGGGATAGAATTAACGCCGCTATTCGTGAAACCTCTGATACCTTGTCGGTTGATGGTATCTGCATTTTCTTGAAGGAAGATGACGGCAAGTACCATATGAGATACAATTACGGTTACTCTGATCAACTCTGCCAAAAGGAAAAGGTCGCAGATGAGCATAGCATGATCTCCCGAATCGCCCAAAACGGCAAGTTCACAATTTTCGAAAATATAGATCCATCGGATCATGAGGAATTCCATGTTCTAAGAGAGGAAGGCTATAGATCGTTAGCCTATGTTTCTATTGGTGTTAAGGGAGATAGTGGCTTTGGTGTGCTCAGAGCGGCGAGCAAAGAGCCGGCCCATTTTGCCCTTGAAGAAAAACATGTTGTGGAATTACTGGCCAACAGGATCGGTGTGGCCATCGAAAACAACATGCTTCAGGAAGAGTTGCAACGAGACGCCGAATTCCAGATCCGGCTTATTGAAAGTTCTTTTGATGGCATCGTCGCTACGGATGATAAATGGAGCATCGTTACCTTCAATCCCGAGGCGGAAAGGGTATTCGGATATTCCAGCTCCGAGGTCATCAAAAAGATGGATGCCAGGACAATCTATCCCCCGGATATAACCGAAACCATAGTAGAAAAGAAGAACTTTCAAAATATGAATGGGGAATTGCCCTGGATAGAGACCTCCATTGTATCGAAGAACGGTGAAAATATCCCGGTGAGATTCTCGGGAACACTTCTTCATGAAGATGGAATGGTCATTGGCAGTGTTGCCTTTTTTCAAGATCTCAGAAAGATAAAACAGTTGGAAAAGGAACTGCTCAGGTCTGAAAGATTGGCTGCCGTTGGACAGACAGTAGCCTTCATGGCACATGAAATCAAAAATATCCTGCACGGTTTCAAAGGGGGAAGTCACATACTGAAGTCTGGACTTGACAGAAATGATTCAACCAAGTTAAAAACGGGTTGGGAGATGATGCAGAGGAATATAGATCGGATATCCGAATTAGCGCTGGATCTCTTGTCATATTCCAAGGAAAGGGAGCCTGAATATGAGAGCTGTTCTCCCAATGAAATTGCTGGAGAGGTCTGCGAGCTTTTTGCAGACCTGGCGGCCGAACATGATATCGAACTCAAAAATGAATTCGAATCGATCATCGGCGAGGTGGTCATGGATCCCCGAACCATACACAGGGCTCTTTCTAACCTGGTTTCTAATGCCATTGACGCCTGCATAGCGGATGAGGATTCAGATAAGCAGCACCGGGTCCGCGTAACCACAGCACTGGAGAACGGCAATATGGTTCGGTTTGGAGTAAAGGACAACGGTTCTGGTATGAACGAAAATGTAAAGGCCAATCTTTTCAAGTCTTTTTTCAGCACTAAAGGGGCCAAAGGAACCGGTCTGGGGTTGCTTGTCACCAAGAAGCTCATAGAAGAGCATCAAGGAACCATAGACGTGACCTCCCAACTTGGGAAAGAGACAACATTTTCTATCCGCCTTCCATTTGAAGCAGTAAGTGCTGATTGAAGGAAGGCTCAGATCATAGATAATCGAAATGAGGAATGCGTTAGGAGGTAGTAATATGGGTAAGAAGGTATTGGTTGTAGATGACAATCCCGATGCCAGACTCTTCAGTTCTTCCGTCGTAGAGGAATGCGGCCATTCAGCGCTCGAAGCGCCCAATGGAGAGGAAGGCCTTGAGATGGCCAAGGCCAACAAACCTGATTTGATCATCCTTGATGTTCTGATGCCGAAGCAGAGCGGGTTAAGGATGTATCGGGAGATACTGCAGGCCAAATCCCTAAAACATATTCCCATTATCATGCTTTCCGGGGTAGCAAAAAAAACCTTTCTGCGCTCCCAAAAGGCCTTGACCGAATTCGGTGGCGTGAAGGTGCCTGAGCCCGAAGTCTATCTGGAAAAGCCGGTTGAACCAGAAAAACTGACGTCCGTTATCAACAAGATCTTGGCATGATTGGCGGAAAGTTTAAGCAAAAGACGGAAAAGAAGTGTCGGGCCAGATTGGCCTGAATGGCAGATTTAATAGGAGGGTTCCATGGCGGTAGTAACCATTTCAAGACAATTCGGTTCAGGAGGGAGAACCCTTGGTAAAATGATCGCCGAGGAATTAGGTTACACCTTCGCTGATAACGAAATCATCCAACGGCTTTCCAAGGAGGCAAATATCTCTGCCAAGTGGATAAGATCGTTTGAAAAAGAAGCCGGTAGCAGACTATCAAGAATCACTTCCAAAATGGTCTCGAAACGGTGGTTGGACCGCGTTTTGGCTGGTGAACACGGCTATCTGGATGAAGAAATATATTTGGACTACATGGTTCTTATTATTGCCCAAATTGCCGATGAGGGCGACGCTGTGATCCTGGGCAGGGGAAGTCAGTACATCCTTGACGACCATCCCGCGGCCTTCCATATCCTTCTGATTGACGAGCTGGAAAATCGGATAGAATTCATGGTTGAACATTACGAAATGACCGAGAGACAAGCTGCGCAGGCGGTCAATTATGAAGACAGGCGACGGGCGAGTCTTTACCGCAGACTGGGCAAGAAAAATTATAATGATCCAGCGCTTTACCATCTGGTTCTCAATATGGGGAGGCTCGACCTGCAAGCGGCCTTGAAAATTGTCTGTACCAAACTCAGATAAAACCTGTGAATCATAAGAAGAGCAAGCTACGAATCCATTCTAATAAATTGAAAAAGTTTTTTATAAGTGATCTACTTTTTTGAAAGAGCTTCCTAATCTAAGTACCTTGTTCCAAAAGATCTTTTCTAATTTCTGGAAATAACCGTATTTACGGCTCAACAATCGGCTATGTCCCTGCAAAGGAGATCTTAGTTTTGAACGTTAAGAACCAGGAACATCAGCAAGATAAAAGCCCGCATGAACTGAACAGAGCCAATTCCTCACGCCGTTCGCGAGTCCGAAAACATCTAACTCCTCTCTTACTCACCTTCTTCATGATGTTTGCCCTTTGGATCATCCTCTCTGGGAAGTTTGACGTCTTTCATTTGAGTCTTGGGGTTATTTCCAGCGCAATTGTTGCCTTTTTTTCTGCGGACCTCTTATTTGGGAACCAGGGTATCAAAGTCATCAATCTACCGGCTTCCTGGATACGCTTCATACGTTATGTTCCCTGGCTTCTCTACCAGATCTTCACTGCCAATCTTTATGTCTTGTACCTCACTTTTCACCCAAGGATGATGGAACTTATTGATCCCAGGATCATTAAGTTCCGAAGCAGACTGAAAGGCGATCTCTCCAGGGTGACTTTCGCAAATTCCATTACGCTCACACCCGGAACCATTACCGTATATGTGACATTAGACGGCGTCTTTAGTGTCCATGCCATTGACAAAAAATCGAGAGAAGGCCTGCCAGGAGAAATGGAGAAACGTATCGCAAGGGCATTTGGAGAAGAGTGATGGAACAACAGATTTTTCTCTATTGCAGCTTATTTCTGAGCTTCTTAATGTTGCTCTCCCTTTATCGGGGGATTTTTGGCCCCACCGTATTAGACCGTCTCATTGGTGCCAATGCTATCGGTAGCAAGACCGTGGTTCTGCTTATCCTTATCGGGTTGATTTACGAGCGCGTAGACATGTTCGTTGATATTGCCCTGGCATACGCCATGCTCAACTTCATCGCTGTATTGGCCGCTTCCAGATATTTTCAAAAGCGAAAAGGGCTTTATGATGAATAGTGTAATTTCCGAGAGAGTGTCTTGAGATGATCATAGTTGTAACGATACTGCTGATTTTCGGGCTCATTTTTTTTGCGGGTGGTGCTGTTGGTATATTACGTTTTCCCGATTTCTATACCCGACTCCACCCTGCCGGGAAACTTGACACCCTGGGCTCTCTCCTGATGTTGATCGGTCTGGCTCTCTTCAACCTGCACCATCTCTCCCTGGCCAATTTGCTGACGAGCCTAAAAATCATCTTAATCGTCGTGTTCATCTTTCTGGCCAGTCCCACAGCCATCCATGGCATTGTAGATGCAGGGGTAAGGGCCGGCCTTGCACCCTGGAAAAAAGGGGAGAAAAGGAGGTAGTGTAGATGATCTGGCAATTGGACCTGGCCATTCTCACCCTGGTGGTGATCACAAGCATCGGCACCATCATGGTCCGAGACCTACTGGGAGCCGCCATCCTTTTTGGTGCCTACAGTTTCATGATGTGTTTGCTCTGGGCCATCATGGGAGCAGTAGATGTCTCCTTCACGGAGGCTTCGGTGGGGGCAGGCGTGAGTACGGTTTTTTTGGTGGCAGCCGTTTTTCGTACAACGAGGAGGACAAAAGATTGAAGGTTATCGGTCTGTTCATAGTGGTTTCCACCGGAGCACTGCTTATTTACGCGACCGCTGACTTCCCCCCGTGGGCCGATCCCGCATCACCTGCCCACACGCATGTATCTCCCCACTATATCGAAAAGGCCATACACGAAACCTCCGTGCCCAACATTGTCACCGCAGTTCTGGCCGACTATCGAGGGTTTGATACCATGTTCGAAGCAGCCGTTATTTTCGCCGCGGGCGTAGCCTGTTTTTTTCTCCTGCGAATCTTCAAACCGGAAGGTCCCAAACAGAGGCTTTATCGTCATACTGTAACAGATATGACCATCCGTATCAGAGATACTGCAAAGCCGCCTGTCGATTTGGAGGAATTTGAGAGGATTGACACCCTCTGGACTCCCCGCGACCTGATTGTTACGACCGTTTGCCGGCTGCTCATTCCTTTTATTCAGCTTTTTGCTCTCTATGTCATTGCCCACGGTCATTACAGCCCCGGTGGAGGCTTTCAGGGAGGTGTGATTTTTGGGGCCAGCATCATCTTATTGGCTATCTCTCATGATTTACGGACAGCGCTCAAACGAATTGGAGAAAAGGTAACTGGTCTTCTCTGTTCAGCCGGCGTTTTTATCTACTCCGGAACCGGTGCCTTATGTCTATTAATGGGTCTGAACTTCCTGGATTACAGTGGCCTCACATCCATTCTAAATGTTGACCCGATTACTGCACGATCCCATGGCATCCTTATCGTGGAGATTGGTGTGGGTCTTTCCGTTATGGCTGCCATGATCTGGATATATAATAATCTATCCTCATCCGGTAGATATGATCAAGGGCTATGAGA
>JACNJD010000028.1 GCA_014382715.1 Candidatus Desulfacyla euxinica | reverse complement strand
GATCCTCCTGCCGTCCGATTGAAGCCCAGGTCTCTGATCATCTCGGGCAGGACAAGACTATAGCCCAATCGAACAGAGTAATTGATGAACAGATCGATAAAGCAGACTGAAAGAATGACCCATGCCCAGTGAATATAACCCTTTCTAACTATCAAACCATTCCTCCTTTTACAGATCAAACAGAATGCAATGTCTCAACATCTATTTACTCCTTACCACCTTCCGGGCCATCTTTCCCAGCAAAAAACAGAGGCAATCTTTAAAAACCTCTTGCTGATGTTTGTTTCAGTTCCTACGGCTGTTGTTCGATTTTTTCTTGAAATACAAATCCCGTTAAATTATACTGCTCATGAACGGTGAATGCTTAGCCGTTATGTTTGGATCATCTTTTTGGGAGTGATAACCCCATGAAGGGCCCAAAATTGATCTTGCCAATTGTTGCATCTTTTTTTCTATGTTCTTGCGTCATAGGGGATTCTGTCACCAAGTTCCTGTCATTATGGCCGGGGGATATTAAGCCTGAGATCTATTACGTGGGCTTGGCCAACCTAAAGCTTTTCTCTGTTCCACAGTCCTCTCGGGCGTATGTTGCGAAATTGCCTCTAAACGAAAAGATCCTGCGTTACAAAGTGCAAAAGGGCTTTCCCATGTGAACGGAAATGACTAACAAAAGATAAGTCGACGACGAAGACCAAATGATTTGGTAGTGGAGGCAATTTAGTTTGAATCCAAGAATCAAGAGGCTCTTGAAAATTCCGTTAATTGGCTTCTGCCTATTCTTCCTCAGTGTGATTTGGCTGTGGTTTGGCGAGGGCGGCTTTGCCCGCCTTTATCGAAGCGAGGCAGAGCGGCAATCCTGCATTGAAAGGATTCACAGACTCGCCAAAGAAAACGAAACGCTTCTTGATGAGGTCAAACTCCTTCGGACTGATATGAAATACGTGGAATCGATGGCCAGGAGAGAGCTTAATCTTATAAAGGAAAACGAGGTTATTTACAGGTTCAGCAAGGAGCCTGTCCTGGAAAACGACAAAAACACTTTTAATTAACAGTTGAACGTTTGAGAAAATCTTCTCAATGATTTGCCGAACTTTGGAGTATGAAAAGGAGAGTGAAGCGAGATGGATGAAAAAGATAATATCCTGGACGAGATCTTGAATCATGGACCCTCTGCAGGCTCTATTTTTATTGCCCTGACAAGGATGAAAAAAGAGGGACGTTCAAGTGAGGTTGTTCAACAATGCATTAAGTTCTTGAGGGTCTGTCCTGACGACATTCGTTTGAGGATTATCCTGGCAGAATCTTATCTGGAAACCGGCTTTATTAGCCTGGCCGGAGTCGAGCTCGAGAAGGTTGGATCAATGATCCAGGACCTGATCCCAGCCTACAGGTTGCTTGCTGAGATTTATTTTAAACAACAGAGGTTGACTGCGGCCGCTGATACGCTCAAGCTCTACCTGGCTCACCGGCCGGACGCAACCGAGGCGCGTAAGCTTTTGGAAGAGATAGAACCGTCAGACCATGCTCAGTTAGAGGTTGGAGGACCCACAGAGGACGCTGTCGTTGCAGCAGATGAAAAAGATGCCGTGTCTGATCTTGCTACGTCAACCATTGCTGAACTTTACTACACTCAGGGAAAGCTGAGTGCGGCCATCAGTACCTATGAAAAGGTCCTGAATGACAATCCTGATGACATTGAGTCCCTTAAACGTCTTAAGGAATTAAGAGGGCTTGCGGCTGAAAAACCAAACGAGGGGGGAAAAGAAGAGGACGACCTGTATACCCGAACGGAAAAACTGATCAGGATTTTAGAAGAGTGGCTGCCTAAGATCAAGGAGATAAAGTATGCCTGAGAAACGGCCGGATTTTAGGTTTATGGCAACCGGCATTGGGAGTGTGCCATTTTTGGATGTTGGGGCAACCTGCCGGGAGATAGCGGAAATGGTGCCCTTTATGCCGTTCTGGCCACAGTTCGTTAAACGGAGCCATCTGGAGGATATGAGCATCCAGTACAGTGAGGGACTCCCCCTCTTGGAGATCAAGGCAGAAGAGAGGTCACTGATTATACCCGGGTCAAATCAGAGAGAAACAGAGCTTGTGAAATTCTACGAGCTTTATCTTGCCCATGAGGTTGAGCGTTTTGCAATGAGCAGGGAATATGCTCCCGGCTTTTATTCCATGCTGGAACTCCTTGCCGATGGTGAAGTAGAATGTGGCCCTTTTATCAAGGGCCAGATAGTCGGTCCCCTTACCTTTACAGCGGGTATTAAGGATCCGGAGGGAAAGCCGATTCTCCATGATCAGGAACTTTCAGAGGCTATGACGAGGGGGTTAGCCATTAAGGCCCTATGGCAGGTGAGGAAGCTTGAAGGATCAGGAAAACGGCCGGTCATTTTTTTGGACGAGCCCTATCTTTCAGGGTTTGGCTCGGCCTTTTCCCCGATACAACGCCATGAGGTCGTTGATATGCTTCGCATTGTCATCGATTACCTGAGAGAAAACGCCGACGTCTTGATCGGTATCCATTGCTGCGGGAACACCGACTGGTCTATGGTTCTGGAGGCAGGCCCGGATATTATTAATTTTGATGCCTTTGAATATATGGATCATTTCCTGCTGTATGAAGACGATATCGTGAGACTTATCGAGGGAGGAGGGGCTATTGCATGGGGGATTGTCCCCACTTCAGGCTTCAGGGGTGACGAATCGGTCGATGATTTGTTTTTAAGGCTGGAAAAGGGGTTGAAGCGTATTAACCAGTGGGGTGTTGATGCGGATCTGATTGCTCAACGCTCTATACTCACACCTGCATGCGGCATGGGCACCATGACTCCTGACGCGGCATGGGCTGCCATGGGTCTGCTGTCTCGTTTATGTCGGAGATGCAGGGAGTGAGAAAAAGATGAACATCGAACAGATGAACGTCCAGGTAAGCAAAGACTCCGACATCGAACTTTGAATAAGAACTTAGGGAGACCCAGCGATGGTTAAAGCTTATTCAGAGTGTACCTCTTACTAAGAAACCGGAACTATTAGATGACATTTCAGAGGAAACAGAGGAATTAATAAAGATTTTCGTCACGAGTGTTAAAACGGCTAAAAAGAAAAAGAAATAGTTATTCAAAGTTCGACATCGGAGTCCTCGCTTACCTGGTTTTTTAGCATTCGATGTTGGACGTTCGATGTTCGATGTTCGATGTTCATCTTTCAAAACTTCCCCCCGCCGCATAGCGGGGGATCTTCGATGGGCATCTCTATCTCAGGGATTTGTACCCGCCAGAGACTCCATTTGCTGAGAGGACTATCTGCCACAGCTGGTTTTTTCTCGCGCGGAAGGATCCGGCGCAGGAAAGAAGATAGTATTTCCACATCCGGTAAAATCTCTCGCCATACTTTTTCTTAATGACATCCCAGCTTTTATCAAAATTCCGAAACCACTGCATTAATGTAGTATCATAGTCTCCACCGAAACTGTGCCAGTCCTCAAGGACGAATAGCCCTTCAATACCGGCACATATCTGTTTTGCAGAGGGCAGCATGGAATTCGGAAAGATATAACGCTCTATCC
>JACNJD010000125.1 GCA_014382715.1 Candidatus Desulfacyla euxinica | reverse complement strand
TGTTGCTTCATCGTAACACATATATGCCTGATTCAACGAGGTTTTTCAATTTATTCCGCTACCAAAATGCTATCAATCGCGGGTTTGGGGAAGGGTGTACGCCACTGAATTTGATCCATAGTCCCGAGAAGGGGGAATTTTGGGAATGTGCCGATCCCGTGCAACGGGGCGCAGGCAATACGGGAAATGCGTTATTGACGAGTCTTGTCCGACACCCAGGGGTCTCAGACAGCATCGATCTTATCATCGTCTTGGTGTCACGACAGGAGGTTTTTGATGATATCCTGAAGACTAGGCCGGGTCATCTCCGCCTCCTTTCCAATAAGGTCTTTAGATTCTTACGCTTTCAATGTGAGAGCCTATCTCTCAGAATGTCGGGATCTATTTGATAATAATAAGTTTTTCAGCTGCAATGAAAATTTCAAATATCTTTGGATAGGCTTTTATGGGAGACGGTTGTCATGGAGGAAGAGGAACTGAGAGAGCGAACCGAGGAGTTGGTCACCATTTTGGATGGCATCCGGGATGCCCAACCAGCAGATCTTGACACGGGTGGATCAAAACAAAGAATGTCATTCTACTGAGAACGTCATTCTTGTGTTAGCTCTTTAACTGAATCGTCTTTTCTCCAAAAAGACTGAATTTCAGCCAGTCAAATGCAAACAGCATCAAGATCGTATCGTTTCTGTGCAATTTTTCTTTTAAGTCTGAATCTACCTGGAAACGATCGAAGAATCCGCTCTTAAATAAAAAGTCTCTAAACTTGTCCAGGTTATATGAGGCCATAAAGAACATCTGGTGTTTTTGAGGGAGGTGCTTCTCGGGCCCAAGGCTCTTGGGAGAAGTGATAATCCCGAGCCATTGATCGTTCATGGATCTGTACTCCTTTACCCCTTCATGATTCATCCAGTCATCCAAGACCCATCTACGTTTTTCCTGGAATCCCTGGCAGTGGGATTCAGCTACCATGAAGAATCGTTGTCTTGCATCTTTTTCACCATCTACCATGGCAGATGCCCTGCCTACGGGATAAAGGCGGCATGCCTCCGGGCGGTCTTCGTATATGGAGCATCCATCATTTGTCACAAAGGGGCAGGCCTGTTCTTGCTCGCCACTCATCTTTAGTTTGACCATAGGGAAGCGGCTGTTATTGTCGATGATGGTATCTGTATAGAGTTCTAAGAATTGATCGGATGTAAGTTTCAGACGGTTTTTCATCCGGAGAATGTCATAGGGGGTGAGGATCAGACGGAGTTTAGCGCAGCATTCAGTAAAGCATACAATGCCCTTGTGACAGCTAAAACGAAAGGTATTCCCAGTAAAAGGTTTGAATATCTGCTTTTCCTGGATGCTATTCATTCAATTGGATCCCCTTTCGGTTTTTCACTTTCTTTAACTTGAAAGGTCTTCTGACCAAAAATGCCAAATTTGAGCCAATCAAAGGCAAATTTAAGAAGCTCAACATCTCCTCTCTTGAGTTTCTCTATTGTGAGGTCGTCAAGTTCGAAACGATCTATAAAGGTGCTCTTAAAAACAAAATCTCGGAATTTATCGAGATTATATAAAGACATGAATGTCATTTGATAAATCTTGGGGTTGTCTATATCCAGCTCCTGGGCCTTAAGGGGAGTGGTTACTTCTGAAAACAGGTGGTTCATTTCATCGTACATGGGGACACCCTGTTCTATAAGCCAGTTTGAAATCCTATTCTTATCGTTTTCTTCGAGTCCTTTGCAGCGGGATGAATCGGTTATCAGACTGAACGTGCCGTCATCGTTCATATTTAGAGGATACATCCGGCACGGCCATGGCCTGTCAGCGTAAACTGAACATCCTTCTTCAGTGACAAATGGACATCGTTTGTCATCTTCGTTCATTTTAAGAACTACCATCGGGATAAGAAGTTTTTCTCTTCGGATTATGATAGTGTGGCGATCAAGAAACTCGTCTGACTGAAGGTTGAGTGCGTTTTTCAATCTCAAGACGTCATAGGGTGACAGAACGATGGTGATATCCCGGCAGCAATCGGTAAAGCAAGGGACATTGGAGGCACATCTAAATTTGAAAATATGCTCCACATCCATCCTTGTCATTTCCCCATTAGCACCGGTGTTGTTTGATTTTTTCATTGTGGACAGTTCCTTTCCGATATATTGATTTTTCAGTTTAAATTACTTGACTAATATTACCGAGTTCGGTTTTATAGTCGTGGTCTATTACAGCATGAAATGGGCCGGGTCAATTAAATTATTTAGATTAAGGAGGATATTTAAGGTATGGGAGAGAGGACTTTATCAATAATTAAACCGGATGGAGTTTCAAAAGACCTGATTGGAGCTGTTATAAGTCGCCTGGAAGAGGAAGGGCTGAAAATCCTGGCAATGAAGATGATCAGGATGACCAAAGATGAGGCCAAGGGATTCTATAAGGTGCATGAGGGGAAACCGTTCTATGAAAGTGTTACGGATTTCATGTCTTCGGGACCATGTGTTATTATGATATTAGAGGCTGAAGACGGGATACGGAGATACCGAAAATTAATGGGCGCAACGAATTATAAAGAAGCAGAGAAGGGCACCATCAGACGGGACTTTGCCACTGATATCGAAAAAAACGTCGTGCACGGGTCTGATTCAAGGGAAAACGCCGAGTATGAAATCAATTATTTTTTTAATGCCTTAGAGGTTGCAGGGAGATAAGGAACGAAACAACTTATCCCCGGATCAGAGGTCTCAGGTCCTCATCGATCCGGGGATTAATTATTTGGGGAAAATATTTAGACTATTCTAAGGCCGCTTTATTTGGCTTCCTCTTCGTCCTCTGACTTCATCTGTTTGATCTCGTCTTTAAGAGACTCGACCTCGCCCTTGAGAGAAGTTGTGTCATTATCAAAGGAATCCGGTGTGTTTTTCTTGTCTTTAAGCTCTTCAAAACCGAGATACACGGCCAAGGCCCCGCCCAGGATCAACATGGCCGGGAGTCCAGCCTGTAAGGCCTTGATGAAATACCCAAACCAGAATATGATTCCTATGATACCCAATACAAGCGCTACCAGTCCTCCACCTAAAGCTGCCATTTGTAATACCTCCTTTAACCATTCAATTTTGGTGACAGTAAAATATCTCCTACATCTCTATTGCCAGATAACAATATCTGATAAAGTTAGCACATAAAAATGGGTGTTTCAAGTATTTATTGCAGGAATTCAAAAAATAGATATTGACACTGATTGGTTTGGCTCTTACTTTTCAACGCACCTCTGGTTTTTGGTGATTTAATCTAAGACCCTCAGATCGATTTTTTGGGCCTCCAAGCATAAATTTTGAGTTTATTATGGGCAATTGGCACAAATTAGTGAATTAAAAAATTTTTGTCAAAGGGTATAAATCGGATTATAATTGGATAATTGAGTGGAATATGATGATTTTGTCAGTAAATTTATTGAGACTGGTAGATAACTCTCTATTTTCGGTCAATTTAGGGCTTGAAATAATATAATCAAAGAATTATACTATCTAATTGTGCATTGATAATTCGGCTGCCAGCGTAGCTCAGATGGCAGAGCAACTGATTTGTAATCAGTGGGTCGGGGG
>JACNJD010000312.1 GCA_014382715.1 Candidatus Desulfacyla euxinica | reverse complement strand
TTTGAGGCCAGGATTGGCCTGCTGTAAGCCGGATCATCTGAACCATGGATCTGGCAAGGTTCTCGGTGGCCATAAGTAGCCACTGGTTTTTATTGAAGCTCTCTCTCACATCCTCTAAGGATTGCATGCTATGGCCGGTATGATAAATGAAGCATTGGGGGGGTAATATAAAGCCGTAGAGGTTCAGGATCAGCATGATTTCCTTGGCTACGTTGTCTTGTCCCAGTTCGCTTCCAGCCACCACGACCCCTCCCACTTTGCCCTGTAAGGGATTGGAGGCATTGAGGGTTCCGTTTTCCAGCTTATCAAGTAATTCAAAGCATTCATCCAGGGACTTGGTGGCCTCTTCCTCGGGAATGAGAGGTGCCTTGAAGCTAATCCACCGTTCAAAGAATCTCTTGAGCACGCTGGACATCCCGAACATATATGTGGGGGTCGAAAAGATGACGCCATCAGCCTCCATCACTTTCTTGGCAATCATCTTGAAATCATCGTCATAGCAGTCACAAAGGAAGTGGCATCGAGTCTCCATGTCCGAGAAGCAGCCGCGGCAGGGCTGAAGGTTGAGCTGAGCAAGGTTTATCGTCTCCGTAGTGAAGCCGGATATCCTCTTAATCTTCTCCAGCACCCCCTGGAGCATGACGCCGGAGATGGAATCGTATAGGGCGTGTCCCCTCCTTTCGCGCAAAGAGCTTTTGATTCCGAGAATCTTGCTCATAGCCTATCCGCTATACGCCTGCTGGGCTGAGACTACTTCCCGGAGGATGCCAAGTAGATCACGGCCAGGGATGGGCTTGGAGACCACACGATCCACCCCGGATTCTTCTAATTTTTTCGGTTCAAGCCGCTTGTCTAATCCGGTATAAAGCAGAAAGGGGGGTTTAGCAATCCCTTGCTTTCGACAATATGCCTTAATCTCCTCTCCCACCTCCCAGCCGTTCATATCATCCATGCCCAGATCACAAAGGATCGCGTCGAAACCACCTTGACGAAAGAATTTGAGACCCTCTTCAGCCTTGAGTGCGGTAACAACCTCAACCTCCGATTCTTCGAAAACCATCTCCATCATCTTCAGGATATTGACCTCGTCGTCGATTAAGAGAAACTTGATTTGACAACCTTCGGCAGGAGCCTTTTGCTCGAGTTTTTTCTCGGGAGGTCTCTTTGCCAGGGGAAGAATCACGGTAAATGTTGAGCCGTGGCCTTCGATGCTTTCCACATACATTTCGCCCTGGTGTTTCTTTACAATCCCATAACTGGATGCAAGACCCAATCCGCTACTTTTCGGCCCCTTGGTTGTAAAGAAAGGTTCGAAAATGCGTTGCAGGTTTTCCTCCGGGATACCATCCCCCGTATCGGACACCTTGAGTTGAATTTTTCCATCCTGGATATCTGAAGAAATGGTCAAGGCTCCTCCGTGTGGCATAGTTTCCAAGGCATTTTTGATGAGATTGATCAAAACTTCATAAATGTCAGAAGGCCTACCTTTTACAAAATATCCGTCAGTAACGATTAAGTTAAGTTTATACTTCCGAGAATCTGGTAGATTCTTCCAAAGGGGCTTGGTCAGCTCCGCCGCTTCCTGGATAAGCTTGCCCAGATCAAAGGCTTCAGCCTCATCGATCTCACTGGTTCTCGCATCTGTAAAATCCTTAATGCGTCTGACAACCTCGCTCCCCCTGTTTGAAGCATAAAGAATACTCGTAATAGCTTCTCTGCATTTCCTTAGTTTACCTGAGTCTAATTTGGCCAAAGCGGCTTCTCCAGCTCCCATGATTATCTGGAGCAGGTTGTTAAAATTATGGGCCACCCCGCTTGCCATTTCACCTACGGCCGTAAGCCGCTCGGTCTTGATCAAGGTTTCTTCCATCTTTTTACGTATGCTGAGGTCACGTGCCACACTCAAAACAGCGGGCTTCCGTTGATATGTAATCGGTCGGGCGTGGAATTCAAAAGGAATGGTCTCCCCATTTTTGGTCAATGTTTCGAGTTCAAACTGAACTGTCTCTCCTTTTCGAATTCTTTCTCCCATCTCAGATAAAATATGAAATTGCCCAGGTCTCGCAAGATCTTCGACGGCCATCTTCAGAAGCTGATATCGTGGGTATCCAAAACGATTACAGGCCACATCATTGACTTCTAAAAATCTCCCCTGGAAGTGATTAATGAACACGGGATCGCTGACATTTTCAAAAAGTTCTTTATACCTGGAAAGTTCTTCAATTTGCTTCCGTTCGGTGGCGTCACGAACCAAAACTACAATACACCTTCTTCCCTCATATTCGATCAAGGTGCCGGTGACTTCCGCGTCCACAATGGTTCCGGTTTTCTTCCGGAATCGCCGCTCCTGGATGCGTACCTGGCCATAGTTGATGGCTTTCCGGATATTCTCTGAAACTCTCTGAGTCCCGGGCTCAAGTATCTCATCAACGCGCATGGAAAGGAGTTCCTGGCGACCGTAACCAAGCCATTCGGTGGTAAAGGAATTGCAGTCAAGGATTTGACGCGTATCCATATCAAAAATATAGATGGCCTCAGGGGCATTTTCAAATACGGCACGGAAGTTTGTTTCTGATATGGTGACCCTTTCCAGGGCCTGTTCAAATTCCACATTGGCCTCTATCAACAGGTTGGTCAGGATGTCGGTTTTTCGCTCCGACACTTCCTGCAACTCTTCTAACTCTTTGATTCTATTTAAAAGGCCTTGAATTTCATGCATAGTAAACCCTTACTAAAAAAGCGCTACAATAGGTTATTCGTTTCACCCCCACCCAAACCCTCCCCTTTCCCCCGCACTATGTGCGGGGATCTTCGATAAGGGGGAGGGCAGCAATAGTTCAGATTCCGATGACTGATACGGTAGCCGTTTCATTGTGCAGCAGGCTCGGGCCGCGGCATTTGACCCGGCAATACTCTCCATAGCTATAAAATCCCACCATGGGCACCCTGTTGCCGACCACCTGGCGAATGCGCTCCATCTCCTCTCTGGTCCGTCGGCCCAACACTATTTTCCGGGCCATGCAAGAGTAAACAAAGACCATGGCCAGGGTCCTGTCCCCCATATCGGCCATGGCCAGTCGGGCTGCTTTTCCCGCGGCTTCTAATATGGAGGTGTTATCCCCGCAAGTGAGACGCATCATGGCACCTTCGGGAATCTCTCCCGCGAAGCTGATAGAACCTTCCTGCCGGTTCACTGTCATGGTTGCGCGCAATAAATGGTAATCGTCCTCACCAGCATCCCCCCATTTGCCGACGAGGCCTAAAGGATACTCCACGCCAACTGCGGGCAGTTTTTCAGCGTGTTTGCCCAAAAACCGTTCAAAAACTTTTAAGGCAGGTTGGCCGTCCAATTCATAGAGGATGTTTCCGGAGGCACGGGTCGCTTTTTTCGGCAGCCCAATGGAGGACCAACCGCTTCGTACCCCGGTACCAAGATAAAAATCACCGGAAAAGCCTATGGCGACAGCCGCATCGGACAACACTTTATCTCCCGCAAACTGCCAGGTGCGATAAAATTTCCCTGCGTCTCCGGCTGTTCCACCGGCAATGGGAACCTGTTCTCCCAAAACCGATGCCATGCCACGGAGGATTGC
>JACNJD010000170.1 GCA_014382715.1 Candidatus Desulfacyla euxinica | reverse complement strand
TGAGACCTAAAAGGATGTCGTTGGGGAGGACGTCTTCTCCGAACTGGGTATAGAGCGTAGTGCTGGGGCTGACAATGTATTCCCCACTTTCGGAAAGGTCAAAATCATTACCCCTAACGGCAGCGACAGCCCCCCTTGGACAGACTCGAGCACACTCGCCGCAATCGATACAGTAACCCTGAATCTCTGCCAGGCGGTCCTCTTTTATCCGGATGGCCTTTGTAGGACATGCCTTCATACAAAGAACGCACCCGTTACATAGGGTTTCGTCGATCTGAACGTAACGTACAGGTTCCATATCCGGGGCTGTCTTGTCCATTAGCTGTCCTCCACCTTAAAGCTCATCTTCAGATGGACGCCTCTCCCATTATGTGAATCGATTTCAAGGGAATCGGTGTTTTTCTTTATGTTAGGCAGGCCCATCCCGGCCCCAAAACCCATCTCTCTGTATTCCGGTGTCGCAGTGGAATACCCCTCCCGAAGCGCCAACTCAACATCTTCAATCCCCGGGCCATCGTCGTTCACATCAAGGACGATATCTTCGGGGTTTACTGTCAGCAATAATTCACCATTTCCGCCATGCATTACTACATTCATCTCCGCCTCATAGGCACAGATGGAAATACGTCTGATCAGATCGGACGTAAAGCCGATTGATTTAAGTATGCTTTGGATTTGGAGAGAGCTTTCTCCCGCCTTTGCGAAGTCTCTGGCTTTGATAAAGAAGGTCTTTGTTAAAGCAGGCATTTAAAAGGACCAAATAATTATTCCCTGTTTGGAGGGAAGTCCTGGTTTGAGAAACATATTCTGTTTATCAGGATTCGTTAACGGGCATGAGTCGCGGCAGGAACCTTTTCCTCAACCCCTCGAAGTCCTTTAGAAAACAACCTCCCACATGATGTAAACATGGTAAAAGGTGTCGAGAGTAATGGCAACCCATGTTCCCGGGCCTGAGTGATTATCTCTTGAGTAGGTTGCTTTCCCCTGACCAGTACGACCGCCACAACTCCTGCAATGACAGATGTGCGTATGACTTGAACATTGCAAAGCCCGGTAAGTAAGACCGCGTCGCTGTTTTGTCCCGTGAGCATGTCGCTCATAAGATCGCTCGCTGTGCCGGCTTTAATGGGCATATCCAGCTTGCCCTCCCCCACATAGATTTGGGCACGCAATAGGTGCTTGACATCATTTAGGCTGAGGTCTTTTGTTTCGATTTCGTTCATTTTTTAAGAAAATACCTCGTCTCTTAATTTTTCAGCAACATGGACAGGATCTTCATGAAGCTTGTTTATCTCTTCTCCAACCGAACGGCACATACCTTGTATTCCGGTATTTTGGCCACGGGATCAAGGGCCCCAATGGTCAGTTTGTTGGCTGCTGCTTCGGCATAATGAAACGGAAGGAATATGGTCCCTTTAACTGCTTTCTCCGAGATCTTGGCCTTGGCTTCTATCTCACCGCGTCGGGATATTACTTTTAACAGGTCACCCTCTTCAATTTTATATTCCTCGGCATCCAAGGAGGAGACTTCCACGAAACACTCGGGTGCAAGTTCGTTAAGTCCTTCCGATTTCATGGTCATGGTTCCGGTATGATACTGGAAGAGGATACGGCCCGTAGTGAGGTATAACGGGTATTCATCATCGGGCAGTTCCGAAGGAGGTATGTAGTCTATGGCATGAAATACTCCGAGACCGCACGTAAACTGGTCCATATGAAGGCAGGGTGTGCCCGGGTGGTCTGTCCCTGTGCATGGCCAGTGGATCCCGTCTTCCTGCAGGCGGCTGTAGTTGATGCCACAATAGGAAGGTGTTACTTGAGCGATCTCTTCCATTATTGTCTGAGCATTTTTGAAATTCATTGAATATCCCATGCGGTCTGCGAGATCACATATGATTTCCCAGTCTTCCCTTGCTTCCCCGGGCGGTGCCACTGCCTTGCGTACGCGCTGGACCTTTCTCTCCGTATTAGTGAAAGTTCCCTCTTTTTCCGCAAATGATGCAGATGGCAGGACCACGTCGGCTATTTTTGCTGTTTCGGTCAGGAAGATATCTTGAACAACCAGAAAATCCAGCTTTTCGAAAGTTTGTTTAGCGTGATTCAGATTAGGGTCAGAAAGCATGGGATTCTCGCCAATGATATAGAGAGCCTTAAATCTGCCTTCGTGGCCCTCTTCCATCATTTCTGTCACTGTTAGACCGGGATTTTCAGGAAGCCTCTCCACTCCCCATGCTTTTTCCATACGCGTCCGTACGGCCAAATCCCCCGTCTGCTGGTAACCGGTATACACATTGGGCAAGCCCCCCATATCGCAGGCTCCCTGGACATTGTTTTGACCGCGGAGCGGGTTCACACCTCCGCCGGGGATACCCACATTCCCGCAAAGCATGGAGAGGTTGGCCAGGGATTTGACGTTGTCGGTCCCAGTGATGTGCTGAGTAATACCCATGGCATAAAGGATCGATGCTGCAGGTGCATTCGCGTACAAGCGGGCTGCCTCGATTAATTGCTCTTTCGGGATCCCTGATATTTCTTCTACATACTCCGGTGTATAATTTTCGACTGCTTTTTTGAGCTCATCCAGTCCTATGGTACGGGACTTAACATATTCCTCATCATACAGCTCTTCTTTGATTATGACATGCATCATCCCGTTTATCCAGAGCACATCCGTGCCCAGATGTTGTCTCAGCCAGACCGTCGCAAGACGAGTTATCGGTATCTTCCTGGGATCGGCCACGATCAATTTTGCGTCTTTAAAGCTCACAGCCCTTTTAACATAAGAAGAAAGGACCGGATGATTCTCTGTGGTGTTTGACCCGGTAATCAAGATAACATCTGACTCTTCGATATCTTTAATGGGGTTCGTCATTGCGCCACTTCCGAAAGCTGCGGCCAGACCGGCCACTGTAGACGAATGTCAGAGTCGGGCGCAGTGGTCAATATTATTGGTTCCGATCACTGCCCTTGTGAATTTCTGTGCCACGTAATTCTCTTCATTGGTGATCCTGGCGCTGGTCAATACTCCAATGGAATCAGGCCCAGAGTCCTTCTTAATCAGGGCTAATTTTTCGCCTACGAGTTTTAGCGCCTCATCCCAGGAGGCCTCTCGAAAGCTGCCGTTCTCTCGAATCAGAGGGGTCTTAAGTCTTTCCGGATCATTAATAAAATCGTACCCAAACCGTCCTTTTACACAGAGACTTCCATAATTCGGCCCTGTCTCTTCATCGCCTGTAACCTTTATTACCTTGTTGTCTCTCACATGGAGATAGAGCTGGCATCCGACACCGCAGTAAGAGCAGGTTGTGCGAATCATTTTTGCCTCGGCCGGCAGGTGACCATCAAGAATATCCTGTTTGGGGACAAGGGCGCCAACCGGACAAGCCTGAACACATTCCCCACAGAAGACGCAATCAGAGTCTTTAAGGGCGCGATCGCCATCCGTCACAACCTTGGTAGGTGAATCCTCGGAATCAAAGTCGATAACGTTGTTGACCTGGATTTCGTTACAGGCCTTTATACAGCGCCCACAGAGTATGCAGCGAGAGAAGTCACGAACTATGAAAGGATTTACGGTCTCAACGGGATATTGGGCGGATCTGAGCTGTGAAGGGTCTATTTCTGCCCCGTATTGTATTGCCAATGCCTGGAGACCGCACACCCCGTATGCCGGACAGATATCCTGGTGTTCCTCCAGGTCCGTTGCCTTGGTCTGGAAGTCGGCCCATGAATCATCACCTACATCTTGAAAGAGGCAGTTATGTTCTCCGGAAACCATCAGAAGTTCCAGAATCGTACGTCTCTCTTGGACAACTTGGGAAGAATCAGTATCGACTGCCAGTCCTGGCTCTGCGGGGAAAGCACATGATTCGACAAGGTCCTTTTCTCCTTCAACTTCCACTAAACAGATCCCGCATGTGCCGGTTGGCCTTGCCCCTTTCAGATGGCAGAGTGTAGGAATAAGGACACCGTTCCTCTGCGCCACCTGGAGAATCGTTTCACCAGGGGTGAAGGGAAAAGGTTGTCCGTTTATGGTTATTATGTTTTCAGAGTTCATAATGCCTCCATAGAAATATCAAGAATGAGTCGTATCATGGAGTCAGCTCCGTCCAATTTTGGTCGGTCCCTGTGGAGAAAAACAGATCAGAGATCACACCGGAGGCAACGTCGCGTCTCACCCATTGCTGTAAGTTCGTCAAGCCCCAGATTGAGCATTTTGGGTCGTATAAGCTTCTCGTCCTCTTCAGTCAGCTCCAGTCTATCCAACATTAAATGGGGTCTGGGATGCCAGTAGCCCTTGTATGGCTTCCTCCTGAGGTAGCAGTCTATTGAAACCGCCGCCCTGTGTCCCGCCCCGATCGCTTTCACTACAGTGGCCGGACCAGTTACTGCATCACCGCCTGTAAAAAAACCAGGGATGTTTGTTTCAAGTGTCTCTTCGTCCACAACGAGGTGATTCTTTCTGCCTATCTCGAACTCGGCATCTTCGTAAATAAATGAAATGTCAGGATCCTGGCCGTTTGACGGGGCAATGAGGGTACAATCGATTATAAACTTCGAGCCCTCGATTGCAACAGGCTTCTGACGACCGCTGAAATCAGATTTGCCGGGTTTATTCTTTATACATTCAAGACCCTCTACCCTGTCCTTCTCACCGACGATGCCCACCGGGGAGGTCAGGAAGTGGATCTGGACACCATTTTCCAGTGCCCCGTTTATTTCTGCCGGGTCGGCGGGCATATTTTCCCGCTCGTATCTGCAGACCATATGGACCTGTTCTGCGCCCGAGTCTTTAAATTTAAGCGCTGTGTTGAGGGCCGATCTTCCACCACCGAGGATACATATACTCTTTCCCCGTGTATTGTTTTCTGACAGGTTGTTTCCATAGGGAAGACCGCTGGGACGTCGACCGGACCATCCTACCTTTGTCCCTCCGGGAATTCGGATTGTCAGACCCTTGTGAGCCCCGACACCTAAGAAAAAAGATTTATATCCCTGTTTCTTGAGTTGATCGAAAGTAATGTCGTTTCCAACGCGGACACCCAGGCGGATTTCTACGCCAAGGCGCTTAATTGCATCGATTTCGTCATTAACGACGTCTCTGGGAAGTCGATCTTCTGGAATCCCCACCTGAAGCATTCCTCCCGCCACCGAGAGTTGCTCAAATACCGTGACCGGATAACCTTTCTGAGCCAGGTCGTAGGCCACGGTGAGGCCTGCCGGCCCGGAGCCGATAACAGCCACCTTATCATCGGGGAAGAGGACCGGTGCGGGTTCGATTTCTTTCAGTTTTTTGCGCATTCTGTCGGCCACAAATCGCTTCAGCGAGCAGATGGCAATAGGTTCATCCGTTTCAGCTCTCTTGCAGCTGCTCTCGCAAGGATGGAGGCAGACACGGCCAAGGACCATGGGAAAAGGATTCTCCTTTCGAATAATCTCCCAGGCCTTTTCGATTTTACCCTGTCCGATTAAGGCTACATATGTTGCAACATCCTGTCCGGTGGGGCATGCCGACTGGCATGGTGGAGCACTCAACCGTTTGCATGTTCCAGTTGGGCAGTGCTTGTGATATATGTGGGCCTCGTACTCATGCCTGAAGTATTTGAGGGTGCTCAGCACCGGATTGGGTACAGTCTGTCCTAAACCGCAGAGGGAGGCTGACTGCAGGACATTGGCCAGCTTTTCAAGAACCACAAGGTCCTCTGGGACGCCTTCGCCATCGCAGATTTTTTCGAGTATCCATAGGAGCTGTCTGCTCCCTTCGCGGCACGGGGTGCATTTCCCGCACGATTCCTCAGTGGTGAATTCCACGAAAAACCGGGCAACATCCACCATACAGGATGTTTCGTCCATGACCACCATCCCGCCGGAGCCGACTATGGCCCCTGTCTTGGCGATATTTTCGTAATCCACAGGGGTTTCAAGCAGGCTGGCGGGTATGCATCCGCCTGAAGGTCCGCCCAATTGTACGGCCTTGAATTTTTTGCCGTCAGGTATGCCGCCGCCGATGTCGTAGATGATGGATCGCAACGGGGTGCCCATGGGTACTTCGATAAGACCGATATTCCTGACCCGGCCGCTTAATGCAAATACCTTTGTTCCGGTGCTCTTTTCTGTTCCAAGGCTGTTAAACCAGTTTGCTCCCCGGTAGATGATCTGCGGGATATTAGCCAAGGACTCAACGTTGTTGAGAACAGAAGGACGATCCCAAAGTCCTTTATTGGCAGGGAATGGGGGCCTGGGTCTGGGCATACCCCTCTGACCCTCTATGGAGCGCATAAGCGCCGTCTCTTCTCCGCACACAAAGGCCCCGGCCCCGAGGTAGAGATCTATATCCATATCGAAACCGGATCCTAAGATGTCTTTTCCAAGAAGCCCGTAATCTTTGGCCTGGGCAATTGCGGTTTGCAGTCTTTCGATGGCAAGGGGGTATTCGGCACGCACGTAAATATAGCCATAGTGGGACCCGATTGCTTTTCCGCCGATGACCATTCCTTCCAGTACCGAGTGGGGATCACTTTCAAGGATAGAGCGATCCATAAAGGCGCCCGGGTCGCCCTCGTCGGCGTTGCATAGCATATATTTAGGGCTTCCTGTAGCTGCAGCGCAAAACTGCCACTTCAGGCCAGTGGGAAAGCCGGCCCCACCGCGGCCTCTGAGACCGGAGGTTTTCATCTCTTCAACAATCTGTTCCGGTTTCATTTCGAGGAGGGCTTTTGCCGCGCCCATATAGCCATCCCTTGCAATATACTCGTCTATGTTGTCCGGGTCGATAAGCCCCCGATTCTTGAGGGCAACAAGGACCTGGCGACTGAAAAAGCCGATTTCGTTAATATTAGGTATTGCTTCATCCGCTTCGGGACTTTCAAAGAGATGTTTTTTTACCACACGTCCCTTGATAAGGTATTCTTCCACAAAGTAGGGGACATCATCCACTGCCAGCTTCTGGTAAAATATCTCGTCAGGATAGGCAATCATCAAAGGGCCTGCGGCGCAAAAGCCGTTGCAACCTGTTGTGGCAACAAAGACTTCGTCCTGGAGATTGTTCTTCTCGATCTCTTTCACTAATGCATCTCTAACGTCAAGTGAACCACTCGATACACAACTGGTTCCTGCGCATATCATCAGGTGAACACGATACTTCTTTTCCATAAAAACCGCCTCGTCAAACCGGAATTAAGGAATTGCGAATTGAGGGATTGAGGAATTAAATCTACTATTTTTTCTTAATCCTCAAATTCACAAATTCCTAAATCATTCAATCTTCAATCATCAATCAACAATCCTAATACGTGGTTTCACTTCCAACAGAAAGTGCATAATCAGCTACAGGATTACCTTCTAATGCATGCTCGTCAAAGATCCTGCCTGCCTTTTCAGGATCCAGTTTGATATATTTTACCGGGGCAGATTCTTTGACTTCGAGGGTAATCATGGGCTCGTGATTACAGAGCCCTGCACAACCTGATGAGGTCAAAATAATATCGTTTGCACCGCTATTTTCAATTTTGCCAAGGAGGGTGCTCATGATAGTACGGGCGCCAGCCGCAATTCCACACGTACCCATGTGGACGGTAATTTTCACCCGGTATTCTCCCTGCCTCAGATTGACAGTTCCTTTCATGGACTCCTTTATTCTCTTTAAATCTTCTATCTTGAGCTTGGCCATGTCTTGCCTCCACCATATGGATTGAGCATTTCAGCTTTTAGTGTTCTTTTTGAATAAATCCTTTATCAGGTTAATAACAGCCGGATCGTTTATGCTTATGCTGTCATTCAGTTCACCTCGAATATACTGTGTATCCACCTCTATCTCTTCACCCTCAAGGTTGGAGTAGTACCTGAAGTCCAGGTCCGGATTCCCCATGATCAGGGTGGCCAGGGTGGCGCCCATATCGCCTACAGGTTTCCGGTCAATATGGCTTTCCTGAAATGTGGCCACGACCTCGGTTCCTTTTCCTGCTTCAGATATTATCTGGAGATTTCCTCCGGTCTCTTTTGCGGCCTGTTCCAGCAAGGGGATACCCATGCCGACACGACGGGTGGTGCGTGTAGTCATAAAAGGATCTTTAACGCCTTTAACCATTGCCGCATCCATTCCCCGGCCGTTGTCTTTGATGGTTATCTGTAAGAGATCTTTATTTTTATCCTCCGAAATATATATTTCAATCAGAGTGGCGCCGGCCTCAGTTGCATTTTCGACAATGTCCAATATATGAAGCGAGAGATCCTGCATATTGACTCAGTATTGAATCTTACGCCCTTTCTCTCCCTTGAGGGCAAGTCTCAGCTCGGCCATTTCAGGCCCTGCCATCTGGAAACCGGTTGGGCTGCTTCCAATATCTTCAAGGTCATGGGCATCAGATGATGTAATAAAGGCCAACCGCTCAAGGTCCTCGAAGAAGGCCCTCCCTTTCTTCAGGGTCATTCTCTTTGAGATCTCCACTGCATCAATGTTCAGCCCCTCGGGAATAAAACCGAGCTGGCTGATGATGCTGAAGGCCTGGCGATCAATATGGGCAGCCACAGCCAGGCCATTTAACTTGTGTATGGCGTCAATGACTTCGTTCAGGCCCAGATTTGTGGCGCCTATAAGAAGACGTCTGTTTATCCCTTCCACTTCGTCAAACGCATTGGAAATGACCTGCATGCCGAAGAGGTCGTCGTCATTTTCTCCCGGCTGGAGATGGTCATAAACCAGCGTTTGCATGGACAGGGCGTCTGAGGGGTTTTCAAAGAGTCCGACAATATGGGCCTCTTCAGATGTCGTCACCTCTATCCCCGGAATGACACACAGTCCGGTATCTTGAGCGGCAGCAATAACAGATCCGACGTTTTCCGCACTGTTATGATCCGTGATGGCGATGATCTCTAAATGCCTTTTTTGTGCTTGTTCGACGATTTTCCGGGGCGTCATGTCGAGGGTGGCGCAGGGGGAAAGACAGGTATGAATGTGCAGATCTGCAAACACAATTCTCAAGCCACGCTCCCCTTTTCCCAAGCAAAGACACCTTGAAAATCTAAAGCACCATCATCTCCCCGAAACCCCCAACTCAAAAAGCCTCCCCACTAATTCAAATGCGTGCATGTCAGAGATCAGAATGGGAAGGCCCTCTGCCTCAGCCTTTTGAACAGTGTCCGCTTCAGGTTCCCGGCTGTTGATCAGGATAATTCCCCCGAGAGATTTCATGACCGCCACGGCCACTATATTCTGATGGATCTGAAGTGTGACCCATAGATCTCCTTCATTGGCGTTGGCCATGACGTCGCTCATGAGGTCACTTACATAGCCTCTCTTTATTTCCTTATCAAGAAGGTCTGTGCCGGTCTTGACGGTTAATTGAAGTTTTTCAACAATCTCTATCAGATTCATCACTCTTTCCCTCTGACGTTTTCAACAATCTCCACGATTTCCGAAGGATCAACCATACCATGAGTTTCTTCATCGACTACCATTACAGGCGCTAATCCGCATGCCCCAATACACCTTACAACCTCAAGAGAGTATTCCCTGTCATCGGTTGTCTTCCCTATATCCACTTTGAGATGACGCGTGAGGATCTCGAGTAACTTTCCAGCACCTTTCACAAAGCATGCTGTTCCCAGGCAGACCCTGATGATGTGTCTGCCGCGAGGGACCATTGTGAAAAAGGAATAGAACGAAACCACCCCAAATACATCTGATGACGGCATGCCCATGCCGAGGGCTATATAGTGTTGGACGGGGATAGGAAGGAACCCTAAGATTCCCTGGACCTGTTGAAGAACTGGGATAAGTCCTCCCATATGGTCCTTATAAGCATCTAAGATCTTGTCGATCTCCTCCCTGGCTTCTGGCTTCTCTTCCTCTTCTAAGAGCTGGATGAAGTTTACTCTCACCTCTTTCGGGTCGCCTGGGGGTTCATAATCGATTATCCGTTTTGTATGGGGGATCGATTCGAGTAACCCTTCGCACTGCTCCAGGAGCGTCCGGTGATGATAATTAAAGGAAGTCCAGCCGGGCCGACGGAGCGGAGATTTTACATCCGCGAAATCGGTTATGCCGAATGTTCCGGGATCGGGCAGAGCCCACCGGGTCCCCCCATGCTCTAAACGATCGTATGTGATTTCCCTGAGGAAGGGGACGCTCTTTATGATTTCATTTTCCCAGATGCTCTGGCTGGTTTCATTCTCCCAGTCGAGACCTAATCGATTGGCGAGCTGGGTGAAAATCCAGGCCTCAGGTCTGGCTTCGCCCGGGCTGGACACGGCTCTACGCATTAGGCTGACCCTGCGCTCGCAATTCGTATAGGTGCCGGTTTCCTCTGACCAGGCCGCGGCAGGGAGCACCACATCAGCGTACCCGAGGGTTTCATTGTTGAGTATATCCTGAATCACTAAGAAGTCGACCGATTCTAATGCCTTTGTAATGTCCGGCATGACCGGCCGGGCAATGGCGAGATTTTCACCCACACAATATAACAGACGGACCCCCTTTTCTCCTTCACCGGGTGCGCCTCCCATGTTCTTCACCATCTGGGCGAAGGTAAGCCCCGGTTTGTCGGGGAGTGCAACTTCCCAGGCGTCTTCAAACGGTTTTCGGGCGACTTCATCTTCGACCATTTGATAGCCGGGGAGAAACGCGGGGAGGAAACCCATGTCGCAGGCTCCCTGGGAGTTGTTGAGATCACCGAGGTAGTTGACCCCGCCGCATTCGACCCCGAGATTACCTAAGATTTCCTGCAGCCGGACAAAGGTCCTTGCAAAGGAGGCGTCCTTAGAGCCGTATACCAACATGACCGGTTCGTCAGTGTCTAAGATGTCAACGGCTGATGTGATCTGGCTCTCGGAAAGACCGGTGGTTTCGATTACCTTATCCAAGGTAAAACTCGAAGCAATTTCCCTGATACTGTCGGAGCATTTACGGCCGCGAGATATGAGTTCCTGGATGATACCATTGACGAGGACCGATTCCGAGCCTTCTTTCAGCAACAGAGGGAGAGTAGCAAAGGTCGAAATCTTTGTGGGCCGCGAGTCTGCCACAATTAATTCGCATCCGTTTTTGGCGGCTCGTTTGACAAAGGTTCCTGCTACTGGATTTTCTTCGGTTATGTCTGAACCTATGAGAATTATACGTTTGGCTCTTTCTAATTCAGCAATGGTATTATTAATACCGGCCGCGGCAAAGGGTGAGGCGAGGTTGTTGGTGCCTATGCCTACGCGGAAAAGTTTCTGCATTAGAAAAAGGGCCTCATTGGTTGACTTGGCTGAACAGATCCCTGCCACAGCTTCCGGGCCGCCCGCCTTAACTATTTCTTTTATCTTTGACGCGACAAGATCGAGAGCCTCATCCCATGATGCATCCCTTAACTTTCCGTCTTCTCTGATCATGGGCACGGTCAGGCGGTCCGGGCTCTGAACAAAATCGTAACCGAATCGGCCCTTTACGCAGAGCCGCCCCTGGTTAGGGCGGGCGCCTTCAACCCCGGTTACCTTCATTATCTTATCATCTTTTATATGGAGATCAAGCTGGCAGCCAACGCCGCAGTAATGGCAGGTGGTCCGCACATGACGGGTTTCCCAGGGCCTTATTTTGTATCGGCTCTTCTTTTCAACCAGCGCTGCAACCGGACATGTCTGGATACACTCTCCGCAGAAAACACAATCAGAGCGCTGTAGGTTGTCATCGCCCATTGCTACTATTTTGGCCTTGGCCCCCCTGAAGCCGTGGGTGATGGCGTTGTTTACCTGAATTGTGTTACAGGCCTCAACGCAGCGACCGCAAAGGATACACCGGGAGAAATCCCTGACAATCAATGGACTTGCCATTTCCATAGGGTATTCGGTCTGGGCCCTTACAAAACCGGTGGTATCCACCTGATATTTATATGCGTAGGCCTGCAGGTTGCAGGCGCTATGGGCAGGGCAGAGGTCTGTTCCCTGGTCATAGCTCTCCACATGCTGCTGGAATGAGGTCCAGTCCTGAGACCTGTTGGTGGCGATAGCGCAGTTATGGTTTCCTGACTGAAGAAGTAATGCAATTATTGTTTTTCTCGCCTCTATGACCGAGGGTGAATGGGAATGAACAACCATATTGGGTGCTGCCGGGGTAGCACATGCCGGCAGGAGTGCTCTTGCGCCTTCAACCTCCACCACACATACCCTGCATGCCCCTGTTGGCCGGGTCCCTCTCAAATGGCACAATGTGGGGATGAAAATCCCATTGCGTCTTGCAATCTCAAGGATAGTCTCTTCTGTTTCAAATTCCAATTGACGTCCTTCAATGGTAATGTTGTTTTCAGGCATTTTTTCTCTCCGGGTTCCGAGTCAAGACCCGTGATTTAGAAACACAATGATTTGTCCTGCTATTTTGTTCGGAAACTATTTCTGCTTTCTGTAACAGATAAGGCCACATTTCAGACATCGTTCGGCCTCTCTTCTGGAAGAGGCCTCATCCAAACCGGGGTATTCGTCAGGAAAGATCCAGGCTGTCTTGCTGTTACCCTCTACATCAATGATGTGGG
The DNA here is from genome assembly GCA_014382715.1 of Candidatus Desulfacyla euxinica. Lineage (GTDB taxonomy): Bacteria > Desulfobacterota > DSM-4660 > Desulfatiglandales > Desulfatiglandaceae > Desulfacyla > Desulfacyla euxinica. The sequence continues at coordinate 6,185 of JACNJD010000170.1, read as the reverse complement.
GACGTTCTCTATTGGACGAGATCACATCATGAACCTCGGTAACGTTTAAGATCGAATCCGTCTCGCATACAAGACCTTGTATCGGTGTTACCGAATCAGCGCTAAAATGCTGGTGAATTGCCCTGGTGAGTCTTCGGCCCGACAGAAGTGACTTTACCACAGCGGATGAATCACTTATACGGCCCGGCTCAGGGGGAGTGCATATACCGTCTTTGTCTCCAGGAAAAGTGCGGAAAGCCTCTATGGTTTCCCATACGATTTCTTCTTCCTGGGCTTCCGACTGGTCTTCGGATTTAACGAATATAAATTCAGGAAGACGTCCTGCAGCAACGATTAATGTGTCTGCACGGATCGTCTCTCTTTCCTTTGGGATTTGGCCGATTGGATGAATATCCTCCAGAGCAACCCTTATGAGCCGCCTCGAAATACCCTTAAGGGCTGTTACGACGGTTTGTGGCCTTATAAATATACCTTCGGCCGCCAGCCCTTTTTTATCCTGCAATTCAAGGGGAAGTTCATGGACCACAGGGCTTGATACAATGGTCACTCTCTCTGCCCCCATGTTTATGCATCTGCGGGCCAGATCAAGACTTTCCCGTCCATTATGAATGATGAGCACCCTTTGGCCCAGATCTATACTTTTCTCTTTAGACAGGATATAGAGGAAGTCCAGCATGGTATATACACCGCTTATTGATGAGTCATAATCGTTTTGATCCGGCTGGAGGACCTGTCTGCTGTCGAATCCGCCTTTGGTCACCGCTACAGCGTCAAAACCATCCCGGAGTAACGATTCCACTTGAAAATCCCGGCCCATCACCACGTTGTTTTTTGTCTGTACTCCGATTTGAAGGATTCCCTCTATTTCGTGATCCAGGACCTTGCGTGGAAGCCGGTTTTCAGCAATTACATATCTGAGTATCCCCCCCAATTGAGGTTTTGCCTCAAAGATGGTGGGTTTGTACCCGAGCCGTGCGAGATAATAGCTGAGGGTCAGCCCTTCTGCGCCCCCGCCCACAACTGCTATCTTCTGGTCGCTGCCAGGGGCCTTGTAAGGAGTGATATGCTTCCCGGTTTCCATCTCATAATCTGCCACAAACCGCTTGAGTGGATTTATGGCAACTGCTTCATCTGTCAGATTGCGCCGGCATGAGAGTTCGCACGGGGCCGGGCAGATGTATCCGCATATGAGAGGGAGGGGGCATTTCTCCTTTATGATGGCAAGGGCGGACTCGTAGTTATTATTGCGAATCTCCTGGATGAATCCGGGTATGTTTATCCCTGTAGGACAGCTTCTTTGACAGGGTGCGGTACACTCGTCCGAGACATATTCGCCGATGATCCGATTTGATGTGGATGTGAGGGTGATTATATGCTTGGGGCACTCACGTTCGCATGTGCCGCATCCGGTACAGAGTTTGGTGTCCACTATGGGCAGGTTGTCCGGGCCCATTGAAAGAGCACCAAAGGGGCATGCCCTGACGCAGGTTCCTAATCCGAGACACCCGATGGGACAGGTCTTGGACCCACCGTCAAGCAGGAGCGCCGCACGGCAGTCATTAATTCCCTGATACAGGTATTTGATATCTGCATCCTGATACCCGTAGCTGCACCCCGGGGCAGCAATTTCCGCCTCCTTCAGCTCTATTTTTACACCCATCAGCATAGCTACTTCAGCGGAGACATCGGGGCCCCCTGCTACACAGGATGAGGCCGAGGCCTTTCCTGCCACTATGGCCACGGCATTGGAGCTGCATCCGGGCAATCCGCATCCACCGCAATTGGCCCCGGGCAAAGCGTCTTCAACGGCTTCGATCTTGGGATCGACATAGACATAGAATACCTTTGAGGCCAGGGCCAGGACTACACCTATGACTACCCCTAATCCCCCCATTATCAAAAAACCGCTTACCATGTTGGTCCTCCGGACTTAGTTGATTTGTTATTGGTTATTCGTTATTGGTTACTGGTTCCGCGTTGCAAGTTGCGGGTTGCGCGTTTTTCAATAGTCAATAGTCAATCCAAACGGTCATTAGTCATTCGGTAGTCATTCAATATTCCCAGGTGAATCGGGATTTCTTCTTCGCTTTATCAATCGACAATCATCAATCATAAATCATCAATCCCTAAACCATCCCTTTGAATGCGAAGAAGGCGAGGGACAGCATCCCGGCCGTGACCAGACCGATGGAAGTATCCTGAAGAGGTTTCGGGACCCTTGCCAGGATTATTCGTTCACGAACTCCGGCAAAAAGGACCAGGGCCAATCCGAAACCTACCGCGTAGCTGAAAGATGCCACCAGGGCCTGGGTGAAGCTGTACTCCTCCATAATGTTGATAAGGCAGACACCCATAACTGCGCAATTGGTGGTGATCAGAGGGAGAAATATCCCGAGTCCGGCATAAAGGCCCGGTATGCTTTTTCTAAGGAACATCTCAACGAACTGGACAAGAGACGCAATCACCAGAATAAATGAGAGGGTCCGCAGGTATTCGAGACCAAAGGTTTTCAGGAGATATATGTCGACGATCCATGTAATTGCTCCGGCCATGACCAGGACAAAAATAACCGCCATTGCCATGCCCACGGCGGTCTCCATTTTCTTGGAGACCCCCAGGAAAGGACAATTCCCGAGATACTGCATCAACAGGATATTGTTGACGAAGATACAACCCACTATCAGCAAAATATAATCGGTCATCTGACGACTCCTACTTCTTGCCTAACATGTTCATGATGCACAGCATAAGCCCTAAGCAGACAAAGGCCCCCGGCGCCTGTACCATAAAGGAAAAAGGCTCAAAGGTCGGGCCAAACACCGGGATATCATAAAAAGTACCGTTTCCAAGGATCTCCCGCACTATGGCGAGGGCGGTAAGGGAGAGCGTGAATCCCACCCCTATGCCGAGACCGTCGGCAAAAGACGCAACCACCCCGTTCTTGGCGGCAAAGGCCTCTGCGCGGCCAAGGACAATACAGTTGACAACGATGAGGGGGATGAATATCCCAAGCTTCAAAAAGAGGGGGTAGGCAAAGGCCTGCATCACCAGCTCTACGACGGTTACAAAGGTGGCGATAACAACGATGAAACAGGCGATTCTCACCTTCTTTGGTATCACGTTTCTGAGCAATGAGATGAGGATGTTGGAACAGATAAGCACGAATGTAGTGGCGACACCCATTCCGATACCGTTTTCCACAGTCTTGGTCACCGCCAATACTGGGCATAGACCAAGAACGAGCCGAAATGGAGGGATTTCAGCCCAAAGCCCTTTTGTGAATTCCTGAACAGCTGTTTTAGCCATAATCGGTTAGCCCCTTAGCCTTGTTTTTCTTTCATTTTTTCAATTATCGTTGGCTTTAATTTTTTATAAATCTCACCGGCCTCAACAAGCGCCCCGCATACCCCGCGAGAAGATATGGTCGCTCCGCTCAACGCGTCAATCTGCCCGCCATCGGTCTTGACCTTAAAAGGATCTAATATGGACAATCCCTTGAACTGGGCGGTGAAGTCAGGGTCGGTCTTGGCTTTTGAACCCACGCCTGGAGTCTCGCTATGGGTTGTGACTCCCACCCCGATTATCTCGTCGTTTTCGAGGTTTACTCCCACAATAACACCCATTGCACCGCCGAAGCCCTTTCCGAAGGTTTCAAAGGCAACAGTGTTGCGTTTGCCCTCAAATTCCCCAATAAAAAGGTGCATCTCCCTGGCCTCATCGACGATTCTCAATCGATCAATAAGGGGATCGTTTGAGCATCCTTCCATGATATTTTTTATGGTGGGGCCTTTGACGAATTTAAGCTGCTGGTATTCTATCCTTTCCTTGGTTACGTTCTGAATTGCGGCCAGAACACCCCCCGAAAGGCAGCTGAAGACAACAACGGCTATGAAAAGCTTTAACATTTCACGCATGCTTAATCCCCTTTCCCAGAGGCTTTGGTCTGATCTTATCGAGAAGCGGGTTGGCAATATTCATCATAAGGATGGCAAAGACTGCTCCATCTACAAAAGCGCCAATGTTTCGGATGAGAACCGTGAGGAACCCGGCGCACGCCCCGTATATCAACATGGGAATAAAATTCACAGGTGATGATGAATCTTCGGTGGCGAGGAAGAAGGCGCCTATCAGGGTGTATCCTGTCAAGAGATGGAATAGCGGACCGGCATATTTTTCAGAATCGGCTATGTTAAAGAAAAAGGCGGTCACAAAGACTCCGGCTAAGAAGGAGATGGATATCTCCCAGCAGATCATCCCGCGAAGAATAAGGTAGATCCCCCCGATAATCAGACCGATACCGAAGGTGGATCCTATTGCGCCTGCATACTGGCCCATAAGGAGATCGCCCACAGAGTAGTTGAGGACTACTGAGGTCCCGAGATGCTTGAGCGCGGCCAGTGGATATACTATAACCTCAAATCCAAGATCGTAATTAACCAAGGCCTCATCAAAATCCAAAAGGCCTTTCCATGAGAGCAGTATTATTGCTATGGCAACCAGTACGGGATTAAGGGGGTTGCAGCCAATGCCGCCAAAGATCTGTTTCCCCACCACAACCGCAAGAAAAGTCCCTATAAGGACTGTCCACCACGGTGTTGATGCAGGGAGGAGCATTGCCATGAGAAGACCTATAACAGCGGCGTTGCCATCCCCGATGCTGGCCGGGCGTTTTGTCACATAATTCATTATAAGTTCCCAGATCATAGCCGTGGAGACAGAGAGGGCCACAACACCAAGGGCAGGGGGGCCGTACTGATAAATCCCCATTAATACAGCGGGAAGGACAGCCAGCATAATGTTATAACTCTTCATTGAGAGGCTGCTCCCGTTGTGCCAGTAAGGGGCATGGGAACTGACAAAAAGTTTCTGGTTAGCCATTGGATTCCTCCAGGCCTTCTGTTAAAGGAAGTTCGTGTTTTCCAAGCATGATATAATGGGATATGGGGATTCGCATTTCACATACATAGCTGCAAAGGCCGCATTCTACACAGGAAAGGAGGTCATACTCTTGAGCCGCCTCTTCATACAGGCCGTTTTCAAGGAGCCTTATGAGCATGTTCACAGGTATTTTGGCAGGACAAACCCTGACGCACTCCCCACAGTTAATACATGGGTCATTACCTGACGGATTCACCTGGCTTTTGTCCTGCACCATAATGGCATCCGTATCATGCAATATGGGCATATCTTCCGAGTAGACACTCTGACCCGACATGGGGCCGCCAAAAACCAAGCGATCCCCATGGGATACATCGATATTCAGGGCGCTGAGAATGTCTCTGACCGGTGTCCCTATCCTGGCCTTGATACAGGTGAGTCTGTTATCTTTATCAATGACAGTTAACACCTTGGTAACAGGCAGTTTTCCCTCCACAAAGGCTGTCCTCAAGGCCACAACAGCCTCAGGGTTGATAAAAGCGACTCCCAGATCTTCAAAAGTTCTTGATGGAGAGACCGGGTTGTCGAGAATCCTTTTCATCAGCAGACCAGGGGTAGCATCAGGGTAGACAGGCTCAATGACTTCAACTTCGGCACCGCTCTGCTCTGCCTCCACACGGAGTGAGGGGGGAACTACAAAGATGAACCTGCTAACCCCCGTAATTTTCTTTAAATATTCGATCCCTTCGGATAGATGCTCGGCCATGGTTTTCACGATTATCTGGTTTGTGGCAACCAGCAGATCTCGATCAAGGCCGTTTATGATGATGGTGTTCAGAGGGTTGTCTATTTCGATAAGAGAGGACAGATCAGAGATTCCAGGAAGGCTCGACAAAAAGGTGAGGGCGTTTTCAGGGGCTGCGTCTTTTCCGGTCTTTTCGAATTCATCATCCCACAGATCCTTCGATTTTGCTTCTATGGAGACCGACGTAAAGGTCTGGCCGGTATATTCTGTGGTATGTGATATGTCGGTGATCGTACCTGTTGCTGTTGAAGTCAGATACTCTTCCCCCATCTCACGGAGATTTAACTTCTGTCCTGTTCTGACTTCATCTCCGATTGAGAGAACAAGTTCGCCCAGTTCGCCACCGGGTGACTTGTGCATGAGGGTCACTCTGGTTGAGGGAGGAATTTCTTTGAGATCTTTTCCCTCAATATTGTTAATCCCGGAGTATTGTAACTTAGGTTTTCCCAAACCGAAAAACGGCTTTTTTATCATTTTTGTCTCCTGCCCACGAGGGGTGATT
>JACNJD010000030.1:1672-3599 GCA_014382715.1 Candidatus Desulfacyla euxinica | reverse complement strand
TCAAGGGTTTCTATCTCATGGTGGCCACCCTGGCGTTCCAGTTTGTGATCGAATACCTGATCATTCATTGGGACAGCCTCACGAGAGGGATAAGGGGCATTGAACTTCCGACCCCCGACCTCTTTGGGATTTCACTCCAGAAAAACCAGGCCTATTTCCTGTTCCTCTTTGTTTTGGCGATTTTCCTCATGTGGGGGGCAAAGAACATCACACGCTCCAAGATCGGCCGTGCCTTTATTGCCATCCGCGACAACGATGTGTCCGCCGAGATCATCGGAATATCGATCTTTCGATACAAACTCCTATCCTTCGCTATCAGTGCCTTTTATGCAGGAGTCGGCGGGGCCCTCTTTGCCGGATTGCTCAGGACCGCCATCCCAGAGGATTATGTCTTTATCCACTCCATCATTTTTCTCGCCATGGTTCTGGTGGGGGGTCTCGGAAGACTGGTGGGTACCGTCTTTGGTGTTATTTTCGTTACCCTCGTACCCGTTCTCCTGGACCTCCTTGTGAGCTTTATCGCCCGGGCCTATGATCCCAATTTCACAATGTATCTCGGACCCATGAAGGAAGTTGTCTTCGGCGGTCTCATTATCCTGTTTATCATCTTCGAGCCTGACGGGCTCGTGGGGATATGGATCAAGATCAGGGATTACTTCAAAATCTGGCCCCTTCCATACATATCGGAATAGATTATGTAGAATTTAGGAATTCAGGAATTGAGGGATTTAGGAATTCGTATTCCCGGCTTGCCCGGGGGAGCGAGGTGAAAAATGTTAGTTCAGGATTTTACCATTTATGATGTCATCTGCCGCAACGCCCAGTGTCACGCCGATCGTGAGTCCATTATTTTCAATGACATCCGTTTGACCCACAGCCAGTTCAAGGAGCGGTGCGATAAACTGGCAGCAGGGCTTGTGAGGATGGGGGTTGAAAAAGGAGATAGGTTAGGGATCGTAGCTCATAACTGCGATGAATTTATGATCCTTTACGGGGCCGTTGCAAAGATAGGGGCTATTCTCCTCCCGGTAAATTGGAGATTTCAGCAGAATGAAGTGGAATTTGTCCTCAAAGACGCCACCCCGAAATTTGTCTTTGCAGGGCCCGAATACCAAAAGACCGTTGGAGAGATCGCCGGTAAGGTTGACTCCATTGAAAGGTGTTACACCATCGGAGGAGGAGACGTCCCCGACGGGTTTCACCCCTTTGATACACTATATTCTGAAGACGGCGCCGACGCGCAGTTCCTTATCCCGGCGGACTCGGGGTTTGTTATTATTCATACGGCCGCTGTCGCCGGAGAACCACGGGGCGCCCTGTTGAGCCAGTCCAATGTGGTATATTCCAACATGCAGATCATGTTCGACAACCATCTGGGGCCGGAAGACTCCCATATATGCATGCTTCCGCTGTTTCATATTGCTGCGTTGTCAAGGGCCATGGCCGTTATGCACGCCGGGGGGAAAAATGTCATTATTGAACGATTTGACCCGGAGCTTACGCTGAGGCTCATAGAGAAGGAAAAGGGTACCACCTTTTTTCACTTCCCGCCGATCCTTCAGATGCTCTTGACAAAGTATGATGAGACAGAGGGGGACTACGACCTCTCCAGTCTGAGGCATGTTGGAGGTCTGGACAGCCCTGACAACATCAAACGATTGAAAAAGCTTGCCCCTGATGTTGTTTTAGGAACCGGATTCGCCCAGACCGAGGCCCTGCCCGTCACCGGAGGGCCCATGGAAGAGAGACCGGGCAGCGCCGGAAGACCCACTCCCCTGTCAAAGGTTATCCTTGTGGACGATTATGATAACGAAGTCCCGGTCGGGACCCCGGGTGAGATCTGCGTTCGATCCCCCGTGGTTTTCTTAGGTTACTGGGGTCGCGACGAAGATACCGCCTATACCTTCAGAAACAACTGGCACCACAC
>JACNJD010000030.1:0-1100 GCA_014382715.1 Candidatus Desulfacyla euxinica | reverse complement strand
TGCAGAGCCACTTCCGTATAAGATGACATGGCTTTTGCTTTTTGCACTCAAATGGCCCCCGATCCCTCGGAACATTGGGTAAAAAGAAAAAAGAGACTCGAAGCTGCCTGTACAGTGCCTGGATCTTATATGGACCCTGTAAAGAAAATCGTCAAGAAGGTAGAAAATACCATCACCGGATACCGAATGCTCGAGCGCGGAGACCGCGTTATCGTTGCTGTATCAGGAGGTGCTGACTCTGTCTGTCTACTGGATATACTTTTCACCCTCAAAGAAATCCTCGGGCTAACACTGATGGTGGCCCATTTTGACCATGGGCTTAGACCGGACGAGGATGAATATGAGACTGACTTTGTTAAATCCCTGGCAGCGTCTTTTGATTGCAATTTTACTACAAAAAAAGCTGCCCGTTCCCTAAAACCGGGGAATGCATCATTGGAGGAAAAGGCCAGAGATGTCAGATACCGGTTCCTCAATGAAATCAAAGAGAGGCTTTCTGCTCAGAAAATAGCCACGGGCCACAACCTCAATGACCAGGCCGAAACTGTCCTTATGAGACTGCTGCGCGGAAGCGGCCCATCAGGGCTGTCGGGTATACCGCCTGTTCGCGACACTCACATAATCAGGCCGTTGATCGAGGTGACCCGGAACGAGATTGAATCTTATCTTTCCAGTAAGGGGCTCAGCCACATAACGGATTCTTCCAATTCCGAAACCAGGCATTTGAGAAATAAAATCCGTTTGAACCTCCTTCCTCAACTCGAAAAATATCAACCCAAGATCGTTGAGATTCTCGGCTGGACAGCCGGAATCATGCGGAAAGAAAATACGTGGTTGGAGGCAAAGGCGACAAGATGGGTAAAAAAATGGGCTGAAAAAGGTTTGAATGACGAAATCGTTCTCCCTTTATCCCGCTTCAAGGGTTTACCTGAGCCGCTCAAGAATCATGTTTTGAGGCAGGCGTTGAAGACGACGGCCGGGAGTCTGCGCCGGATAAGCTTACGAAATATCGATGCAATAAAGCGCGTGGCAGAGGGCAGCAAGCCTCAGGCAGAGGTCACCCTGCCCAACATACTTGCGGTTAAAAGAGAGTACGACAG
>JACNJD010000174.1 GCA_014382715.1 Candidatus Desulfacyla euxinica | reverse complement strand
TTGCGATGAAGATTTTCGCTCCCAACAGGAAAAACAGCGCCTGTCAGGAGCTGGTAGGGCAGTATTTGAGAGGGTGATCCATAGGGAACCTTGTTCTGGGTACCGGGTACTGGGTATTGGGTACTGGCTTAATTATTAGGGATCTTATTGAAAATTAGGCGCAAGTCAAGAAAAATCGCTTTTGTTGGTCCTGGTAATCCCCACTTCTTACCTGCCGCATACTGCTGACCGATTGAACAATAGAGCAGGGGCGACGAATCGAGTTATTGAATAATGTTCTTGACAAGCATCTAAATATAGAATATATGTTGGTAAAAAAGGATAAATAATGAATTATGGATAGAAAAGACACCGGAATATTGAACATTCTTCAGAATAACTCCAAGGCCTCCAATCCGGCCATCGGCAAAGCGGTCGGGTTGACCCCGTCAGCGGTCTTTGAACGTATCCGCAAGCTGGAAGCCCGCGATGTGATTGAATCCTATCACACCAAGCTGAATCCCAAGGCCGTGGGGTTGGGTGTCTTAGCGTTTGTGTTCCTGAAGGTGGCCATTGGTGAGGATGAGACGGATATCGATCAGGCCCTGGCGCAAATCGAAGAGGTCCAGGAAGTCTATCATGTGGCGGGGGAGGACTGCTACATGATGAAGGGATGGGCTGCGGATAACGCTGACCTGGGAAGGCTGCTCCTGGAAAAAGTCCACCCCGTCAAAGGGATTCTTGCGACGCGGACCACCATTGTGCTTAAAACCGTAAAAGAGAATGCCTGGATCCCCCTGGGGGGAGGCTTAAAAGCAAATAACCCGGCTTGATAGGAGGGAGTTATGCGCGTTGCCATCATCGGCGCCGGAATCGCCGGTTTGGCCGCCGGGTACCGGCTAAGGCAAAACGGTGTCCATCCGGTGATCTTTGAAAAGGCGTCTTTTGAAGGCGGTCGAATGGGCTCGGAACGGATCAAGGGCTTCATTGTCGATAGGGGCGCCTACACGATTCCGGAAAGCCATCGCTACTTTCTCAACCTGATTCAAGAACTGGGTCTATCGGATGCATTGGTGGAAACCCCCGGGACTGCGTCCACCTTTGTGGGGGGTGAGGCCCACAAAATGAAGATAGGCTCCCCCAAAGACTTTCTAAAGTACAAGCTCTTGAACTTCAAGAGCAAAAAGGATCTCGTCAAGCTTTTCTTGTATGCCCAATCTTTAGGGAGACGGTTGGACCTTCAATCACCGACTCCAAAAACCCTTGCTCTGGAAAATGAGACCGTTTCCGACTACCTCTTACGGGATTATAATGTCCATATGCTGGAGAAGATCGCATACCCCATTTTTGCCGACCTCTTCCTGGGTGTTCCCGAAGATAACTCAAAGGCCGCATTTCTCGCCACCATCCGGAATCTCACCCGTTTCAAGATTTTTACCTTGAACCCGGGTATGGGTTTGGTGGCTGAAAAGTTACGGGAAATGCTGGATGTCCGGGAAAATACCCCGGTTCTTTCGGTGCGGAGAGACGGAAAGGCGGGTACCTATCGCCTGGAAACCGGCGGGAGCCATCCTGCGAGTCTTGGGTTCGACAAAATCATCTTTTGTATTCCGCTGCCCCGCATACCCGATGTGCTTGAAGAGCTCCCCCAATCCTTAAGAAAGGATTTGAAGGGAGTCCTTTATACCCCCTCCATTGTGGTCGCCATGGGGTTGATGCGGCCGTTTACCGGTCATTCTTTCATGAATACCTTCCTCCGCCATGAGATCAGGACACTCGCCACCGTGGTTTTGGACCACCACAAGGGTCCGGATCGCATCCCCCGGGGAAAGGGCCTGGCCACAGCCATCCTGACGAAAGATGCCGCCACACGGCTTTTTAAAAAATCGGATAATGACGTGGTTGAAGCCGTATCTTCGGAACTGGATGCGTTGTGGCCCTGTTTTTCCGGCCGTATCTTGTTTGCCCGCGTGTACCGCTGGCCGTTCGGAGCTGTGCAGCTTCCGCCCGGCGCCCTCGCACGGCAGCTGAAGATGCGCAAAGCGTTGGATGCCCTGGGCGCTTCAGTGGCCTTTGCCGGTGACGGCCTTTACCGGGCCAGCATGGAGGTGAGCCTCAGAACCGGTTATAAAGCGGCCGACCGGGTTTTGGGTAAGGGGTGAGGGGTTTCGCCGTATATGCGTTTCATATCCGGAAATTCGGTCGAATAATAATGAACCCAGATGTACATGTGGTTGAACAGCGCAACGCACAGCGCCGCGATCGACGCGTACCACAATCCAGGCACCCAGAGCAGCAGAAAACCAAACGTGTACATTCCATTGCGCGTAAACCGGAAGATCCCCTTTCGCACGAATGGCATAGACCGGTACGCCTCATCGAAATGATCGATACCCAAGGCGCGCTTGAAGCTGAAGTAACGTTTTACCGAGTAGAACAGATATACCGCCGGGATCAGAGCGATGATGGCGAGAATCCTGAGTGTGGTAAGATCAGCTGCCAGTGTGTCCCTGTTTGATATGGCCAGGATAAAGACGGCTGCCACTCTCGAAATGCCCAGGATCGAAAACCCCATGGCATACACCGGAAAACCCTGATTGCCGAAAACCCGGGTGAGCCAGTACCCATGTAGCTGTGTTCGCCAGCAAAACCATACATATACCTGATGCGCGATGGCAATGGCAACGGCGAGCAAAAACCACTCCGGGCTGCTGATGCCCCACAGCATACCGGTATCTATTCCCTTTAGACAACGAGCCGATCCCAACACCGCAAGCAGGGCAACCAGAAGAAGCCCATGAAGCCATTGCCTCTCCAGGATCAATCGCAACCGAGACATAATGCTACTCTAAATTCCATGAACTATCCGCCCGCTGCTGCATTTCTTGGTCCGTCACGGTGATGATGGTGATTTGCATGGTTCTTCTCTTAGTATCAGGATATTGGATTTTAAACAGCCGTTTCGACAGGTCAATGATAGTCTATCGACTCTTCAATTAAGGGTCAAGTGAAGATCTATATATGCAAGGGGGAGAAAGAAGGGAGGAAAAAAGTTGCAGGTTCATGTGATTTGGGGTAGTTTTCCATGCAAATTAACTGTTTTCCCTATGTTCTTAACGGTCATTAACCTCTGATCACTAACCACAGGGACATTGGACATTCGACGCCGGATGTAAACCTGCAGAGTGTTAAAATGAAAGATGAACGGATATTTTTCAAGTCGCAGGATCTGAAAATAGAGGGTCTGATCAACGAAGGCCAGAGCGAAAACGGGGTCGTTGTGACACATCCTCATCCCCTTTATGGCGGGGAGATGCACAGCAACGTGGTTGAATCGGTGGTGCGGGCCTATGGGGAAAAAGGGTATACGACACTGAGATTCAATTTCAGGGGTGTGGGCAAGAGCGAAGGGAGGTATGATAACGGGTCCGGGGAACAGGAGGATGTGAGAGCCGCCGTTGCATTTCTTAACGAATTGGGAAAGATGTCCATCGATTTAGCAGGATATTCGTTTGGGGCCTGGGTCAATGCGCAATGCATTGAAAGACTGACCGATGTAAAAAGAATGGTAATGGTCTCTCCCCCTGTTAACTTTATTGATTTCTCTTTTCTTAAATACTGCGCAAAGATCCGGCTGGTGATTTCCGGGTCTGAAGACGATATCGCCCCTCCCTCCATGATCAAAGATATGATTCCGGTATGGAATCCGAAGGCAGAGTTCAATATTATAAATGGGGCGGATCATTTCTACTTGGGGAAGACCAGCGAGATTGAGAGAATGATCGGAGACCTGATTGATCTGGAAGGGTAGGGTAGTGTATTTTGGTATCTCTCACCTGCTTCGCTAGAGCACGCAGAGATCATAGAGATACACTTTTTTCTTTGCCTGATTTTTTGAGAGGAAAAATCAGGCAAAACAATCAGCCTTAGCAGGGATGATCAAAAATCGACCACAATAGTTAATGGATGAATTTGGGCTTAGGGCAATCACTGGCGTTTGAGCAGAATCCGGACACCTGTCCCGCTGAATAGCGGGATCAAGGATTCTGGCCAAAAACTTCTGTAACTCTGTGAACTCTGTGAGCTCTGTGAGAGAAACAAAAACAATTTAGCGGTCATGAGGCGCCAAAGCTTGGTCCGGGAAGAGATCTATGGATAGAATAGCTGTTTTGAAAAATCCTATACAGGAGTATGCCTGGGGGTCTAAGACGGCAATACAGACCCTTCTTGGTCTGCCTGCCCCTTCGGAAAAACCTGCGGCTGAACTCTGGCTAGGCGCCCATCCCAAGGCCCCTTCAGAGGTGATGATAGAGGGTGAGTGGCAATCCCTTGAAAAGATCATTGAAAGGGATCCGGTTTCGGTCCTCGGTAAAGGGGTTGCCAAAAGATTTTCTAATAAGCTTCCATTCCTGTTCAAGGTCCTTGCTGCGGATCGCCCCCTCTCCATCCAGGTCCACCCCAACCTCGAAGAGGCACGGGAAGGGTTTAAAAGAGAAAACAGACTCGGGATATCGCTTGATGCCTCCGAGCGTAACTATAAAGACGCGAACCACAAGCCTGAAACCCTGTGCGCTATTACGCCTTTTGAGGGCCTGAAGGGGTTTCGCACACCAGAGGCTATAATAAGCCTGCTGGACAGGGTATCAGTCTCGACCCTGTCCCATGAACTCAGCAGGTTGAGAAATGAGTCTGACGGTTCGGGGCTGAAACATTTCTTTACGTCACTTATGTCCCTGGATCAGGCCCACAGGGAGCGGGTAGTTGATGAGGCGATACGCGGCGCTGAGCGTTATGTCAACGAAGACCGGTCATTTTATTGGATGGTCGAGCTTAACCGGGAATATCCCGGAGACATTGGGGCCTTGTCACCCCTTATCTTCAACCTGGTGGAATTAGCGCCCGGGGAGGCGATTTATATCCCGGCCGGTGAACTCCATGCCTATCTGAAAGGGGTTGGAATGGAGCTTATGGCCAACTCTGACAATGTTCTGAGAGGGGGTCTGACCCAAAAGAATGTGGATGTTCCAGAGCTGCTTAAGATCGTGAATTTCAGTCCTGAACCTGTAGGGAAAGTGGAGTTATCCGGCGGACTGCCGGGAGAGAAGATTTATACGACCCCTGCCGATGAATTTCAGCTGTCGGTAATATCCGTTGCAAATGGAGATCCATTTATTAGCGAGAAGGATCGAGGCGTGGAGATCATGATCTGTATGGAGGGAGAGGCCCGTATTAAAGACAGCGGCCATAATGAACCGGTGTCTCTTACAACCGGGAATTCAGTAATAATACCTTCATCAGTGGGATGGTATCAGATTGATGGGAGGGCAAGATTCTACAAGGCTGCTGTGTAGACGTTCACAGGTTCAAGGTTCAAGGTTAAGGACAAGGACGATGAACATTTTTCAAAGGTCTCGGTTCAGGTAAGAAATCAGACAAAAAGTGAAGAATTGAAAGTGGAGAAAAATGGAGATTGGCTATTTTCCGTCTGCCGCAAAGGCAAAACCTCTTTCAATGGCCTTTTGATTGGCCTTGAAGAACTTTTCTTTCCCCTTAAGGGCAGCTTCCATTCCCTTGATTGTTTCTTCAAGAGACAGCAACCCTGCCTTGGCACAGACCGTTCCGATCATTACCATATTTCCCCCGCGCTCCGAGCCTGCTTCACGGGCCAGATCTATGATGGGCACCGGGACTACATCGATATTATCACGGGAAGGTCTCTCTTCAAAAAGGGATGAATTGAGAAAAACGGTTCCTCCTTCAACCACTGTGGATTCAAACTTTTCAAGGGAAGGATAGTTCATGGCCACGAGAATATCCGGGTTGGACGCCACGGGAGAGGCGATCTTTTTGTCAGACACGGTTACGGTACAGTTGGCCGTACCCCCGCGCATTTCAGCGCCGTAAGATGGAAAATAAGTTACATCGAGCCCTTTATGCATGGCGCCATGAGTCAGGACATATCCCATCAGCAAAACACCCTGGCCGCCAAAACCTGCGAAAATTGTTCGGGTAATCATTTTTTGTCCTCGTATCCGGTGGTATCTTTGATAAGACCTAAGGGATAGGTCTTTACCATTTCTTCGTTAACCCAGTCCCATGCAGCCTTGACCGGCATCTTCCAGTTTGTCGGGCATGGGGAAAGTAGTTCTACCAGGGAAAAGCCGAGATCATCTAACTGGCACTGGAAGGACTTTTTGATGGCTTTTTTGGCCTTTCGGATCTGTTTGATCGTCGTCAGCGCGCAGCGTTCAACAAAAACCACGCCACCGCAGATGGCTAACATGCTCGAAATGTCAATGGGCTGGCCGTGCAGCCTTGCATCGCGGCCTCTGGGGGCCGTTGTTGCATTCTGGCCTAAGAGCGTTGTAGGGGCCATCTGGCCGCCGGTCATGCCATAAATGGCGTTATTTATGAAGATGGCTGAGATTCTTTCGCCCCGGTTTGCTGCGTGGATGGTCTCGGCTGCGCCTATTGCAGCGAGGTCGCCGTCACCCTGATAGGTGAGGACAAATTTATCCGGATGAACCCGTTTAACGCCTGTGGCAACGGCGAGTGCCCTTCCATGGGGTGCTTCAACCATGTCAAAGTTAAAATAGTTATAAGCCAGGACGGCGCAGCCCACGGGCGGAACGCCAATCGTATCTTCTCTGAGTCCCATCTCATCTAAGCATTCAGCAACGAGACGGTGTGCAATCGAGTGTCCGCATCCGGGACAGTAATGGGTGGGGTTATCCTTCAAAGACTCTGGCCGACCAAATACCTTTTTATATTCTATTTCCGTACTCATACTTCCATCCTCCTGCCCACTTTTCCGTCGCCTTTCACGGTCGATCGAAGAAACTCGGCCACTTCAGCAGGGGTGGGAATTAATCCTCCTGGCACGCCATGAAAATAGATCTCGGCCCTCTCGCCCACGGAGAGGATCACATCTTCTACCATCTGGCCCAAACACAACTCAAAGACCGCTACCTTGGGTATCTCCTTAGACAATTCCCGCAGGGCAGGGAGGGGGAAAGGCCAAAGAGATATGGGTCTGAAAAGACCTGCGTTAATCCCCTCGGCCTTGAGGTCTTCAATGGCGCTTTCAGCGATGCGCGCTGCAGTGCCGTAAGCCACTACGATAAGCTCGGCGTCTTCTGCGTATTTCGTTTCCCAGCGCTGTTCCTCGGCCGTTATACGGTCATATTTTTTCTGGAGATCCAGATTATGTCGATAAAGCTCACCCTGCTGCCCAAGGATCATGGAGAATATTGCCCTTGCTTCCCGGCCCTTACAGCCGCGCAGGGCCCAGTCCTTTTCGGGCAGGTCCTTAAGGTCTATGAAGTCGGGGAAAACCACCGGTTCCATGACCTGTCCCATCAGGCCATCACCCAAAAGCATGACCGGGTTGCGGTACTTATCAGCCAGATCAAAGGCCTCAAAAGTCAGGTCAACTAATTCCTGGCCACCGGCCGGAGCCAGCACAGGAGTTCGGTAATCACCGTGAGCCCCGCCCCGGGTGGCTTGAAAATAATCGGCGGCTGAAGGCGCTATATTACCGAGACCCGGCCCCCCCCGCATCATGTTTACGATGACAGCGGGAAGTTCCATCCCCGCCATATAAGAGATCCCTTCCTGCTTCAGGGAGATCCCGGGGGACGATGATGAGGTCATGGTCCTGGCTCCGGCCACCGAGGCTCCGAGGACCATGTTTATGGATGCGACTTCGCTCTCACCCTGGATAAAGGTGCCGCCCACCTCAGGCATTCTTGCAGATAGATACTCGGGCAGCTCGTTCTGGGGGGTGATGGGATAACCAAAATAATAACGACAGCCGGCGCGGACCGCCGCCTCTCCCACTGTTTGGGAACCGTTCATTAACATTTTTTCACTGGGCACGATACACCTCTATAGCTACTTCAGGGCAGACGGTGGCGCACATGGCGCATCCGACACATCCCTTTTCGCCTTCAGAAACGTTTTCTTTGGGTCGGGCTGGAGAGTAACCCTTGTTATTTAGAGACTCATCCACTTCGATCCTGTTGTTCGGGCAGACTTCAATGCAAATGTGACATCCTTTGCAGAGTTCTCTGTCAACCGCTATCTTACCTTTTTTTGTCTTCTTTGCCATATTATCTACCGCTTAGTTTGGATTCAATCGGATACCCCTCTGTCTGTACAGAGGATAATGTTGCATACTGGTATTTTGCAAAACACTCTAACTATATTTTAGATTTCATTTTGTCAAGATTTTTGTTGGGTTTGTTTCATATTTGAGAAATCCTTATGTGGGAAGTCATGGCATCGATCTCATTTTGTTGACAAATGGAGTGCAGTATGTTGTTTTTGAATCCATGATATGGAACCTTTATTCTCCCATTGCGGGACACAGCGTTAACATCTTCCTCCTCCTGGGCTTGGGAGGGTCGGTGGGATTCCTCTCCGGACTCAGCGGTGTGGGGGGCGGATTTCTCATGACGCCTTTGCTGATTATGGCTGGCATACCTCCAACCGTAGCTGCTGCCACAGATTCAAGCCAGATTGTGGGTTCAGCAACTTCCGGGGCCTATGCCCACTACCGTATGGGAAGTGTGGATTTCAAGATGGGCCTGCTCATTTTTGCCGGAGGATTTGTCGGTAGCACCGTGGGTGTAGAGATCATCAAATTCATGAGGGAGGTTGGTGAGGTAGACTTCTTTATCGAGATCATCTATGTGGTGCTGTTAGGGATTTTAGGGTTTTACATGATGGCGGAGAGTGTTAACTGTCTTATAAAGAAAAAGAGGGTTCCCGGTTCGATTGAGAAATCGAAAAAGAGATCCTTCCATGACCGTCTGATTCAGATCCTCCCGTGGAAAATGCGATTTGACAAGTCTGGCCTGATCCTTTCCCCCGTGCTCCCTATATTAGCGGGCTGCTTTGCGGGTATGGTGGCGGCTATCTTAGGTGTGGGCGGAGGCTTCATCATGCTCCCGACAATGTGCTATGTTCTCCGTATGCCCATGCATGTGGTGGTAGGCACAAACCTTTTTCAGGAAGTCCTTGTCTGTGCCAATGTTACCGCAATGCAGTCCATTACAAACCATACGGTAGATCTGGCATTGGCCCTGATCCTGTTATTGGGCTCCACGGTCGGGGCGCAATTCGGGGCCCGGCTGAGTCATAGAGTTAACGCGGACTACCTCAAATTGGTTTTGGCCTCCGTCATACTCCTGGTTATGGTCAAAATTCTTGTGGAGCTTACCTTTTCACCAGACCTGATGCTGGGCATCAAGGGAGGAAGGTAAGATGAAACCGCGGAAGCGCTTTTCAAAATTGGTTTTATGCGTGCCGGCTGCCCTGTTTTTGCTATGGATCTCTCTACCTTTGTACGCAGCCTCTTCAAAACTCCTTGTCAAGCCGGATCTGGTCCGGATCGGGGCATTATACAACGGGACGAAAGTCAATTTCTCAGCAGAGATTCCCCGGGGATGTGATGCTATTGTGGAAGTAACGGGCGGGGATGTGGAAGAAACAGTGGTGCAAAAGGTGCGGCGGTTTGGTTTGTGGATGAACGGGAGGGAAATTACTGTCAAAGGCGCTCCCAGTCTCTATCTATCCATGAGTAGCGAACCGGCTCTGCTCACCGGTCCGGGTGTGGCCTCTTTGTGGAGATATGAGGCGCTGAAAAAAGGAGTTTCATTCTCAGGACACATAAAGGTGACCGAAAACGACAAGATATTTAAGGAGTTTTTAAAGTTAAAGCAAAGCCTGAAACTCTATGGGGTATTCCCGGGGGCATTGAAGGTTTCTCCCTCTTCAGGGGCTCGATCGACTGTTCGGGGTTCCTTCAAACTTCCCTCCAACGTAACCCCCGGAAGCTATCAGGTTTCCCTGTCTGTTATTCAAAAGGGAGAAAGGCTCTTTCGTGAAACTGTCCCTTTAAAGGTTGTGATGGTCGGTTTTCCGGAGTTGGTTTATCGTATGGCTAAGAAGCATGCTGTTGCGTACGGATTCCTATGCATAACGATAGCCGCACTCGCAGGACTTTTTGTGGGACTGGTTTTCGCAAAGTCAAGAGCACACAAGGGGCGTAAATCAATGGCATTGAAGTGATGGAGTGGTGGAGTATTGGTCTTAGAATCAAAGAGAAGGCATATAATAGGAGCATTACCAGTTTGTTAAAGCTTATCCCCGTAAAAGCGGGGATTGGGATGATATACCGCGCCGTCATTCCCGCGAACGCGGGAATCCAGAATCGATAACCTTGTCTTCGATCTGATCGGGGATCGGAATGATAATGGAAAAACAATTTTATGTCTACATGATGGCAAGTAAGCGAAATGGAACACTTTATTTGGGTGTAACTTCTGATATCGTCAAAAGAGTATGGCAGCACAAGAACGGTTTGACTGAAGGTTTTACAAAAAAATATGGAATTAAAAGACTCGTTTATTACGAAATCCATAAAGACGCCGAGAATGCTATAAAAAGAGAAAAGCAACTCAAGAAATGGAGAAGAGCATGGAAATTGGAATTGATAGAAGAGAAGAATTCCGAATGGCGTGACTTGTATGCAGATATATGTCAACAGACTGGATTCCCGCGTTCGCGGGAATGACGTCCTGCGTTTGCGGGGATGATTCGGTATGGTTTCAACTTTAACAAACTGGTAATGCTCCCTATACAAGTAGGATATCTAATGGAATTCGTGAGGTTTTGTCCTTTGGTTTTTCCATGAGAAGGCTTGATTAATCTGGAGGTTTTTATGAAGTATTTTATGGAACCTGAGAGTGTTGCCCTCATCGGGATAAGTCGCAAGAGCGGTCCCGGGAGCTTCAATCTCATGGAGAATATGATCAGGTTTGGGTTTTCCGGGAAGATTTTCCCTGTTAATCCCAACAGTACAGAGATCCTCGGCAGAAAGGCGTACCCCGACATAAAGGCGATTAATGAAAAGATCGATTTGGCGGTCATAAGTACTCCCCGTGAAACTACGCTCGGGATACTTGAGGATTGTGTTGTTGCAGGTGTCAAGGCGGCTATTGTGGTCAATCAGGGCTTTGCCGATGCAGACACCGTAGGGAAGGCACTTCAGCAGGGGATGTCAGAGATCGCAAAAAAAGATGGGCTGAGAATTCTCGGGCCCAACACACTCGGGGTTATCAACAACTATAATGATTTTACCACCTCTTTTATGCCGATGACAAAGGAGCAGGTTCCAATCGGTTTGATATGCCAGTCAGGGATTTTCTTTGTTGGGGCGCGAGAATTCAGCAGAAACATCGGAAAGGGGATCGATATCGGAAACGCCTGTGATGTCGGGTTTTGCGACGCCTTGAAATATTTGGGAGAGGATCCTGAAATCAGGGTTATTGCAATCCATATGGAAGGGTTAAATCAGGGAAAGAAATTCCTTGAGTTAGCCGAAAAAATTGTCAAGGAAAAGCCGGTTATTATCTACAAAACCGGGAGCAGCGAGAGAGGGGCAGAGGCCGCCATATCTCACAGCGGGAGTATGGCCGGTAATTATCAGGTATACATGGCAGCCTTGAAACAGACCGGTGTTATCTTCATAGAAAAGGACGGGCAGATGGTCCATGCGGTAAAGACGCTGCTCAACCTCCCCACCATGAAGGGGGATCGAGTGGCGGTCATAACTTTCAGCGGTGCAGCGGGGATCATGATCAGCGACAGTCTGGAGAGGCATGGTCTGAAAATCGCATCCCTTTCCCCGGAGACCATTGAGTCGGTGGCTAAGCTCTCTCCTGAATGGATGCCCCTTGGAAACCCATTAGACATATGGCCGGCAGTGATGCTCCACGGAACCGAAAAAGCCTATTCAATGGCGTTAGAGGCAGTATTGAAAGATCGTAATGTAGATGGGGTTGTCTGTGTGGCCATCGGTCCTGAGAATGAATTCTCTTTTCTTGATGTTTCCGAAGTCCTCAAGGGGGTGAGAGAGAAACTCCCTGATAAACCCGTGGCGGCCTGGATTTACGGTCCAAATTCAGGGGAGATCGGTGAAAGATTTGAATCCACAAAGAAGATAATGGCGTATCCGACACTTGATGCGGTTTCATGGTCATTGTCTATCCTGAAAGACAGACACGAGGTTCTTGCACGGAATGGAAAACTATAAAAAGGCAGCCACCTTAGATAATCATTTTGAGGCCCAACTGTTGGAATCGGTTCTCAGAGAGCGGGATATTCCCCACCTTATGAGATCTTACCATGATACGGCGTTTGATGGTCTGTTTCAGACGCAGAAGGGATGGGGATATGTCAGCGCACCGCAGGGCTATTTAGATGAGATAATGGAGATCCTTTCCGATTTGAGACAGAATGACGCCAGTTCCATTGTTGAATCTGAGTGAACCTTGATGGTCTCGTAAAAAGTCCCCAAGTCCGTCACCCCCGCGAAAGCGGGGGTCCATAAACGTGCGCCTAATTTTCCTGGATTCCCGCGTTCGCGGGAATGACGAAAACGGAAGATTCTTGGCTTTTTCCGGCTGGGTGCAGACACCTTGAGAAAATAGTTGGTCATAAGTGCCTAAAATGATCTAAAGTGCCTAAAATGACTAAAGTTGAAAATGTTGTTTGACATTTTAAAATAAACGGTCACAGAATAAGGCATTTGTCGATTCACCTGTTTGTGTAAATCGAGGGGCAAACCGTTTGGATTGTGTACTTTGTGTTACAAGTGCCCTCTGATCTGGTTTATTTCTAAATTGCGGAGGTACAAACATGTTCAAGAAAATATTTCTTTTACTGATAATATCATCTGTTATGTTAGGATGTTATAACAAAGACCTCAACTTAAAGATCCGATTCGCGCAGACAGAAGGTTTGCGTGCGGATGCCCGGATTATTTTTGAGAAAAATCACATCGGTAAGGTAGACGCCATCTCTTACTCCGAAGGGGGTGACTACATTGCCGAAGTGAAGATCCATAAGGGTTTTAAGAAGGCGGTAACTGAGAACTCCCGGTTTTTTATTATTAATGATCCTTCGGAAAAAGGGCGTAAGGCCATTGAAATGATAAAGGTGGCAGAGGGTGGCGTGCCTCTTGAAAAGGGTGCCATGATTGAGGGTTCTACACGGTTTGCGTTCCTCTTGGGTCAGATGGAAGAGGACTTTGGCAAAGCTATGTCAGAATTAAGCCGTAAAATAAATAGATTATCCGATGAAATAAAACAAATACCTGAAAGCGAAGAAATCAAGAAACTTGAGCGTTACCTGAATCAGCTAAAAGAAAAAATGAAAAAATCGGGGAAAGAGCTTCGCGAAAAAATACAAAAAGAGTTATTGCCCTGGATTCAGAAAGAGATCGAAAATCTGAAGGAAAGACTCAGAAAGTTTGGCCGGGAAAAAGAGGTGGAACCTCTCGAAGTGAAGATGGAAGAAATAAGAAAAATCTGAATGCCGGAAAGTCTTCTTCTGGAACAACGCCCCCAACAGAATTATTAAGTTTGTGGCCCTTGGAAGCCCTAACTGTCGAATAACTGAGAGGAGGGAGAAAAACCCATGATAGGACTGAGCGCTGAACAGAAGATGATATTTGCCACGGTTAAGGGGATTGTTCAAGAAAAGATACAGCCCAGGGCTGCAGAAATCGACGAGCGGGCGGAATTCCCATGGGACACGGTCAGGATATTTGCAGAAAATGGTATCTTAGCCCCTCTTCTCCCCGAAAAATATGGGGGTATCGGGCTGGACTATCTGACCTTTTCCATGATTTTGGAAGAAATCTCAAAGGTCTGTGCCTCTTCAGCCCTCATCCTGATTGCCCAGGCCGACGGCATGCTCCCTATTCTTTTTGCCGGTAGTGAAGCGCTGAAAGAGAAATACCTGCCCGGGCTGGCCAAGGGAAAACTGGCCGGATTTGCGGCCACTGAGCCCGGAGCCGGATCGGATATCCTTTCCATGAAGACCCGTGCAGTTCGAAAGGGAGATGTCTATGTCTTAAACGGCCAGAAATGTTTCATCACCAATGGAAGCATTGCCGATGTCTTAACCGTCTATGCATTCACAGACCCTGAAAAAGGCTCAAAGGGAATTACGGCCTTTGTCATGGAGAAAGACTCCAAAGGCCTCAACTATGGCAAGAACGAAAACAAGATGGGTATGCGAGGCTGTGTCAATTCGCAGCTGTTTTTTGAAGATATGGAGATATCCGCAGAGAATATCATCGGCCATGAAGGCAAAGGGATTGCCAATATGATGCCTGCCCTGGATACCAGCCGGCTCTTTTCCGCGTCCCAGGCCGTTGGCCTGGCTCAAGGCGCCATCAACGAGGCCGTCAAATATGCCAGAGAAAGGGTTCAGTTCGGTAAACCCATTGCCGACTTACAAGCCATACAATTCATGATTGCAGATATGGTGGCAAATACCGAGGCCGCCCGTCTCTTGACCTACCAAGCGGCAAGATACCTTGACAGGAAAGAATCGAGATTTGTACGTAAATCGTGCGCAATGGCCAAATTTGTCGCTTCAGATAATGCCATGAAGGTTACGACAGATGCGGTTCAGGTCCTGGGGGGCTATGGCTATATGAAGGATTACCCGGTAGAAAGGATGATGCGTGATGCAAAACTTATTCAAATTTACACCGGCACGAACCAAATCATGAGGCTCGTCGCGGCGAGAGAAATATTCCAGGAATAGCCGTGTCGAAACTTGAAAGGGAGGTATTTAAAATGAGCAAATATATGCAGGTCGATATACGGATTATCCCCTTTTATGAGAAACGTTTTGAAAAACGTTTCCCCAAAATCGCGGGTTTGTTGAGGGAAATGTCCCACGAGGAACTCGTGGAAAGGGAAATATCTTTTTATGAAATGGCCGATTATCTGGAGAACATCAGTGATAATCCCGGCACACCTGCTGATGTGAGAGATAAACTCGGATCTCACCCAGAAAAGATAATGGAGCTAAAAGAGATTGCGAGGGAACATCTTCTATCCAGACGTCTCAATGAACTGGATCAGGTACTTTACCAGATGGAAGATCAGTTTGCAGACCTGGAAGACGTCCTTTGAGGCAATGAACCTTCCAAAAAGACTCTTGCTGTTTATGACCATTTTGACCGGGCTTCAACAGCCATATGGATGTGATTATGATTAAAAAAAAATATGATATCGGCTTGGAAGAAGCGCTTTCCAAGGTCCTTGGCACCCTGGAAAGGCCGTCGCCAGTGAATCTGCCGGTGGATGAGGTCTGCGATCTGATTGCTGCAGAGGATCTCTTTGCTGCCGCGGATTGCCCCTCCGCGACTTCATCACTCAAGGATGGTTACGCGGTGGTCTCAAAGGATATAGAGGAGGCTTCGAAGGACGACCCTGTTAAGCTCAGGGTGACCGGTATGTCCGCTGCCGGTGATAGCACGTCAGGGGCTGTCGAACCGGGATCAGCAATAAAAGTACTGACCGGGGCCCGCGTCCCTCAAGGGGCGGATGCGGTTATCTCGATTGAATTTACACGGGAGCAAGCAAACCAGGTGCTCTGTCTTAAAAATGCCGAGCCCGGACGTAATGTGCTCTCCCGTGGGACCGATGTGGAAACAGGAGACCTTGTTGTGTCCAAGGGAGAGATGCTCACCCCTGCCCTGACAGGCTTTCTAGCCGCCGGAGGGGTGCACCAGATTCCAGTGTTTCCAAGTCCGCGCGTTGCTATCGTTGCTACCGGCGACGAGGTTGTGGCTCCGGGTGGCCCCCTCAAACCAGGCCAGCTTTACGCCAGTAACCTCGTGACTCTTAATTCCTGGTTGCGGCATTTCGGGTTTCCGGTAAAGAGCAGAGTGGTCAAAGACAATCCAAAGGAAATCCGCCGTACCTTTACCTCAATGCTTTCGGATGCCGATGCCCTTTTGACCAGCGGGGGTGCGTGGAAGAGTGAACGTGACCTGACTGTCAGGGTATTGGATGAAATGGGGTGGGAGCTGATCTTCCACAGGGTCCGCATGGGACCTGGTAAGGCAGTGGCCATGGGAATGCTTGATGAAAAGCCGGTTTTCTGTCTCCCTGGCGGCCCCCCTTCCAATGAGATGGCCTTTCTCCAGTTAGCGTTGCCGGGTCTTTTTCAGATTGCAGGGAGGTCGCCAATCCCCTTTGGGATCAAAAAGGTGCGTCTGGCATCAGAGGTAGGGGGTGATTTCACCTGGACTCAGTTTTATCAGGCTATCCTGGAGCGAAGGGGAGAAGAGTGGTGGGGAGTGCCCCTGAAGATGAAAAGTCGTATCCAGTCACAGGCGCGGGCCAAGGCACTTATCAAAGTTCCGGAAGGTGTTGATAGAATTGAAGCGGGAGATATGATTGAGGTTCAGGTACTTCCTTAGCGCAATTTTTGGGTTGACAAGAGATGCGCTTTGAGATATACAGAAAATAACGGAGCAAAATAATGAGCGTCACACACACTTTTAAAGGTTTTTATTATTTTTTTAGCCGGAGGGCCGGAATGCCTTAGTGTGTGTTTACGCAGGTATCGGGAAAAAAAAGGCGGAGCACATGCTCCGCCTTTTTTTTTCACTATAGAACTTCAGATAAATAATTTCTCTGCGTTATCGGTCGGAATCCTCGACGACGTACTAATTTGTACGACTTACTCGGATTCCTCTCTCTGGCCTTGTTAAATTAATTATCTGAAAACCTATACAATCGGCGTTGTCACACTGCCGGTACTTGAGAGGAGATTCATGGTAAATAGACCACTTCAGGCCCGTTCATCTGGCAATCATAGTGCTGCAGGTAAAGATCTGGGTCTCAATGAGAGGCTTGGTCTGATCAGCCTCATAGACGAAGGTATGCGTTTGGGGTCTCCAGATTCCCCCATTATGGCGGATCTGTTCAATGATCTCTGGGATCTTGTGAATGAAACTGTTTCTGGAAGCAAGATTAACAATCTCAAGCCTGAAGATTCCCACAACGGTTTTAGGGTTATAGAAATTAACGCCGAGACAGGTGAAAATCTTGGTCGTTTGAACATGTTATACATGAAGAAACCTATTCCCTGCTATTACCTCGTTTACGTTGAGGTTGCGGCTCCTTTCAGGAGAAAAGGTTTAGGTACACAGATCTTGAAGCATTTCAGAAAATTTTTGATCAAGAAATCGGCCGTGGGTATTTTGGATAATATTATCCCGAGAGAAGATTTGACCTATGATATTTACCTGAAACAATCGTGGAAACCGGTTGAAAATGTGGTGGGGAAATCTATTTTAGAAGACCACCAGTATATGATCTATATCCCCCCCAGATTTGAAGGAAAGGATCTGAGAGCGCCTTTTTTAAAGCTGATGCACCACCTTAGCAGGAAACGGACAGCCATAGAGATGAGGGATAATCAGATCATGGTCCGGCGAACCATAGCCGAGTTCAAGGAACTCTACTCGGCACTGCTCGGCTATTTTGAGGACGAGATCAATAATGGAGAATCATCACCACTTATGCGGTTTATGTTTACCCGTTTCGTGACAAAGTTCATCGCCTTCAGAAGACGTATAGAAACCCTGCTCGGCTATACAGGTGGAGAATCCCTTGAACAGATTATGCTGGTACCGGAAATCACTGGACTACCCGCACAGTCCTATGCTCCTTTCGATCTGGAAAACAGTCCCAATCTCGTGAGCGGAGATATGGGGTTGTGGTCACGGCTTCCGGATGCACTGAAAAAACAGCCGGCTCGCATTATTGAGGCTCTCCCCAATTATCAGAGGCCGAACCTTCTGAACTGGCTCAAAGAAAGGGGAGAGGATGCCGGTCATTCACTGACCATAGGTGATCTCATCGATCTGGGCTTTGATCCCACTCGTCTTAAGGAGATCAGTGTTGGAGGTGAAGAGTTTATTTTCGAACGGATTCAAGCCAGGCAATTACCGGATTTGGAAAAAAAGAGGGTCCTCTTAGAGGGAGTAGAATCAAAAATGCGAGGGTCAAAAATCAAGAATGCCAGCTTGAGAGTCAATCCACCCCTGCTTACGATCCGGGACAGGGGCAACGCTTACGTTTTACGCCGTAAAATAGGGGGGATTCACTGGGAAGAAGCCGTGGAGCAGATCCACAGCTCATCCCGGTTAAAAGAACTCGACAATTCACTGAAACTGCACAGGATGATACTCGGAACAGTGCGCGAGGCAAACCGTGCGGTCTCTAAACTGGTGAAAGTGGAAGGGATTGAATCGCAGGATCTGCTTGCATGTTTTGTATCGTGGGATATAAAGGCGAATCAGCCGCTGCTGATGGTTGATTTTTCTAACTGCTATTTAGAGTCGGTTTGGATGGCGTAAACCACTACCTCCGGTAGAAGTGCCTAAAGTTTGAAGTGCCTAAAATGCCTAAAGTTAAAGGTGTTGTTAGGCACTTTAAACTTTCGGTATTTACATCACAGGTCCCATCTGCCAGGGCACAAACTCGTTATCCCCAAAACCGAGAAGTTCGCTCTTGGTTTTCTTGCCGGACGCTGTTTCTAAAATAAGACGGAATATCTCTTCCCCCATTTCCTCTACGGTTGCCTTGCCGTCAATTAATTTGCCGCAGTTGACGTCCATGTCGTCCATCAGGGATTGGTACATTTCCGTATTTGAAGCCAGCTTGATGGTTGGGACCGGTTTGAAGCCGCAGACTGTTCCACGGCCAGTGGTAAAACTGAGCATATTTGCACCTCCGGCCACCATTCCCGTGACAGAGGCAGCATCGTAGCCGGGTGTGTCCATGAAGACCAGCCCTTTCGCAGAGACCTGTTCTGCATATGCGTACACCTCTACCAGATTCGTTGTGCCCCCCTTTGCCGATGCACCCAGGGATTTCTCAAGGATGGTGGTAAGTCCCCCTGCCTTGTTGCCCGGTGAGGGATTA
>JACNJD010000256.1 GCA_014382715.1 Candidatus Desulfacyla euxinica | reverse complement strand
AATCCCATCCAATTTTGTCCTTACAGTGGTAGGAGACCTGAAAAAGGATCAATTGGTCCCTTACGTCAAAACGCTCTTCGGGGCTTTCCCTGTATCTGGAAATAAGATTCCAGTCGTGGCACCTGAACCCCCATTAACGAAGTTTAGGGAGGCCCATTTGAATCGTCCGGGTGCCCAGACCCACTTAGTAATAGGATACCTCGGGGTAGGTCTGAAAAGCAGGGACAACCCCCCCATGGCCCTGATCAAGACTGCCCTTGCAGGGCAGGGAGGGAGATTGTTCACCCAGCTGAGAGATAAGCAGAGCCTCGCCTATGCCATAACCGCCTTCAGGAGCCCGGGGCTCGAAACGGGCGTCTTTGGCGCTTATTTAGCATGCGACCCCAGCAAGACGGCTGTTGCCACAGAGGCCATTTTTAAAGAATTAGACGAGATAAGAGAAAAGGGATTGACTAAAAAGGAATTGGAGGGGGCAAAAAGCTATCTGTTGGGAAACCTTCTGATAGGGCTTCAGACCAATGGGAGCCAGGCTATGCAGATGGCCTTAGACGAGCTTTACGGTCTGGGTTACAACAACTTACCCAGGTTTATCCGGGACATAAAGGCGGTAAGCTTAGATGATATCAAAGGTGCTGCGCAAAAGATTATTGTTCCCGGAAGATATGTGCTTGTCACTGTGGGGCCTGGTCAGCAGAAGGGAAAGTGACTAAAATGACTAAAGTGAGCTAAAGTGGCTAAAGTTATGGTAAACACCAAGGGATATATGACAAGTTTTTCGCAAACATGATTTGACAAACTCATAAGAAGTCACTGACTCATTTTCGTCATTCCCGCGAACGCGGGAATCCAGGGAAATCATCCCGCGGCGGGACTGGACTCCCGCTCCCCGATCGGAGTCGAGGACAAGCTTCGCGGGAGTGACGGCCTTGGAGACTTTTTACGAAACCATCATTATTTGATTTCAATAAAGTATGGGTACTAAAGCCCGAGTTCTCTGGCTAAGATGATCCGCATAATCTCTGACGTGCCTTCCACAATCTGCAATACCTTGGCGCCCCTGTAATATCGCGAGACCGGGTATTCTGCCATATACCCGTAGCCGCCGTGTATCTGAACCGCCTCTGAAGCCGTTTTCTCTAACATCTCAGAGGCAAAGAGTTTGGCAGCCGTTGCCTCAAATGAATGTTTTCTTCCCCTGTCCTTCAGCCATGCAGCCTTCAGGTACTGATTCCTGGCCAATTCAATGGCCACGGACATGTCGGCGAGTTTGAACTGGATGGCCTGGAAGCTGGCGATGGGCTTTCCAAACTGTACCCTCTCCCTTGCATAACGGATGGACTCATTCAAACAAGCCTGTGCAGATCCCACGGCTATTGCGGCAATACTTATTCGTCCGGTCTGAAGAACAGCGAGGTGCTGGGAAAAACCTTTAACCGGATCACCGAGAACATTATCCTCCGGGACGGGGCAGTCTTCGAATATTACTTCATGGGTGGCTGAACCATGCCAGCCGATCTTTTCGTATCTCTTCCCTAAAACAAATCCTGGAGAATTTCTTGGGACGATAAAGGTGGAGATACGCCCACGGCCCTGAACGGTCTTCTTGGTAACCGCTGCAATTATGATCAGGCTGGCATTATCGAGACCGATATTTGTGATGAACTGTTTGGTGCCGTTGATAACCCATTTGTTGCCCTGCAGAAGGGCCCTGGTTCGAATTGAAGCGGCATCTGACCCCGCATCCGGCTCTGTTAAACCAAAGGCCCCGATTTCTTCGCCTTTGGCTATAGGCACAAGCCATTTTCTCTTCTGGTCTTCGGTTCCAAAGACATCGAGTTCCTGTGCGACAACACTGGTGGTCACATCAAGAAGGGCCCCGAATGTGGTATCACCGCGGGATATTTCCTCGATGCAGAGATGCATCCCCACCCAATCACCCCCGCTGCCGCCGTACTCATCGGATATGGGGATACCCATCATACCGAGTTCCGCCATTTTGGCTATTATATCATAGGGGAATTCCCCTGTGCGCTCGAGCTCTTCTGCCCTCGGGGCAATCACCTCCGTGGTGAAATCCCTGCACATGTCCCGGATCATCGTATGTTCTTCTGTCAAATCAAAATCCATATTTCATATCCTTTTCATTTTTACCTGATATTAATTCTGATGGTCCCGTAAAAAGTCCCCAAGTCCGTCACCCTCGCGAAAGCGGGGGGTCCATAAACACCTAATTTTCCTGGATTCCCGCGTTCGCGGGAATGACGAAAACGGAAGATTTTTGACTTTTTACGAGTTCATCAATTCTGAGAATGAGTTCTGATTTTCACGTCAGATTCATTTCGGATCAATGTACGGTTACCCCTGTTATTTGTCAAGCCTGCCGGCAGACTGCCAGGATGTAGGTGCGAATGGGGAGCAATTTTGTACCTTCTCACTTAGTTTTCTGTCACAAAAAACAAGAAAATAATTAAATGGTATCAGTTATCAGTTGTCAGTTATCAGTAAAAGCATTTCGATACTAATTTATCTTCCTTAGGGATTTGCTGAGACCTACGAGCATCGCCGAGAGTTCTTTTGTTTCCTGAATCCATTTTTTGCCAACTGCTGGTTCAATATAATCAATATCAATACCAATATAAATTTGGGTTCTTAATTCTCCACAAGAACCTTTTGAATATTGCAGAAACCTGGCAAAATCTTTAATATCTTGAAAATGTTTATACAAATCTGCACATAATCGTGAAGACCTCTTCCATACTTCCAAATCCTCAAATTTCAAAATAACCTCCAGTGCTGACAACTGACAACTGATAACTGACTCCTACAACTTAATCTTTGGGTTGCGGGTATCCCGCTTTAGCCTATTAATGTCTGAGAGTTGTTCCCAGATTATCCAATTCGAAATCCCCAAAATTCCTATCTCAAAATTTATTTCATTTTTTTGTTGACAGCTAAATGATATTCAGCGTATAAACTGCAATCGAAAATATAAATAAGATTTATTTACTAAACAATATTCAAAACTATGGGGATAGAAGAAAGAAGAGAACGAGAGAAAAAAATGCGCCGCCGGCAGATAATGGATGCTGCAAAAAAGGTGTTTGCATCCAAAGGTTTTGGCGGGGCAACCATGGAGAATATTGCTGAAGAAGCCGAGTTCAGCCCTGCTACCCTCTATCTTTACTTCAAAAACAAAGATGAGCTGTTTGCTTCACTTAACCTCAGAATGCTCCGGGATCTCATCGCAAAGATGGATGAGGTTCGTGATCAAAAAAATCTCAGCCCTGAGAAGAGGATAATGGCATTGGAAAAGGCCCTGTATGAGGTCTACCTTAGCGATCCCCTGAATGTTGTAAACGTCCTCAGGTTCCAATCAAAGGGAAGGCTAAGACACCTTTCTCCCGAACTCTCATCCGAAATCAGGGGCTGTACGAAACAGTACATTAAAGCTATTGCCGATCTTTTTGAAGAAGGGGTCCGGGAGGGTGTTTTTCTGGACTGCCATCCTGTTGCCTTTGCCGAGATTATATGGAGCGTTTTTACCGGACTGGTGCTCTATGAAGATACTAAAAAAGGTCTCAATGAAGGCAAGGACCAATTGGAACCTACGTTGATAATGGCCCTTGAGAT
>JACNJD010000269.1 GCA_014382715.1 Candidatus Desulfacyla euxinica | reverse complement strand
GATGGCCCCTTCCACCACACAGATGAATTTGCCGTTATATTTCTTGACGGCTGAGTGGAGGATATCTTCGGCCTGATAACCGGATGCAGCCATAATGGTTTCGTGGTACTCCATATCGAGAATCTCAAGGAGGAGTTCGTCGATCCAGGGGTACATGGTTCTGAGGGCGGCCTCCGAGCAGCCGGTGCATTCGGCAAGGTGCAGCCAAACAACCGGTGGTCGCTGCCTCGGTGCTGCAAACACCTCGGCTACCTTGGGGATAAACGAAGAAGAAAGACCCATGGTAGCGGTAAGCATACCACAGAACTTCATGAAATCCCTTCGTGAGACCCCCTTCTTTTCCATTCTTTCGTAAAACCCGTTTTCCTCTTTCATTCGGCACCTCCCTGATACTGGTTAATAATCTGTTTAGGTAAAGACAAGAATAGTGCGCCAGTGGGCATCCTCGCCCTAAAGGCGTCATCCAACCCAATTTTTCGGCCTATCTGCACCATTCCTACAGACAACGGCAGGCTGGCAACGGTTACCTTACCCCGGCCCTCTCCGTTATGAGTTTGAGACCTTCAAGAGTAAGGCAGTCCCTATACTTCTTAGAAGACCATCAATGCTTAATGAGGAAGATATTTGAAATATGATAAGATCAAGTTTAATGAATTTGTAAAAAGTCAGAAATCACCTGTTTTTGTCATTCCCGCGAAAGCGGGAATCCAGGGAAATCCATCACTTCTGGACTCCCGCTTTCGCGGGAGTGACGGCCTTGGAGACTTTTTACGAGACCATCAAGTTTAGTTTGGAATTAAACCAGTAATTTGTGGAAAAAAAAATAGGGGAAACTTTGTATTTTGATGTAGGTATAAAATCATATATGAGGAATCTGCCAGACGTTTTCAGCTATTGATCCCCGTGTATCCCATTTTTATGGCATGTTTAGTAAGGTCTGCAGTGCTCTGAAGATTGAGCTTCTTTCTGATATTAGCGCGATGATGCTCTGCGGTCCTTGGACTTATAAAAAGGAGCTCAGCTATGCCCCTGCTCGATTTTCCTTCTGCAATCAGTTTCAATACCTCTCTTTCACGTATGGTGAGGCCATCGAATGGTTGTTTAAAATCTTTACGCCCTTTTCTGAGAAAATCATCTGCCAGCTCGAGTGAAAGAGCGTGAGATATATACCGGTCTCCTTGCAGGACCTTGTTGATGGCGGTAACGAGTTCTGTATCAGACTCCTCTTTAATCAGATAGCCGTCTGCCCCGGCCTTTATGGAATGCTGCAGATACTCTGTATTTTTGTGCATTGTAAGGATTAAGACCTTAATATCGGGACGGATAATTTTGGCTTCACGGGTCGCTTCTATACCCCGCATATCCGGCATTGAGATATCGAGGATCACCATATCGACAGGATGATTTTTCAAGAATTCGAGAAGCTCTAAGCCATTCCCCACCTCTCCGACAATTTTGAGGTTATTTGATTCTTCAATAATCTTCTTGATACCCTGCCGGAACATGACATGATCATCTGCTAACAAAATGTGATAGCTTTTCACCGTCAACCCCCCTTATCTAATTGGCACAGAAATAGTAATTGTGGTCCCAATACCCTTCTTTGTCAATAAAAAAAGGGATGCCTGATTCGGCATCCCTTTTTTTGTTTAAGGTTTTGGAATAACTTCCTCTATCTAACTCGCTAATTTGTTAATAATCTGCCATTCTTTGGACAGGTCCTTTAGCGATCTTCCGATCTTTTTCATGGCCATTTTTCTGTCCATGACGCCGGGTAAGACGTCTACCTTGGCATAGGTATAGTACTTCTTTGGCTCAGCAGCGAGCAGGTAAAACACCCGCAGGTCTTCAAGACCGGTTAACGTGGCCTTGGGAAACCTTGACTTGGCCGCGGCGAGACCTTTTTTTGCCAGGGCAGCCATCTTGTCCCTGTCTCCAAAGTTCATGGCCCCGGTCGGGCAGGTCTTGACACAGGCGGGCAGGAGCCCGTTATGGACCCTGTCAACGCACATGTTGCACTTGGACATGTACCCCGTCCCCTTTTGTGCCTTCGGGATATTGAAGGGGCAGGATTCAATAACATCCGCAGCCTTCATCTTTTTGAGTTTATCTGTATAGAGGACCGCACCGGTCTGGCTGTCTATGATGATCCCGCCAGGGGCATCGTCTTCAGAGGCCTCTTTGCATGGGGGCTCAACACAATGCCTGCACTGGTCAGGAAAAAAGTACCATACCGGTTTGTTGTTTGACCCCATATGCTCCTGGAATCGAACAAGCTTATAAGTGTCGAAGGACAGATCCTTGGGATTCTGCATGCTCCCCCAATTATAGGTCTTCGTGGCCGGCAGTTGATTCCATTGCTTGCAGGCAATCTGACAGCCCCTACATGCAGTACACACTGTAGTATCTATGAAAAACGCTTTTCCACTCATCAGATCACCTCCTTTATGCCTTTCTGATATTGACCATGAAGGCCTTGGTTTCGGGAATCCTGGTGTTGGGATCACCGGCTGACGGTGTCAACAGGTTGGCCGAATCGCCACCATCCTTGGGATAGACCCATCCATAGTGCCAAGGGAGACCCACCTGGTGGACGGTGTTCCCCGCGATCTGGAATGGCCTCAGGCGGATGGTCACCACTGCAACAGCTTCCACCTTGCCCCGGGCCGACTCTACAATGACCTTGTCTCCATTATTGATCCCCTTCAACTTACCTAACTCCTTGCTCATCTCCACAAAGAGCTGTGGTTCGGTTTCTAACAGCCAGGGCTGCCATCGGGTCATAACACCGGTTTGCCAGTGTTCACACACCCTGTAAGTTGTACTTACAAAAGGATATTTTGGATCGAAGGACTTGTAGATATCCATGTCAGTGCTGTAGATCGCAGCCACAGGATTGACAAGCTGGCCGGAGAGGGGGTTCTTTTCCACAGGACACTCAATCGGTTCATAATGCTCTGAGAAAGGCCCATCAGCCCTTCCCGGACCAAAGACATGGGCATGCCCCTCCGGTTTCATGATAAAAGGATACTTGGTCTTGGGATTGGGGGTGCCGTCCGCCTTAAGCATGGGAGGCCATCCGCCGTCCGGAACATCACCGGCCCAGCCGCCTTTTCCGCCTTTTGCTTTAGGATCCCAGGCAATTACCGGATGTTCCTTGTCCCAGGGCTTTCCGTATTTGTCCACAGATGCACGGTTGTAAATAATGCGTCGGTTGACCGGCCAGCACCAGGCCCATTCAAGGTTAAGCCCTATACCCGATTTCTCCCTCTTGCGTCTGGCAGACATGTTACCCTTACCAGTATAAGAGTTGGAATACAGCCAGTTGCCGCTGCTGGTGGAACCATCGGCCTGGAGATAGGCAAAGCTCGGCACAAGATCTCCCTTCTTGAACTTTTTCCCCTTTACTGTAATGTCCTTCAGGAAGTAGCCGTTGATCTCCTTGGCCATCTTATGAGGATCAAACTCGCCATGTGTCGAGTAATCCCATTTGAGGTTAACGATCGGCTCAGGGAGGACCGCATTTTTGTCTTTCTTGTAGAGATATTTCAGCGTCTTCCCTAATTTCATAAGGATCTGGCCGTCAGGCCAGGCCTGTGCAGGAGGATTAGCGGCCTTATAACGCCACTGCATCCAGCG
>JACNJD010000064.1 GCA_014382715.1 Candidatus Desulfacyla euxinica | reverse complement strand
TGGGAACTTGCATCTACCGCTGTGTGGGATACGATTCATTCCACGCATTGGCCAGCGCCACCTGGGAGATGGATCGTGATCTCGGCACAGAGTATCATCCGAAATTCATGGAATATCTCAAAATGGTGCAGACCAAGGACCTTTCGGTCGCCGGTGCCCTCACCGAACCGCGGGGGAGGCGGGATCAGAAAACATTATCATGGCCGGACCCTTTTCTCTCCCTGAAAATGGTCGATAAGAACAAAGACGGTATCGTGGTTCGCGGTGCGAAGATCAACATCAGCGGGGCCTATGCCAGCCATGAGTTGATGGTGCTTCCCCAGGCCGCCCATTTTGAGGGCGAAGAGGATTATGCCATCGCATTTGCAACACCGATTGATGCCGAGGGGATCACCTATGTCTGCCAGTATTCCCCATATTCCGCAGAGAGGGATATGGCTGATAATATAGAGGAATTGGGGAACCCTGTCTTTGGTCAGAGAGAAACGGCAATGATCATCTTTGACAATGTCTTTGTCCCATGGGAACGAGTCTTTCACTGCGGCGAGTACCCCTATTCCATTAAGATCGTAAGCCGCTACGCAAAGACCCACCGTATGACCTGCGGGGGTACCTGTAAGGTTGGGTTTATGAATCAGATTATAGGGGCTTCCAAGCTGATTCAGGAGTATAAGGGCCTGGAAAATGTGCCCCATATCAAAGACCAGTTAATGGAGATGGTGGTCTTGAGAGAGACCGGACGGGCATGTGGTATGGCTGCCGCCACCAAAGGGATTGAAGAACCTGAAGGATCCGGGGTGTATCTGCCGGATGAGATTATGGGGAATGTCTCCAAGCTCAATATCTGCAACGCCTTCTGGCGGGTCATGGCATTAGCCGGGGATATTGGCGGTGGGCTACTTGTGACGATGCCTTCGATCAAAGAGCTGAAAAACCCCGAGGTCAAAGACTACGTAGAAGAATTCTACAGCTTTGGTTCTGACGAACCCACAAAAAATATCATGAAGGTGCACAAACTCCTTCAGAACTGGACAGCGGGGCAGCACGGGGTCGGAACATGGCATGGGGCAGGTCCGGTTATGGCCCAGAAGATTATGCTCCAGCGGGTCATAGACTATGAGCATGAAAAGGAGTTAGTGAAAAACACATTGAATCTCAATTAATCTCCCACCAACCGGTCAGGGTCTTGTTGCCCTGTTTAACCGTCAGCGCCTCCCCCTCTGGGGGATGCGCTTAGGCGCGGACGGTTGGTCTCTTCCCACAGAGTTTCGACTCTTCGTAAGGTTTTCAAAGGCGAAAGGGGCGGTGGACTTAGGAGACCACCGCCCTCTTATTCATGCCCCATCGATCACGCATCTTTAAACCCGGCCTCGAGACCCTTCAATTTTTTCAGTTTGTTCAATAACTCTTCTCCTTCCTCCTCCTTTGGCCGGGGAGACAACTGAGCCATCAGGCCCAATCCCTCAGTGGCGTTGTGGAAATCTCTGGAAGAAAGCGGGCTTACGAGCGCACAATTGATCATGGGGTTGAGCTTCAGGAGCCTTTCGACCAGCTCAAGGCCTGTCATATCCCCGAGGTTTTCGTCAGTGACTACGAGGTCGATAGGCGCCTCTGAAACCTTATTCAGGGCCTGGTTTCCGGATGCAGCCCAAAACACGTGAACATCTTTGTTCACTTCAAATACAGAAGCTAATCCCGCTAAATTCGTATGACTGCGGGTCGTTAAAATTACCTTAAACATAGATCCTTCTCCTCTTTTCAAGTACAGACCTCGTTGAGTAGGAAAATATATTCTATTATTTCCGGATGTTATAGCTTTTCAAACACTGAATGTCCAATTTTCAAGCAAATCATAGATATGATCTATTATAACAACGACTTAATCCCGCTTCAGGCGGGACTTAACCACTTAACGAGGTCTGAAGTAAGTGAAAATTGACGTTTTTAAAAGCATTCTTAAGAGTATAATTAATGCGTGAATTTACTCCATCTTCATCAGGGATATGCCTATGCACATACCTTGCCAATTGAAAACACGATGCCCGAGAGTCAGGATATTGATCTTCGAGATGACCTCCATGTTCCAAGTTCAGATTTTCCGTTAGCACTTGTGTTTGCCCTGTTTATCTCTTGCTACTCCTGACGGGCTGCTATATGATCTAGGAGGCTGTCCGAGAATGACTATTTTCCGCAATCTCTACGTCAGGCTCATCCCGCTATGGCGGGACTCATTCTCGGACAAGCTCCTAGGCAGGAAAAGGCTGCGAATAAGAGGTGGAGTCTGTTCTGTGGATTGAAAAGTAAAAGGCCTTTATCATTTCTGGAATGAACGATTATACACTCTAAGAAGTCTGACCATGCCCGAAAAGCTGAAATCCGACGAAGGGGAATTCCTGTCCAACAAAGGGGCTTCGGATTTTCTTATCCAACAGGCCAACGAAAGGATTGTAGTCCTGAGATCGAATTTTACGATTGTTGATGCAAATGAGGCCTACCTCGAAGCGGTGACCAAATCTAAGCACGAGATTATAGGTGCCCACTGCTACGAAGTAACACACGGTCTTGATGCCCCATGTTCCAGATCTAAACCGGGGTTGGAATGCCCCCTGGCCATGACTTTAAAAACCGGAGAATCTGCTCATGTCATACACGAACATGCCACCCCCGGAGGCCAGGACATGTATTGCGATATGGTGACATATCCCGTAAAAGACCAGGCCGGTGAAATCGTACGGATCATCGAGATATGGAGGGATATCACTGAAGAGCTTTCATACCGATGGGAAAGGCGAGCCAGGGTACTGAAGGCCGACCTTAGAAAATTGGCCCAGGAAGATCGAATGATCTCCTTAGGTAAATTGGCGGCCAGCAGCGTCCACGAGATCAACAATCCCATACAGGGGCTGTTGACGTTTACCGACCTCATGCAAGGGATGTTGAAAAAGAGTGAGCCGAGCCCGGAGGACTTGAAGGACTTCCAGCATTACCTTTCACTCATGTCCAAGGAATTAGAACGCTGCGGTAACATCATCTCCGGACTCCTTTCTTTTTCTCGCGAATCATCGAGAGAATTCAAGAGCATTGACCTAAATGAACTGCTCGGGCAGGTCATAACGTTAACGCGGCACAAGATGGAGCTCCAAAATATCCAAGTGAGCACGAAATTCTTCCCAGGTGCTTTAGTAGTCAAGGGAGATGGAAACCAGCTGCAACAATGTTTTCTCAACCTGCTCTTCAATGCCATAGAGGCCATGCCAGGGGGCGGGCGGCTCAGCATTCACTCGAGATTGGACAGTTCTCGCAGCAACGCCCTGGTGACAATAAAAGATACGGGGTGTGGGATAGCAAAGGACAATCTGGATCACATTTTTGATCCTTTTTTTACTACCAAAGAGGAAGGAGAAGGTACAGGGCTTGGACTGCCCATCGTTTACGGTGTTGTAAAAGCCCATAAAGGAAGTATAGAGGTTAATAGCCAGCATGGAGAGGGGGCTTCCTTCATTTTAACTCTCCCCATTCCATAAACCAGCACCCTCTCTCAATCTTGCGCAATTATTTCTTGCCGAGGCCCTAACATCCTATCTTAAGGCTGGAGGAAAGTCATGGATCAAGAAATGAAGATAATGATTGTGGACGATGAAATGA
>JACNJD010000288.1 GCA_014382715.1 Candidatus Desulfacyla euxinica | reverse complement strand
CTTGAAAGGATCGCCATGTATATGCAGGAGAAGGAAGATGTCTACGACCTCATGTGGAACGACCATGTGACCTATGGCAATGTCCACAAGAAGGGGGAGTGGGAGCTTTCGACATATAATTTTGAGATGGCAGATGTGGAGATGCTCCTTAAGATGTTTCACATGTATGAAGAGGAGGGCAAAAAGGTCGGCAAAGAGGGGCTGGTTCTGCCTGCCTATGATTATTGTCTGAAATGCTCTCATACATTCAACCTCCTTGATGCAAGGGGGGCCATAAGTGTAACGGAAAGGACCCTCTATATAGATCGTATCAGGAACCTGGCACGTCTCGTCGCAAAGAACTACCTGGCCCAGCGGGAGGAGATGGGATATCCTTTGGGATTGCGGATTTCGGATTGCGGAATGCGGAATGAACAAAAGAATTGAGGGATTGGACAATGCTGGAATCCCGGGAGTGACGGCCTTAGAGACTTTTCATGAGACCATTAAAGATAGGTCATAAATCTCGAATAACGAGGAATCAGTAACGAATAACCTATAACGAATAACGAGAAACGGAAAATGGTAGCTGAACTACTTTTGGAGATCGGAACGGAAGAGATCCCTGCCGGTTATTTAGAGGGGGGATTAAGGGACTTGATGCGGCTGGCGGAAACGTGCCTGAGCGAAAACAGGATAGATCTGACAGGAGGGCTGTATACCTATGGAACACCAAGACGTCTGATCCTTATGGGGAAGGGCATTCCCGAGATGCAGTCAGATCTAATGAAGGAGATCACCGGCCCTCCAAAAAGCGTGGCCTATGACAAAGAGGGGCAGCCCACAAAGGCAGCACTTGGTTTTGCACAGAAGCAGGGGGTGCCCGTCGAAGAGTTGCAATCCATAGAAACCCCAAAGGGAGAGTACCTGTATGTGAAACGTCAGATTCCGGGAAGAAAAACCTCAGAGATTCTGGCCGAGGCCCTGCCTAAACTGATTGCGGATATTGTCTGGCCAAAGTCAATGCGCTGGGGGAGCATAGGTTTCCCTTTTGTGCGACCCATTCATTGGGTCTTGTGTCTGTTTAATGGTGAGGTAATCCCCTTTGAGGTGGCCGGGGTGAGTAGTGGTCGTACTACCAGGGGGCATCGGTTTATGAGTCCGGGGACAATGGAGGTTCCAAACGTTCAGGATTATTTCACCGGGATGAGCCAGGCCTTTGTGGTTATTGATCAGCAGGAAAGGGAGCGGGTGGTAGAGCGCATAGCGCGGGAAGTGGCTGAAAAGGCTGGTGGCAAACCCATTGAGGATCCTGAACTTGTCAGCATAGTGGCTAATCTTGTGGAATATCCTTCTGCGGTTTGCGGCAGTTTTGATGAGATGTTTTTGGATCTTCCCGATATTGTCTTGATAACGGCCATGAAGGAGCATCAGAAATATTTTGCTGTTTACGATGAAAAGGATCGGTTGATGCCCAATTTTGTCGCTGTCAATAATACTGTTGCAAGGGATGAATCGGTTGTTCAAAGGGGCCATGAAAGGGTCCTCCGGGCCAGGCTTTCCGATGCGGATTTCTTTTTGAAGGAAGACAGGAAAAGGCCTCTCTTGGATCGTTTAGAGGGTCTAAAACAGGTTGTTTATCAGGCTGATTTGGGCACATCCTATTCAAAGGTTCAGCGATTCACTAAACTTGCCGTGTATTTGGCCGGGACATTTCTGCCGGATGAAGTGGACAATATAAGGCTGGTAGCAAGCTTGTGTAAATGCGATCTGATTACCCAGATGGTGAACGAATTTCCATCCCTTCAGGGTATTATGGGTAAAGAGTATGCCCGGTTGGAGGGATATTCGGATGAGGTCTGTTCAGGGATATACGAGCACTACCTTCCTCTAAGGGCAGGAGGGCAACTCCCAATATCTAAAATAGGCGCTGTTGTAGGGATGGCGGATCGGATGGATACCATCGCCGGATGTTTTGTTGTTGGTCTTGAGCCCTCAGGAAGCGCTGACCCCTTTGCCCTTAGGAGGCATGCCCTTGCCATCATCAGGATAGTGGAAGATATGGGTTGGGACCTTTCTCTAAAGGGGTTCATAGAGCAGGCGTTATTGTTTTTGAAGGAAGAAGTTGAATTTGACAATGCCCGGGTGCTTTCTAAGGTCATGGCTTTTGTGAGGGAGCGCTACAAGAATATGATGCTGAAGTCAGGTTATGAATCCGATCTGATCGAGGCCATCATTTCCGTGGGATTTGATCGTATCAAGCAGCTCCGTCCAAAGATCGATCAACTCAAGAAGTTTTCTTCTGAATCAGAGGAATTTCATCAGCTGGCTCTGACCTTTAAGCGGGTGAGCAATATCCTGAAACAACAGGACGAACCATTTGAGACAGACCGGGCCCTGTTCCGGGAAGATTGTGAGAGAGCCCTCTATGAGACGTTCCAGGCTCTGAAGGATGATATTTACAGATCCCTTGAAGAAGAAAGGTATCTTGATGCCTTAGGCCTCATGGTGAAGCTCAGAAAACCGGTAGACGATTTTTTTGACGGGGTAGAGGTCTTGACAAAGGATGATCAGGCCTTGAGGGAAAACAGGGTAGGATTGTTGCAGCAGATCGCCGGTCTTATGCTCCTGATTGCGGACTTTTCCAAGTTTTCCATATAGGATGCCAATGTAAAAAGTCCTTTTTGCATGGATTCAGGAATTGAGAAATTGAAAAAAATGCTCTCAACCTAACTTGCCCAAGCCAGTCTGAGTGGCCTGAGGGTCTTGAACGAGCATCAGAGTAAGAGCCCCGCTGAGAGGAGCAGGCTGTAGACAAAGGCCAGTCTGGCGGTGCCGGCGAGGGCCCGGTTCATGGATGGAGCATCCCCTGATCGCAGGATACGAAGGAGGAGGATGGCCATGGGAAGAGAGAGAAGGGACAACAGGGGCCATGCCGAGGTCACCGAGCCGGCCCAGAGAAGGAAAGGGACCACGTAGGCCCCTGCCAGGAGACCCAGGTACTCCACCCGGGAGCCGGTTTCACCCAGCATGACGGCCAGGGTCCTTTTGCTCGCCCGCTGGTCCGTGGGGATATCCCGCAGGTTGTTGACCACCAGGATAGCGGTGATCAGAAACCCCATGGGCACGGCCGCCCATACCACTAAGGGGGTCAGGTGGTGTGTCTGCACATAGTAGGTGCCGCACACGGCCACCAGTCCGAAGAAGAGAAACACAAAGAGATCCCCCAATCCGTGGGAGGCCAGCGGGTAGGGACCCCCGCTATAGGCCAGCATGGCGAGCAGGGAGGCCACGCCGGCCACAAGGATGGGCCAACCCCCTTCCACGATCAGGTAGGACCCCACAGCCGCGATGAGAACCATGACCGCGATTATGGCATGCTTCACCCGTTCGGGAGGGATCAGACCGCTCTGTGTGACCCGGACCGGGCCCAAACGCTCCCCTGTATCCACCCCTTTCATGAAGTCATAGTAGTCGTTTGCCAGGTTCACGCCGATCTGAAGCAGTAATGCCCCGGCCATGGCGGCCAGGGCCGGAACGGGCCGAAAACCTTGGTCCCGAAGGGCCATGGCCGTACCCAGGACCACCGGCGCGACGGCCGCGGTCAGGGTCCGGGGCCGAATAGCCAGGAGCCAGGGGCTCAACTTTCCCACACCCCTATTCCCGGTCATAAGAAGATCCTTCCTGTCTTTCCCTTCCTTTTCTCATCATTCCCAGGGAAAAATCCGCAGCCGTGACCCGCCCCTTTGAATGCTGACGGGCCGCCTCCATGGCGATGTCCCCGGTACCGGCCCCCAGGTCAAGCAACAGACCCTCCTCGGGCAGTTCGGCCACGCAAACCACCCTTTGGCGCCACAAACGGTCCAGACCGAAGCTCATGAGCCGGTTCAACCGGTCATAGCGGGCAGACAATCGGTCAAACATCTCTCTGACGCAGGCACTTCTCTCCGATTCCTTTGGATGCGTTAAAATGGTTCACCCCTCCTCGGAATATCGATAACGATGGATTCGGGCCTCGATGGTGTGGATCACGAAATAGAGGGCCAACCCCAAGAGACCCATGCCCAGAATACCACAATACATCTCAGGGTAGAGCAGGACCTGATAGGTCTCCACCACGATG
The DNA here is from genome assembly GCA_014382715.1 of Candidatus Desulfacyla euxinica. Classification (GTDB taxonomy): domain Bacteria; phylum Desulfobacterota; class DSM-4660; order Desulfatiglandales; family Desulfatiglandaceae; genus Desulfacyla; species Desulfacyla euxinica. The sequence continues at coordinate 14,848 of JACNJD010000288.1, read as the reverse complement.
TAATACCCCAGGCCGTAGGTGGTGAGGGACTGCTCGGCAATGAAGAGGACGGCGATGGCGGTTCCCACCGATATGCGTAGGGCCGTGAGCATGGCCGGAAGGGAGGCGGGGAGGTAGACGTAGCGGAAAAGCCCTCTCCTGCCGGCCCCAAGAGAGCGAACGGACAGAATCAGCTCGGGGTGCAGATTGGCGGCCTCATCTCGAACCACTACCAATATTTGAAAAAATACGATCAGGGCAATGAGAAAAATCTTGGACAGGTCGGTGATTCCCATCAGGACATAGATCACCGGCAGGAAGACGATCTTGGGAATGGGGTAGAAGATGGCGATCAACGGATCCAGGAACCGGTCCACCTTGTGCATCTGCCCCAGGGCTAGTCCAGCAGGTACGGCGGTGAGGACCGCCAGCGACATGGCCGCAAGCACCCGTCCGGCGCTGGCCAGGAGATGCAGCCCAAGGTCCCCGAAAAGGGATCGGAAAAAGATAGGGAGCACCGTTACCGGGGAAGGCAGGATGGGGCGGTTTAGGACCAAAGAAAACCCCTGCCAGATGACCAGGAGCATCATCAGGCCCATGAACACTGAAAAGGGGGTCATTCTCCGTTTCACGATCCAAGCTCCAGCAGGGTGCGAAGTCTACTGTAAATCTCCTGAAATGGGGGACGGGTCCGGAAATCCGGGTCTCCCGCCAGCCCATTGGGAATCACCCGGGCCTTTTCATTGATGCCCCGCTTAAGGACCAGGAGCTTTTCCCCCAAAAATATCGCCTCCTCGATGTCGTGGGTCACGATCACCAAGGTCCGATCAGAGCCCTGCTGCAACCCCATGACCTCCCCTCTGAGATCCTCCCGAATATGGGCATCCAGGGCCGAGAAGGGCTCGTCCATGAGGAGGATGTCCGGCTCCAGGACCATGGTCCTCGCCATGGCCGTCCTCTGACGCTGGCCTTTGGAGAGTTGCGCCGGGTAGTGATCCTTCAGGGCTAGGATGCCCAATCGTTCGAGCCACCCATCCACCCGCCGTTTCCCTTCTTCCGGACCCACCGGTGGCCCGGCCGGCGCATGACGGCCGTCGGGCCCGTAGAATTTCCGAATGACCAGCCCCAGCCCGGCGTTTTCACCCACCGTTGCCCAGGGCAGAAGCCCGTGGTCCTGAAGCACCAGGCCTGTCTGCGGCCGGGGACGGGCAACCCGGACTCCGGCAATGAGGACCTCCCCCTTAAGTGGGCGTTTCAGCCCCGCAAGGAGATAAAGCAGGGTCGACTTGCCGCAACCGGATGGACCGATCACGGACCAGGCTTCGCCGGGTGCGATTTCCAGGTCGAAACCCTCAAATAGCGGGGGGCCGCCTCCGTAGGCGAAGGTCAGGTTTCTGATTCGAATCATGGGGAAAACCGTAACGCAGACAACCATTCAAGGGCAGGGAACCAAACTCATGGCTTTCCTCTCCTTTCAACGGGCGGAAGGAAGGCCCTGGTGACCGATTCCCCGTAGGGTAAGGGGGCCTTCAAAATTCTCTTTTCGCACATCCATTGCATGACATCGGCCCACTGGTCGGCATCGGGCACCCGGCCCCGGGGAAAGGGGGGAATGACATAGCTCTTCCGCACATTTCTGGGGACACGAATCTTCGAGAGCAGCAACGGCCGGTAGACCTCGGGACTGGCGTTAATCCTGGCAGCGGCCCGGTCCCAGGCCCTGAGGAACCCGTAAACGGCCTTTGATTTTTCCGCCAACGACCGGGTGCTGAAGCTGAGGACACTCATGCTGTAGCGGGGTGCCACTGAATCGTCCACCACGTTCAAGGCCCCGGCGGCCATGGCGCTTCTGGCCAGCGGATCGGGGAGGGTGGCGGCCTTCAGGCGGCCATGCAACAGCAGCTGATAACGCTCGGGAATCACCGGGACCGACTTCTTCAGGATCTGGTCCCTTTTGAGCCCTTTCAACTGAAGCAGCCGGTCCGTCACATATTCGATGATGGTGTTTTTGCTCACCCCGATGGAGACCCCAGCCAGTTGACCAGGTTCGATCAGACCGCTTTCAGGGGCGGAAAGTACACGAAAAAGAGGATAATCAGGATAGGCGGTCCTTGCGGCGGCCACAATTTTGACCAGGGGGCCCGCGCGGTTGAAGCTTGCGGTGGTGGTCATCTCATTGAGCATGCCGTCGATCTCCCCCGCCTGCATCAGCTGGTCCCGCTCCAGGCCGCTTCCCACCGGCACGGCCTCCATCTCCAACCCCTCTTTGGCGAAATAACCCTCGGCCTCGGCCACGTAAAAGGGCAGGGAATCCAGGATGGGCAGAAGGGCGACCCGCAAAGGAAGCAATCCCAGGTCTTCCTTTGCATCCACCCCGCAGGGCACGCACAGCCACAGGCAGCATCCCACCAGGAAGGCGATTCTGAAAATACGACCCTTGAAGACAGGGCTTTTTCTATGCTGTTTCATTTCTTGGTACCATCCTTGTTTCATTCTTACCCCGGAAAAACCGGTCTAAGTTTTTCTGCGGGACTTCACTCTTCATGTGAATACTATAGCAATGTTAGTCGCGGCAAGCGAAAAATGAGGGAAAAAGATGAACTTATACCCTCAATACTGAAGCCGGGCGGGCATCCTGATTTTAACGGGGAGGAATCCCCTGTGGCATTTTGTCACCATGTTGAAGCTTGGGACCACAGAAGAGGTTGAAACGGGAATGAGGCCACTTCATGAGCATATCAACCTGGTGTTCCGTGATTTTTTCCTTTGAGAGGGATCCCGCGTTTCGCGGGAAAAACCTTGTGCCTGTCGTAGATCCCGTCTTGGCGGGGAATATCTCCTCCAGTTGTTTCAGTTCAAACAGGCGGGCCACGCGGAATCCAGCTTTGGCGGGACCGTTTCCATAAAAACAGCCGTCCGTACACAGAACATGGAGGTGGGGATGCCATCCCAGGAAATCGCCGAACGGCGGCCATCTATATGTGTTCCCTTCAAATTTGATCCCCTGGCAGGAGTAATACCTGTTTTATCAGCTTCTTTACCTTTAGTCCGCTGCTCTACGTGGCTTCTTGATCAGGATGTAGAGTTCCCCATCATGTTTCAGATGACCTGCCACCAATTCGGCGTAGGGGCCGCTTCCCCAGAAAATATCCGCCCTGCCTGCCCCTTTTATTGCGCTCCCGGTATCCTGATTCAAAACAAAACGGGAGAATTCGTGCCAGCCTGTGATTTTGCCCCGCTCATTAATGGCGGGTTTTTTGCACGAAATAAAGGCCAGAGCCCCCTTTGGAAATAGTTTGGAATCCAAGGCCAATGATCTGCCGGGTGTCAGGGGAACGCTTATGCTGCCCAAAGGTCCCGTTTTCAGGCGTCGAAAGAATATATAGGAAGGGTTGTAGTTAAGGATTTCCTTAACTTTTGCGGGATGTTCTGAGAGATATCTTCTGATAGACTGCATGGACATCTCTTTTTTAGTTAGAAATTCCCTGTCTAACATATACCTTCCGATGCTCTTGTAGGGCAAACCGTTAGAGGCGCTGTAGCCGACGCTGATTATGTTGCCGTTGCGCAACTTAAGCTGCCCCGAACCCTGTATTTGAAGAAAGGCCACGTCCACGGGGTCCTTCAACCAGGCGATCTCGAGGCCCTGCCCTTTAAACACATCTTCTTCAACAATCTGACGTCTCGAAAAATATGGCAGAAGTTTTGTCCCTTCAATCCGACCGACTATTCTTTTACCTTTGAATTCGGGTTTGAACAGCGAGAGGTCAGTTATTATCAAATCGTCCGGTTTTTTATAGATCGGATACTTAAAGGAATCATCAGGCTTCAGTCTGGCCTCATAAACCGGTTCAAAATATCCGGTAAAGAGGACCTGGTTGTTCCCAACCCGACCGGTTGCGCGATAAATCAGGAAATTCTCCCTGATTTCTCTATTTAACTGTTCCGGGCTAACATCCTTTTCTATGAGCGACAGAAAGGCTTCCTGGGTCTCTTTCACATGTCTGCAGGTAAAAGTTTGAGATCCATAATAAAAAGGTTTTTCGGGGTCAAGCCTGTTAAGGTAGTCGAGGTTTTTTCTCAAGGCCGAGATAAGGGACTCCCTGTCCATATCATCTTGGAAGGTAGGATAAAAGAAGCGGACAGGCGCCAAAGACTCTTCAGGATGCCGGGCTTCCCTTTTCAGGGCCGGATAGCACGCAAAAAGAGTCATGGATATTATCAGAATTAGGGGTTTTAAATAAATTATTCTGCCGGTGAACATAGACTCCTCCAAGTAATAATCCTGAATATTCGGTAACCGTTCACGTGTTCATCAACCTTTGAACAGCGACTTCCACCATAATATAAACAGTTGTTCTTATCAAGCGGGGGGCGAAAAAAACCACTGAGTGTGTTTTAAAGTACGCCCGATAATTCATATGTGTTTTTTTTGCCACAGATGTATGTCTATAATAGATGACCTCACAGAGAGGCATAAATTTTGCGGCATAAATTATCTTTTAATGTCAACAGTATAGGCCCAATGATTCCTTTTCAGTTGCCCTTGCGACCTATTGGCATGCTATTTGCTGTACAATTACGCAAGATTCGAAAGTGAGAGCCAATTAAGGAGTAGATTGTGGATTATAAACAACGCACGTTGAAAGACGAGATTGGCTGTACCGGGATTGGCCTTCATTCCGGTGAAAAGATAAGAATAAATATCAGACCCGCCCCGTGCGATACCGGAATACGTTTTGTGAGGACTGACCTGTCCGGACATCCGATTATTGAGGCGCGTTTTGATAACGTATTTGATACCACCTTAGCCACGAGCATCGGTTTTGATGGTTGTAGGGTTTCAACGATTGAGCATCTGATGGCGGCCTTTTACGGGTTAGGAATTGACAACGCCGTGGTAGAGTTAGATGGTCCTGAAGTGCCTATTATGGATGGTAGTTCGGCCCCTTTTGTATTCCTTGTAAAGAGTGCCGGGATTAAGGAGCAGAAGGACCCGAAACGCTTTATTGTCATCAAGAAGACATTCAAGATTGACGATGGAAACCGATCCATTTCTGTTTATCCGTCAAAAGAACTCAAGATCAGCTATATGATCGATTTCCAACACCCCCTTCTGAGAAATCAGGAATTCGAGTTGCGTTTTTCAGGGGGCGATTTTGTGAGAGAGATCAGCAAAGCCAGGACCTTTGGCTTCTTGAAAGATGTTGAGACACTCAAGGCAAACGGGCTTGCGAGAGGCGGATCCCTCGACAATGCTGTGGTTATTGACGATTTCAGAATAATTAACGAAGACGGGCTTAGATACAAGGATGAGTTTGTCAGGCATAAGATCCTCGATTTTATTGGAGATCTTTCTCTTATTCAGTCTCCCATAATAGGCCACTTTGTTGTTAAGAAATCGGGGCATTTCCTGAACCAGCAGATGTTGACCTCGCTGATGCAGTCAAAAAGACACTGGAAGGAGTATGCATTTGTTTCACCGGAGGAATGTAGCAAAAACAGCGTAAATATCCCCGCCTTCGGTCTGCCGGAGCCTGCTCTTGGCTGAGAACAGATAAGTTTTCCGACTTAATATCCTACAGTTAAAACGAGGGGTTATCTCTAAGGGCCGGTCCGTTGAGATACCCCTTATTTTTTGGTTAAGGTACCGCTCGCTTTTACTCGCCTGCATTTTCAGAGTTTCTTAAGAACACGTGAAACCTGAATCACGCATCCCTAATTTCCAAATTCGCTCGGGATAGGGCTTGCATTTTGCCGGCCCCTCGCCTATTATCTTCTTCTTAAATTTCTAATATTTTGTATGTACGAACTTTGCCATATCGCTCTCCATAGGGATAGGGGATGAAGAAGAGCCCATTTATCTATAAAAGCCTAAGATTTATCCTGCTGATTGCCTTTCTTATGGGTTTGTTTTCGAGTAGGCCCGCATTTGCCTCAGATGCTCGACTAACCGATATTGTGATCACAAATACTCAGGATTATCTACTGGCATATTTCAGCGTAACCGACTGTTTTACCGAGAACATGAAAAGGGCGATTGACAACGGTGTCAGCACCTCTTTCACGTTTTTTGTAAAACTGTATGAGGTTAGAAACTGGTGGTGGGATAAGAGCCTTGCCAACCTGAAGGTGAGCCACGAGATAAAGTATGACAACTTGAAAAAGGTCTACATTGTCAGGCTGTCGTCAAAAGACAATAAGGTGGTTTATGTCAAAGATTTCGATAAGGCCAAGAAATTGATGTCCGAGATTGTGGGCTTGAAAGTCACCGAACTTCGCAACCTTCAGAGAGGAAACCATTACCAGATCAGCATGATGGCTGAACTTGACAAGATCAGACTTCCCTTTTATTTCCATTATGTCTTCTTCTTCCTCTCCCTGTGGGATTTTGAGACCGATTGGTATGCGGTTGATTTCAGATATTGAATAGTCGGGAATTTGATCCCGGTTAAACCTCCATTACCTATTCCACCAACACTACCTAATCCACCAACATGAAAGATTACTTAGAGGCAGAAAAACAAGATCTCAGGAGACGACGCAGAGAAAGATACCTGATTATTCTCTTAGGCGTGTCTATATCTTTTTTGATCTATCTCGGGATGCGTATCTTTCATTTAGGGCAGGCTCTTCCCTTTTCAAGTAGTATTATCGCTTTTGCATTGATCAATATCAATGTGATATTACTTCTTCTACTCCTCTTTCTCACAGTCAGGAATGTGGTCAAACTCCTCTTTGAGAGAAAAAAGAGTATTATGGGTGCCAAGCTGAGAACCAAACTGGTCCTGGCTTTTGTTACTCTCTCCCTATTACCCACGGTTATTCTCTTTTTCGTTTCGGTGCAGTTCATCTCTTCGTCCATCGAGTACTGGTTCAGTCTTCAAATCGAGCGATCATTAAAGTATTCCTTAGAAGTTGGCCAGGATTACTACAAGGAAATTACGGATGAGATCCTCTCTTTTGGCAATAATCTGGGGCGAGTAATCACCTATGAGGGGTTTATGATCCCATCCAATAAAGAGAAGCTACAGAAATTTATTGACGAAAAGCGAAAAGAGCTAGGTCTGGCCTCCCTCCAGATTTTTTCTACGAAACTGGACTTAATGGCAGTTTCCAAGGATCACAGGATTGACCTTACTGCTTTTAAAGAGCCGGGGCCAGATATCTTAAAGAAAAGTATTGAGAAGGGCGGTGACAGCCAGTATATCCAACCCTCCCCGCACGGAGATCTCCTCAGGGGCATTGTTCCAGTTTTTTCGAGGACCGCATCGAAGGCTGTGGTTGGTCTTGTGGTCTCAGCTAAATTTGTCCCCGGCGCCTTTGTGAACCGCCTACAGGCGATTTCAAAAGGCCTGCAGGAGTACCGTCAGTTGAAGATGCTCAAAACACCGATAATAGCCAGCCATATGATCACCCTCTCCATTGTTACGCTCCTTATCATTTTTTCATCTGTATGGTTCGGATTCTACCTCTCCAAAGAGATAACCGTCCCCATCAAGGAATTAGCCGAAGGAACAAATCGTATCGCATCAGGTGATTATAATTTCTTTATTGACTTGGAAACAAAGGATGAGGTGGGGATGTTAGTCAATTCTTTTAATAGAATGACTATGGACCTGAGAACGAGCAAAAATAGGCTCGAAAAGGCCAATAAAGAACTTATGGAGAGCAATCTTGAATTGGAACAGCGGCGACTTTATATGGAGATTGTCCTGGCGAATGTTGCTGCAGGCGTGGTGTCTGCTGATACTGGCGGGAAAATCCTTACCATCAACAAATCCGCAGAGAGAATGTTGGGCATAAGTGCGGAAGAAATTGTTGGAAGACAATATAAAGAAATCCTCCCTGAGGATTATTGCCAGGTAATTGATGGATTTCTGAAAGATGAGGCGCTTTTTCAAAAAGGCTATATGGAGAAACAGATAGGCTTATCTGCGGGAAACAGGAGGCTGACCTTTCTCGTTTCTCTCAATGTGCTTCGTGATGATCGTGGAAGGTACTTAGGTCTGGTTGTTGTCTTTGAGGATTTGAGTGAGATTGAAAAGGCCCAGAGGATGGCTGCATGGCGAGAAGTGGCAAGGCGTATAGCTCATGAGGTCAAGAATCCTCTGACGCCGATTCAACTTTCTGCCCAGCGGCTCAAGAAGAGATATGGAAAGATCTTAGATAGCGAGGACGCAGAGGTCTTTGATGAGTGCACAGGGATGATTATTACGCAAGTGGAGGAATTAAAACGTCTTGTAAACGAGTTTTCCAATTTTGCCCGCATGCCTGCGGCCAACCCTGCACCGTCAGATATTAACAAGATTATTAATGAAGCCCTGAGCCTCTACAGGGAGACGCATAAAAAAGTGGACTTCGTATTTAATGGTTCAAAAGAGGTCCCTGTATTTGATTTGGACAGGGAACAGATAAGAAGAGTCATGATTAATCTCTTTGACAACGCCATTGAAGCGATTGAAGGTAAGGGAAAGGTGGTTGTAGATCTTAATTACGACAATATCCTTAAAATGGTGAGAATAGAGGTGATAGATAACGGAAGAGGGATAAGCCCTGAAAACAAGACCCGTCTCTTTGAGCCATATTTTTCAACAAAAAAACAGGGAACGGGCTTGGGTCTTGCTATAGTCAGCACCATCATTACAGATCATAACGGCTTTATAAGAGTTAAGGATAATAAGCCTAAAGGGACTAAATTTATTATTGAACTGCCAACCAGGATATGATCGGGCCATGTTCATGTTCTTGTACCATTTTCTCTGGACAATATGCCTTATATTTATAGCCCCCGTTGTCGGGCTTTTAGGGTTGCGGGTTAGGCGTTCTCCCGCTAAAAACGATCGTCTAAGCCCCGGTGAGCGACTAACTGAAAGATTTGCATTTGGTCTCCCCGATCTCCAGCTTGGCAAAGGAAATATATGGGTTCACGCACTTTCTGTTGGAGAGGTGGTCTCAGCTATTCCTCTGATAAACAGCCTGCAGAAGGAATTTCCAGACAGGGATATAGTTATTACGGTGGCCACTGTTACCGGGATGGCCATTGCAAGGGAGAAATTAAGTGCAAAGGTAAAGGCAGTTCTTACCATGCCCGTTGATGCATGGTGGTCTGTTCAGAGGATCGTTAATTTTGTCAAACCCTCTGTTTTCATCCTGATTGAGACAGATATCTGGCCTGCGTTGCTTTGCTCTTTGAAAAGAAAAGGTATACGAAGCATCCTGGTAAACGGACGTGTTTCTCCCCGAACTTTCAGGTCCTACGCAAGAATTCCTTTCTTCACCCGTAAGATGTTTGACCCACTCGAATTATGTCTCATGCAATCAGACTTGGACAGGGAAAGACTCTTGCAGGTTGGCTTGAATAAGGAGAAGGTTATCACGGTGGGGAATATTAAATTTGACCGGGATATGGCAATTATGAGTAATGAAGAGCGTCAGGATTGGTTTAATATCCTGGCCCTTGAATCTTCTGATCCCTTATGGGTTGCAGGCAGCACCCATCCGGGAGAGGAGGAGATTCTGCTCAACGTTTTTGAAAGGCTGCGCGGTCTTTTTCCCCGTCTGCGCCTCATCCTTGCCCCGAGAGACACAGGGCGATCCGATGAGATCGTGACAATGACCAGTGGTATGGGTCTGAAGGCCGTTCTGAGGACCGGGGTTTCGGAACAACTCGTAACCCGTAATCCCGCTTTCAGCGGGACAACCCGCCATGCTCCATCCGGGAGCACTGTCTATGATGTACTTGTTCTCAATACCATTGGTGAACTCGGGAGCGTTTACGGGTTGGGGAGGGTGAGCTTTGTGGGTGGAAGTCTTGTCCCTATCGGAGGGCACAACCTGCTGGAACCTGCCAGTTGTGGCAGCGTTGTCCTTTTCGGTCCTCATACCCGCAATTTTGTATCCATGTCAGAAGCGCTCCTGGAAGCTGGTGGAGGATGGCGGGTACGGGATGGAAATGAACTCCATGAGGCCATGAAAACCCTTCTTGAAGATGTAGCGATGCGGGTCCGGATGGGGGGTCTGGCAAAGACGTTTGTTGAGAATAATCGAGGAGCGCTCAAAAAGGTTGTGGACTATGTGAAGGGAAGCATGAACGATGCCTGACTGGTCCAGAATTCATCAGGAAAGACGATTCAGCCTATGGTCTCTTCCCCTGGCGTTATGTTCTCTCTTGTATGACGTCGGTGTCCGGTTTCGTCTTAAGGCATATGAGAAAGGGATTTTCAAGGGAAAGTCCCTGCCAGGCTTTGTCGTAAGTGTTGGGAATATAACTGCGGGTGGGACAGGCAAAACACCCGCAGTAGCAATGTTAGCCAGATGGGCGCTCAATGAAGGGCATCGCGTGGCCATTCTTTCAAAGGGCTACGGAGGGCGATACAAACAGGAGGTCTTAGAGGTATCTGATGGGAAGCGTATATATGCAGATTCCCAAGTGGCCGGCGATGAGCCCGTTCTTCTTGCCCGAGGGGTTTCTGGGAGTCCAGTAATAATCTCCAAAAACCGTTATATGGCAGGGATGTATGCGTTTAAAAAGTTTGGTTCTGTTTTTTTTATCTTGGATGACGGATTTCAACACTTAGGATTGGAGAGAAACCTTAATCTGGTGCTGATAGATGCCTCTGACCCTTTTGGAAACGCCCATCTGCTTCCGTGGGGTCCCCTGAGAGAGCCCCTGAGTCAGTTGGATAGAGCGGATGCCCTCATCCTTACACGGTTTAGCAGAGTAGAAAGCGCAGAGCGCAGAGCGCAAGGCCCGAAGAAGAACGCCATACGCCATGCACCAAACGCTATCCGCTCGCCGCAGGAAACATTGGCATTCCTGAAAGAAAAATTTCCCTCGAAACCTGTTTTTCGTGCGGATAACATCCTGGACAAGGTGATTTTTCCCTTTTCGGGTGAGGTTCATACTCCCGGATTTTTGAGAGGAAAGCGAGTATTGGCCTTTGCCGGCATTGCCCACCCTGAACAGTTTCAAGAGAGTTTGATCGAATCGGGGGCAGATGTGGCCCAATTCAAGGGATTCAGAGATCATTACCCATTTGATGGGGACGAAATCAGGGAGTTGATCCGTATGAAGGAAAAGATTGGCGCCAGGTACCTTATTACAACGGAAAAAGACTGGATGCGAATCGCCCCCTTCGCCTTTACCACGGCTGCGCCGATGCATGATGACTTAGCCTATTTGACTGTTAGATTCGTGTTTTTGCCGGGACAAGAGGGCATTTTCAGGATAATTAGAAATGGACTTTAAGGATAATGGAACTCTTTCAATATGGATATACAGGGCCCTTTATGGGGTTGTATGGCTCATATCCCTAATCCCTTTTCGTGTAGGACAATCCCTTGGGCGGACGTTAGGGAATATATTGGCGGTAGCCCTGAAAAGACGAATAAAGGCCTCTTTGAATAACCTTAGGTATGTCTTTGGGGACATTATGTCCGGGGTTGAGTTGATTGAACTCAACGGCCGGATTGTAGCGCATTTTGCTCAGATGCTGTTTGAGGTCCCCCATATACTCAGGCTGAACCGAACAAATCTGAACAGGTACGTAATTTTCGAAAATGAAGATGCCCTAAATCAGGCTATAAAGAAGGGGAGGGGGGCTTTCATCCTGACCGGCCACTTCGGAAATTGGGAACTCATGTCCGCGGCCATGGCCCTCCGGTTTAAGACCAAAGGAGGAGTTGTAGTTAGGCCTGCTGATTTCGCGCCGGTCGACAGGTTGTTGACGAGTCTCCGATCCAGATTCGGTACGGAGATTATAGCGAAAAAACGCGCGATGAAGAAGCTGTTGGCTGCAAAGAAAGAAAACAAAGTTATTGGGATCCTGTTAGACCAAAATGTGGACTGGTATGAAGGGGTTTTCGTTCCATTCTTAGGTAAATCAGCCTGTACTAACAAGGGCCTGGCCCTTGTCGCCTTGAGGACCGGGTCCCCTGTGATACCGGCTTTTTCAGTGAGGCAGCCGGACGGGAGGTACCGGGTAATGTTTGAAGACGAGGTGTCATTGCTTAAAACCGGTGATAAAATAAAGGACATCGAGGAAAACACCGCCCTTTTTACACAGATTATTGGGAAATATGTCGGTCAGTATCCGGATCAGTGGTTCTGGTTTCATAAACGGTGGAAGACCAGGCCCTATTGCCCCCTTCCTGAAGATTATTATCACCCCTTAGACGCAGAGGGTTAGCCGGTCATGCCTAAACTCCTGGCCCGCGAAAAGATTGATAAGACAAAGGTCAAACGTATCCTTATTCGCGCTACCAACTGGGTGGGTGACGCGGTGATGACTCTGCCGGCATTAGAGGCTGTCAAAGATAACTTCCCTTCCGCCTCCATAACCGTCTTAGCAAAACCGTGGGTTGAGCCGATCTTCAGAAAACATCTCGCAGTGGATCGGATATTAACATTCAAAAAGGGGGAGGGGGCACTTACCGGTGTTGGTGAGATGATAAGGGTTATCAGGTTGATTCGAAAAGGCAGATTTGACTTGGCCATCCTCTTCCAAAACGCATTTGAAGCGGCCCTTCTAACATATATGGGGGGGGTTAAATATCGTATTGGTTATGGTACGGACGGGCGTGGTTTCCTGCTGACGCATAAGATCATACCAAGTGACGAGGTCCTGAAAATCCATCAGTCGGCATATTATCTATCCATCCTGAGATCTATGGACTGGGAGGCAAAGGACCGTAATCCAGCCATCCATGTTTCTCAAGAAGATAAGGATTCGGCCGACAGGATACTCGGTATAGAGGGGATAAAAGAACGAGATCTCCTGGTGGGTATCAGTCCTGGCGCCATCTTCGGAAGTGCGAAACGGTGGTCTCCGGAACGATTTGCAGAGATTGGAGACAGGGCGGTCGAAGAGTGGAGGGCTAAAGTTCTCGTATTTGGGAGCGGCAAGGAGAAGGAGGTTTGCAGCCATGTCTGCAGTTCAATGGTTCACCAGTCCGTGAACCTTTGTGGCCGCACATCATTGAATGTGGTCATGGGTCTGATCAGCCGTTGCCTTTTTTTTGCAACTAATGATTCAGGTCTTATGCACATAGCGGTTGCCTTAAATGTTCCAACAGTGGCAATATTTGGTCCAACTGACCATGTGGCTACAGGTCCGCTAGGCCTTAGAACGATGATTGTAAAGCATAACATAGAGTGCGCGCCTTGTCTGAAATCTGAATGCCCTACCGATCACCGGTGTATGTTGAAAATAGGATCAGAAGAGGTCTGGGAAGCGATGGAGAGGTTGCGGAAGGAGGTCAATTGAAAAAACCCGCTGTTTTTATAGACAGGGATGGCACCATAAATGAGCAGATGGGATATATCAACCATATCAGCCGGTTTATGCTCCTTCCGGGGACCGGTGAGGCCATAAGGCTGCTGAACGAACATGGATATCTGGTGATCATTGTTTCAAACCAGTCCGGGGTCGCCCGGGGATATTTCCCTATGAATCTGGTCAATGAGGTACATGAGCATATGATGGTCTTGCTGGAAAGGGATAATGCAAGGGTCGACGGGATTTTTTTCTGCCCCCATTACCCCAAGGGAAAACTGCCGGAATATAGCAGGGCCTGTGAATGCAGAAAGCCCAAAACCGGTTTGATAAGGATGGCGTGCAGAGATTTTGATATTGACATGGCAAACTCGTATGTCATAGGTGATCGCTGCACTGATATGGAAATGGCCCGAAAAGCCGATTTGAAGGGCATCCTGGTCAAGACCGGTTACGGTCTCGGGGACCTGGAATATGTTTTTCCTGATTTGACCTTTGAACCTTTTCATGTCGTTGATGATCTCCTCTATGCGGCCGAATGGATTGTTAAAAAGAATTCAGGAATTCAGGAATTGAGGAATTGAGGAATTGGGCAAAAATCGTCCGGTTAATATCCTTATCGTGAAATTGAGCGCAATCGGAGATGTAGTGCATGCGCTCCCGTTTTTAGAAGTACTCAAAAAAGGCTTTCCCGGGGCGAGAATTGACTGGTTAGTTGAGGAGGCGGCTTCCCGGATTATTGAAGGGCACTCTGCCATTAGTGGGATCATCATATCCCGGAGGAGGTCGTGGCAGGACCAAATGCGGAAAGGTCGGAACATTTTCAAGGTGATTGATGAGGCCGCCCGGTTCTTGAAAGATGTCCGGTCAAGAGAGTACGATCTAATCATTGACTTGCAGGGGCTGCTAAAAAGCGGCGTTTTGGTCGGTCTTTCGAAAGGAAAGAGAAAGGTAGGCATGAGCGGGTCTCGAGAGGGGGCGAGACTCTTTTTGAATGAACGGCCGATCCCGGTGAATTATGGCCAGCACGCCATTGATCGATACCTCAGGGTGGCCGAGTACTTAGGGTGCGATTCTGCCGGGTGGAGTGGTCATATTCCGTTTTTTGAGCCTGACCGACGATCAATTGACCAAATCCTGGACCTTGAAAGAATCGAGAAGAAGCCGCTTGTCGCCGTCAATCCGATTGCCAAGTGGCCGACCAAACTCTGGAACCCTGAACGGTTTGCAATTTTGGCAGACCGGATCAGGGATGAATTGGCGTGCGAGATTGCCTTTACCGGGAGCAGTATTGATAGACCTGTTATCACTCGTATTGCGCGGATGATGGGGAGGGCGCCCCTTAATGTTGCAGGGCGGACAAACTTGAAGGAGTTGGCCTATCTGTACACCCGGTGCAGGCTCCTCATAACCACTGATACCGGCCCCATGCACATTGCAGCCGCTATGGGATGTCCTGTGGTTGCCCTGTTTGGTCCCACGGCCCCGTGGCGGACCGGACCATATGGAAAGGGCCATAAAGTCATAAGGGCCGATATTGAGTGCAGCCCATGTTTCAAAAAGAGGTGTGACCATATGAAATGTATGGACGA
>JACNJD010000031.1 GCA_014382715.1 Candidatus Desulfacyla euxinica | reverse complement strand
TGATCAGATTATGGCCAAGGAGGACGCCCTCTTTCTAAGTGCATAGGAGAGCGGGTGGGCCAACATTAAATAATGAGTAGAGTAAGGAGGAAACATGTCAGAAAGCTTTGAACCTAAAATACTTGCCTTTTGCTGCCAGTACTGAGCGTACTCTGCAGCGGACCTGGCAGGTTCGATGAGACTCTCTTATCCCAGCGATGTAAAAATCATTCAGGTTCCCTGTTCCGGCCGGGTAGACATCCTGCACCTTTTGAGGGCTATAGAAGATGGAGCAGACGGGGTATATGTGGCCGGATGCCTTGAGGGGGAATGCCATTATATCAACGGCAACCTCAAGGCCAAGAAAAGGGTCCAGTATGTAAAAAATGTCCTCGAGGAATTAGACATGGAACCGGGACGTGTTGAGATGTTCAACCTTTCCTCGGGTGAAGGACCCAAATTTGCTCAATTTGCAAAAGAGATGGTGGAAAGAATTAAAACTCTGGGTCCCAGCCCGGTGAATTCATAGATAATCTGCATAAAGAGGTGAAAAATGATAGTTGCTGATCGAAAACCGCTCAAAGAGATCTTAGAGATGCTCGACGGGTGTAACAGGGTTCTGATTGTCGGATGTAAAGGATGTGTCAGCGTGTGTAATGTTGGAGGGAGCAAAGAAGTGGGTATCCTTGCATCCATCCTGAAGATCGCAGGGAAAAAGAATGGTCTGGATATAGAGGTCGACGAAAAGACCTTAGAGCGGCAGTGTGATCCCGAATATGTTGACCAGATCAAAGATGTGGTCGCCGATTATGATGTTATTTTATCCATGGCATGCGGTGTCGGCCCCCAGTTTCTTTCGGAACGCTACCCCGAAAACCGCTGCCTGCCCGCCGTCAACACCACCTTTTTTGGCGGTGCAGTCCAACACGGTATCTGGGAAGAGAGATGCGCAGGCTGTGGTACCTGCGGCATCCACCATTTTGGCGGCTTATGCCCCATTGCACGATGCTCAAAGAGCCTTTTAAACGGGCCTTGCGGCGGCTCTGCCGATGGTAAATGTGAGATCTCGAAGGATGTGGACTGTATCTGGGATATGATCGTCAAAAAGGCTATGGAACAGGGTCGTCTTGACGATCTCCTGAAGTTCAAGCCTGCCAAGAATTGGAGTACCGCCAGGGACGGAGGACCCAGAACGAGTGTAAGGGAGGAACTGGTACAATGAGCGAGTTGAAATCCGGAAGCAATCTCGAAAAGGTCCTGAAAGCAGGTCACTTCGCCTTTACCGGAGAGTGTGGACCCCCAAAAGGGGCAAATGTGGAGCACCTGAAGGAAAAGATTGAACCGTTGAAGGGAATGGTTGATGCAGTCAATGTAACCGACAATCAAACGGCCGTGGTCAGGATGTCGAGCTGGGCAGCCTCCACCATCATGTGTCAGGAAGGAGTAGAACCAAATTTTCAGATGGTATGCAGGGACCGGAACCGGCTGGCCATCCAGGCCGATATCCTCGGTGTATATGCCATGGGGATCAGGAATATGCTTTGCCTTTCCGGCGACCACCAGCGCTTTGGAAATCATCCCGAGTCCAAGAACGTGTATGATATCGACTCCATGCAGCTGATTGCATTGGTCAAAAAGATGCGTGATGAGGGGAAATTTTTGAACGGGGAAGAGATTGATGTGCCGCCAAGACTATTTATCGGTGCTGCCGCAAACCCCTTTTCCGACCCCTTTGAATTCCGGGTATACCGTCTGGCAAAAAAGATCGATGCGGGCGCAGACTTCATCCAGACGCAGTGCATTTACAATATGGACCGGTTCAAGGAGTTTATAAAACAAGCCGTCGATATGGGGCTCTATGAGAAATGTTATATCCTGGCAGGCGTCACCCCCATGAAAAGCGTCGGTATGGCTCTCTATATGGCCAAACAGGTACCGGGCATGGATGTCCCCGAATCCCTGATCAAGAGATTAAGAGGGGCCGGAAAAGGGAAAGCGGGTGAAGAGGGGATCCGGTTTGCCCTGGAACAGATTGAGGAATTTAAAGAGATGGAAGGGGTAGCAGGCGTCCATCTCATGGCCATCGAATGGGAACATAAGGTGCCCGAGATAGCTGAAAGAGCAGGAGTTCTCCCGAGACCGACCGTCTGATGCTATATTAAGGTACAAGGCATAAGACGCTAGCCTTAAGGCCCAACCCTTAAAACTGTCATTCAGGCCCGCAAGATCGATTGTCTTTTCATCTTGCGGGCTTTTTTTCTTGAATTTCTCCTGAGAATATCCATAATGGTGCTGAATTTGATTCCACGAAACGCGGGATTGAAACAGTCCACCGCTTGCTCGCAGGTACCCCAAGATAAAATGCCTCATTAGGAAACCCATGATTATCACTACCAGCAGCGGTCAGATATACGACACAAACAAAGACCTTACCGCACCCGAACGGCATATCCTCCAAAAACTGTTTCTGTGGGAATCCATGTCGTCCAGTCTTGAGGAATTCAGAGAAAAAAAGAAAACGGCCCTGTCAAAGGGATGGAACAACTCCGGTCCCGTACCGGGAAGCGATGCCTTGAAAGATATCATCCACCATCTCGAAGGGAAGGTATCCCTGCGTCTAAACAAAACCTGAGGAAATGTAAGTGAACACCTCTGCAGTCAAATCGGAATCCGGGGTATTTGATGAAGCGATGACGCTCATCAGAGGAAAACAGGCAGAGGAAACGCTGAACGTGGCTATTGTCGGAGGCGGAAAGGCCTGCTACAACCTTCTCAAAATCTTAGATGAAAATCGCCAATCAAGACTCAAGATGAAAATATTGGGCGTTGCCGATGTGAACCCCGGCGCGCCCGGGCTTTGCTATGCAAAGGAATTGGACCTCTTTACAACCGACCGTATCCAGGGGCTGTTTGATTTGGATGGGCTGGATCTTATTATCGAACTTACCGGATCAGCCAAGGTCAAAGAAGCTGTCTTCAGAACAAAACCATCGGGTGTCTCTATCATGGATCACGTGTCTGCGAGGCTTCTCTGGGATCTCGTCCAGATCGAGACGGAAAAGATGGAACTGGAAAGGGAGCATCAGAGATATGCCGAGCGTGCCAAAAAACAGACGCAGGTCATACTGGATTCCCTTCCCTATAGAATTATGGTGATCAATCTCGATTTCATAGTGGAAACCGTCAACCAGACCTTCCTGAAAGAATTTGATTTCACAAGAGACGATATATTGGGGAGATACTGTTATGAAGCGAGATATGGACTGGACAAACCCTGCAAGGAGGCCGGGAATATCTGTTACCTCGAAGACCGCCTGGAGCAGATAAAGGAAAAGGGGTCTTTGAGTACCATCAAGGAATATGTGGATGAGAATGGTGAAACCCGTTTTGACGTAATCACCCTTGCACCCATATTTGATGAACAGGGCAAAGTTATCCAGCTGCTCGAGGCCTCACGGGACGTTTCAGAAAGGCTCATGTTAGAGCGTGAAATGCAGAAATCCAACATCTTCTTTCAAAACGTAATCCAGAGCACTGTGGACGGGATCGTCGTGGTAGATACCAAGGGAAACGTACTCATCTTTAATGAGGGGATGGAAAATCTGACCGGGTATACACGGAAAGAAATCATGGAACACGGTCATCTTGCCAGCTTTTACAATATCGATGTGGCCA
>JACNJD010000265.1 GCA_014382715.1 Candidatus Desulfacyla euxinica | reverse complement strand
CCCATGTTCGGATGGTTCTGGATCAACTTCTGCCGTCACGGGATGCAGTACGGGGCCGAAAAACTAAGCCTCCCCACGGTCAAGGGCTGGGATTGGAGGTTCAAGGACGGAGGCGGGTATCTCACCCTGAACCTTGTAATGGATGAAGGAGAGCGAAAAGAACGGGAGGTAAAGTTCAAGGGGGCCATTCGCCCCTTTATTGAGGACTATGACAAGTTATGGGGCGGTTATGTGGACGAGATGCTTGGCCACTACGCAAGGTTGAAGGCCTGTGATGTTGATACGGCTGATAACACCGAACTTCTTGCTAACTTCGAAGACACTATAAATGTCTGCAGACGCATGTGGGAGGTTCACATGTATATGATGTACGGCGTTGACACGGCATTTATCCTCTTTGAGAATGTGTGTAAAGACACCCTCGGCATAGACGACACTCATCCTACCTTTCACGATCTCTTGAGGGGTTATGACAACAAGGTGTTCGAGGTGGACAGGGAGCTATGGAAGTTCTCCAAGAAGGCCGAGGAAATGGGTATCGCAGATATCATTCTCAACAATAAGGCGGAAGATGCCCTGGTAGCGCTCAGGGAGAGTGATGCCGGCAAGAAATGGCTTGAAGAGCTTAAAGTTTTTCTTGATGAGGACGGATGGCGTATGCAGCGTATGAGTGAGATCAATATGCCCTCCTGGGTTGAAGATCCTACGCCGGCCATAGCAAGCGTGAAGTTTTTCCTCAAACAGGCAGGGGAGTTTAACCTGGATGCGGAGAGAGGAGCGCTGGCCCAAAGAAGGGAGGAGGCCACAGCGGAAGTCCTTGAAAAGGTCCCGGATGACCAAAAGGGCTGGTTTAAAACCCTTCTCGGGCTTGCCCAGAAGACGGGTGCCTTCAGCGAGGAACACAATCATTACTTAGACCTTTATACACATGCCCTGATACGAAGGTCGTGTATTGCAATCGGAAAAAGGCTGGCAGCGGCCGGGGTGATTGACGATCCGGAAGATATCCTATTTCTCATCCCGGATGAGGTCAGAGCTGTTGCAATCGTGCCGGACGGCTCCAACCTCAAGCATATTGTGGAGAGAAGGCGAAAGGACTGGGAAGAGTGGTGCAGCAAAGAGAATCCGCCCGCCATTCTCAAAGAAGGTTTTACCATGGATGATGCCATGGGAGTACTTGTGCAGTCCAATGATCCTATCGCCCTCAAGATCGTGGTTGGGGCTATGCCGGTTCCCAAGCCCGAGCTGAATGCAGATCTATACGGTATATGCGGCTCAGGAGGAGTGGTAGAGGGTACTGCAAGGGTAATTATGGAGGAGTCTCAGCTTGATGAGGTGGAGAAGGGGGATATCCTCGTAGCGGCAACAACTGCTCCAAGCTGGACCCCGGTTTTTGGTCTGCTCAAGGCTGTTGTGGTTGACAGGGGAGCGAGCCTCTCACATTCAGCCATCGTGAGCAGGGAGTACGGCATCCCCTGTGTCATCAATGTGTTTGAGGGAACCGCCAAAATAAAGACGGGTCAGCGTATAAAGGTGGATGGTGATAACGGGGTTGTTTATATCCTGGATAAGTAGGACGATTTCGGATTGCGGATTTCGGAATGCGGATTTAAGAATGATGTCTGGTACAAATCCGAACTCCCGCCGGGGCGTAGGCCCCTAAGGCCGGAGGCCGAAATCTAAAATCCGAAATACTTTAGGAGGCTCAATGATCGGGGCGGTTTAAGGGCACAGCAGGAGGAGTATTGCATGGCATCTCAATTTAAGTATATTCTCTGGTTTGAAGAATGTGACAAGAGCGCTCTCCCCCTTGTAGGAGGAAAAAATGCAAACCTGGGGGAGATGGTGAATGCTGGAATAAGGGTCCCTCCGGGATTTGCGGTAACGAGTAAGGCATTCCAGCAATATATGGGCGAGGCACTGCTATGGGACCAGGTCAGGGACGTATTGTCTGACGTATCTGCTGATGATATAAAGGCCGTATCCAAGGCCGGGAGCTCAATCCGGGAGGCCATCCTATCCACACCGATCCCGGATGAGATGCAAGAAGAAATAATTGCCGCATATGCATCCCTGTGTGATAAATGCAACATGAAGGACCTTCCCGTGGCCGTAAGATCAAGCGCCACAGCAGAGGACCTTGAAGATGCCAGTTTTGCAGGTCAACAGGATACCTATCTCTGGATCTGGGGGTACGATGAGGTTGTCAAGGCTACCCATAATTGCTGGGCCAGCCTCTTCACCGACAGGGCCATTATTTACAGGATGAGAGTGGGTTTCCCACAGGATGAGGTCCTTATAAGTGTAGGTATACAGAAGATGGTTAACTCCAGGTCCGCGGGGGTGATGTTCACCCTCGACCCGGTTACTGACGACAAATCCAAGATCACAATTGATGCAAGCTGGGGGTTTGGAGAAAGTATTGTGCAAGGTTTGGTCTCTCCTGATAACTTCATTATCAATAAGAATTCCCTCTCAATAAAACAGAGTATCATAGGACAGAAAGACAAAAAATTTGTTGCAAATGGATGTGGTACGACTGTAGAGTCTGTTCCTTCCGAGCAACAGGTAATCCCCTGCATTAATGTTGCCGAGGTGATAGAAATAGCAAAGATGGGGATGCGAATCGAAAAACATTACGGGTCCCCGCAGGATATTGAGTGGGCCATAGATAAAGATCTGCCGTTTCCGGAAAATATCTTTTCCACACAATCCAGGCCTGTAACGGCCGCGGGGAAGAGGGACTTTGGGGAAAATGTCAGCAAAGAGGAAGACAAAAGCGATACAGATCATATCATCGATCTTATGCTTAAAGGGTTTAGTAGATAGTGCCTGGGAGGTAGATCATGTCAGATAATGGCTTATTAGATGGCAAGAAAATTCTCATAGTGGATGATGAACCTGACGTATTAGATGTACTGGAAGAGATGCTGGATATGTGCAAGGTTGTAAAGGCCTCCTCTTTTGATGAGGCCAAAAAATATTTAGAGTCAGATGATTTTGACATGGCTATCCTGGATATTATGGGTGTTGATGGCTATAAGCTGCTAAACATTGCCAAACGTAGAAAAATCACAGCCGTAATGCTGACAGCCAACGCATTAAGTCCAGACAATCTTGTTAAATCCATCAAGGAAGGGGCTGATTCCTATCTCCCCAAAGAAGAGATGAGCAAGATCACGACTTTCCTGATTGATATATTAAAATCCCAGGATGAGGGTGAATCAACCTGGGAACCTTGGAATAAGAGGTTGTCTTCTTCATATTTTTCAAAGAAGTGGGGTGGTGACTGGAAGGACCAGGACCGGGAATTCTGGCAAAAATTCAAGGCCGGTAAAACTAAGAAGAAACCCTGAGCTGCAGACCTACTAAATGGTCGAGTAGTTGCGTGGTTAACGTCCATCCCTTAATGATTTTAGGAAACGGGTCTGTTTCCAATCCGGAAATGCGAAAATTTCCCCGCTCGACCACTTAACCGATCAACTATTTGACGATCTCTGAGACGGAGCAAATATGCTGATTCAACTGGATTGTGTCCCCTGCATTTTGAAGATGGCTATTACACCCATAAGAGAGTTGCCCTTAGACGAAGAGAGTGTGCAAGAACTATATTGCAAGATCCTGGAAATTCCCTCATTGAGGGGCCAATTTTGGGATATCACAAGTGCGGAA
>JACNJD010000202.1 GCA_014382715.1 Candidatus Desulfacyla euxinica | reverse complement strand
CTAAAGGGCTCGCTCGCCTCCCCAACATCCATAACTCGGAAAGGTACCAGGTTTAGATAGAATTAGAGGAACTGATCAGCAAAAAATAGTAAGACTCAATAAGTCACGTAATTCACCAAGGTAGGAGATAAACGAGATTATACCTTCAATTAACTAACTCCTTTATGAGACATGCCTCTGACAGAATTCAAAACAACAACAAGGAGCAATTTTTCAGACACCAACAGGTTTGGACTACAGACGTAAGTTAGCCTTTTTGTATGGAAAATCCAACGCGCACTTTATATAGCA
This sequence comes from Candidatus Desulfacyla euxinica, assembly GCA_014382715.1. Lineage (GTDB taxonomy): Bacteria > Desulfobacterota > DSM-4660 > Desulfatiglandales > Desulfatiglandaceae > Desulfacyla > Desulfacyla euxinica. The sequence continues at coordinate 3,406 of JACNJD010000202.1, read as the reverse complement.
GGAAAGCCAGCACCAGTCTTTCATCCGCTGGAATAGTCATGAATCCATTATCACTACTGAAATATTTAAATACATTTTAGGGATTGGATAGATATCGCAGTTGAGTTATTTCAAACAACCGGTCTCCAACAATGCTTTCACCGTACTGTAAAGTTCCTCAGCCAAATATTCACCAGTTCGAAAATGCTCTCGGTCCGCCCAGTTCTCACTCAATTGATGCATCCAGGCATCCGGAATAGGAGGGTCTTCAATCCATTCAGCTCCTGCAATATAGAACAAGTAAATATCCCAAGCCACCTTATCTTTCCAGCCGACACTCTCCGCTATGGCTTTTCCCGAGAGCTTGTCAGGATCATAGAAGTGTTGAATAGATTTATCGCTTAAATTTATTGCTGAGTCTTTTGCCGTTACATCAGAATCGTTTGGAAGCATGTTAATCCAGACGATGGTTACATTCATTTGGGTGTTTGGAAATTCGTCTATGATCGACTTCTGTACCGCCCGGGTACCACGAAGGCTTCAACCTGGTCAAGTCGGCGATAGTAAAGCTAAAAATCGAAGGTTATTTTTATGCCTATTAAAGTGGTCTATGACTGGTTGCAATGATCCAGCAAGGGAAACTAACTCGATTGAATCCTTGAAAATCATGAATAATACGACGATTTAATGTGTCTTTTTTACCCTTTCCACCACCTGGTGGACATCAGACAAACATCACTTACCTTTTGGATTTTTATTGCCGCAGTCACACCCCCCAGCCTTCTTTTCCGCCGCAATCTTTTCCATAATCAGAGATTGACCGTTATTGACAAAATCTTGTTCGATGTCATCTTTTGTATATTCAAAGCAGTAGCATATGAGATCATCTTTTTGATTAGATTTATCTCGTGATTCATAGGAGATAACCGCTGAAGTTGTTCTTTCATTCGTTTTAGGGCCTGCAACATATCCAGATTTGAACAAGATTTGACACATCTCTTCAATTGCAACTGATGCCGGATCATAAATTATTATGGCCTTTTTTTCTGGAAAAATAGCATAAGCTTTCTTAATTCCTGGCAGCTCTTCCAGAGCGCGTGCCACTTTCGGCTCTCAGCCCATTCATGTCATGCCTTGAACCTCTAACTCAACTTCTTGATAAGCTTCTTGTTCTACCATGACCCTTGTTTCCCCTGTATTCTAAGATTATCGAAAAATCATTTTTATCCTTCATTTGGAAAAGAGGTCCTCCCTTGTTCCTCAAAAAATAAGTGCATTCTGTCAAGATTTCAAGCATTTCGAAAGCTGACAGCAAGAAAGGACTACGTGCAAAATCTTAACTTTCACAAAATAAAATATTCGTTTGTATGCTAACCACTTCCAGCCTCATTTTAAACTTTTTTATGTTACCATAAGTCAAGGATTTCAGCAATCTAAAACTCTGAGATATCCTCAATTAGGGTAAATTGATCGAAATTGAGATATCTGATTCCGTATATGAACTATTGATGAGTTACAGCTATCTGCTATATTGGTCAGCTTTCCAATGCCAAACAAACCTGTGACATCACTATGTTATCTCAATTCAAGACCATGTTGGCATAAGAGCTCATTAGCTCAGAGAGGGCTTTTTTTCCAATACCTCCACCGGAAGCCAACGCCATAGGAAATTGGGCTGATTTCCTGAAAAGATTTCCGTATTTCTGCTGTCAGGTCTCATATTTCAGGTAAAGGCAGAAAACATCTATAGAAAGGGTTCGAGACCTTTGCAAAACGCCCCCTTTTAGCCAATCTCGGCGTCAGGCTCAAATTTCAATCCTCGAAATATCTAATATATTCCTTTGGTTGAAACTTTCGCCTTCCTTGATCTTGACTAAAATTGAACATTTTTCAAAGGTCTCGGTTCTTAAGTCCCAACTATCAAGACCCAATTTCTAACATATAGAAGTGGTGTTTTCCTTGCCTTCAAAAACCTAAGCCCAGCATCGAAATCTCCAAATTTTACTTGACTTTGATTCTCGCAGTCCCTAAGAATGGAAGACAATGTTCAGGTGCTCGTTTGAGCTTAATAGGGAACGCCGTTAAAACGGGACGGGCCCGCCGCTGTGACCCCACCCTTAATTCTTTGTTTTATAAGACAAGGGGAACTCTTTTAGCATTTTGTACCACTGTCAGGCACTCAACTCCTTACGCAATGGGTTGAATGGCGGATGGGAAGGTCGCTAATAGGGGGGGGGAGTCAGAAGACCTGCCTGAACAGACGGGTCGTAATCTTCGTGGATTGGAGATGACGGCAGGATCTTGAGGATAAAAAAGGGAAATCCCCGGGTCGATTCATTTCGGTCCGGGGATTTTTTTTGCACCGGGCCTTGGTTTATAAACAAGGTAGGGAATAAAGAAGGGAGGGGTATCCGGCCGCGAGCTTCGTATCTGTGGTTGAGACAGATAAAGGAGAATTTTAAATGAAAAAAACTATGTTTTTGATAATGCTTGCTGCCCTGTTTAGTTTTCCAGGCCTCTGTCTCGCTGAGGATGAACAAACGGGCAGGGAGGCAGTGGATACCCTGGATGAGGTGGTGGTTTCGGCGACAAAGACCGAGGAGAAACGGAAAGATGTATCAAGCTTTGTGATTGTCGTTGATGCAATGGATATCGAGGAGTCTCCGGCAAAGACCCTGGGAGAACTCTTAGCCAATGAGCCGGGTATCGACTGGAGGACCCGCGGTGATTATGGCGGGGCGAGAGGTGAGATACATATAAGGGGCATGTCCGGTGACGCTACCCAGGTCCGCGTGAACGGCGTAACAATCAACTCGCCCTCCTTTGGTTCTGCTGATGTAAGCAAAATCCCCCTCAACAGCATTGAACGCATAGAGATAGTCGAAGGCTCGGGTTCTGTCTTATATGGTTCGGGAGCCATGGGCGGTACCGTTAACATCATCACCAAACGACCAGAGAGAGAAGAAACAGACTTCAAGGCCAGCGCCGGTTTCGGGTCCCAGAGCAGCTATGGGCTTGCCGCAGAGCAGGGGATGTTTGCAGTTGGTGATTTTGGATACTATTTGACGGCCAATCGGTACAGGACTCTGGGTTTTCGTTCAAACAGTGATCTCAGCCACAACGATGCGTCGCTCAACCTGGTTCTGGACAAGGGAGATATCCTGAATGTCAGCCTCTATGGCGACTATATATACAGGGATTTTGGCGTGCCGGGCGTCCAGCCCCCAGCGGGCACACAAGGCTATTATATAAATGGGACAGAGTTTTTTAACTCGGAGTCTGCCAGTCTGCTCAACAGGGGAAGGGATAATGATGCCCATGGGGTCCTCAATATAGACAGCAAACCCGCAGACTGGTTAGACCTCAAATTCCGGGGTGATTATACATATATGGACGGTTACAACTATGACAGGTGGAACTTTAACGG
>JACNJD010000384.1 GCA_014382715.1 Candidatus Desulfacyla euxinica | reverse complement strand
TAGGCAGCATAAAACATCTTCGCTTTTTGCATAGAAGTTACAAACAAAGACTCTAACTTGGGTAAGCCGAAACCAAGATCCTACGAAAACATGATGGGATTTTGAAATTTAGGTACCAATATTGATGATCTCGTAAAGAGCCGGAAAGTCCCGGGGCTTGATCAACTATGTTAATTCGCAATCCCTATCCCGCGATGCGCGGGACTCAATACCTAAATCCATGTAAAAAGGACTTTTTACACGGGCGTCAATATCGAGAGATAGCATGATATCAAAGTATTTCTATGGCTACAACATTGTGGCTGCCGGTTTCATCATCCAGGCAGTGAGCATCGGCGCAATGTTTACATATGGGATTTTTTTTATAGAGTTCCAGTCCGAATTCGGCTGGTCGAGGGCGACCATATCGGGCGCCTCCTCACTGGCCTTCCTGATCACGGGAGCGATTGGGGTCCTTGCAGGGAGGCTCAACGATAGGATTGGCCCGAGGGTCCTCATCATGGCGTCTGGTATCTCACTTGGACTTGCTTATATGCTTATGTCCCGTATACAGTCGCCCTGGCAGATCTACCTGTTGTACGGTGGGCTTGCAGGTATTGGTTTCAGCACGCATGACGTGGTCACGCTTTCCACGGTGACACGCTGGTTCGTGAAACGCCGCGGCATGATGTCGGGTATTGTCAAGGTCGGTACAGGTACCGGCCAATTTGTTGTGCCGCTGATTGTCACTATCCTCGTAGCAGCCTATGGCTGGCGCAACTCGTATCTCATTATCGGAGGCGTGATTCTGGTGACACTATTGTCCGTAGCCCAGATGATGCGGCGTGACCCTCAAGGGATGGGTCTGCTGCCGGATGATGCGGGGGATGAGGTGAGCGGAGCCGGCAACAGAGACCCGGAGCCGGATATATCTCTGAGAGCGGCCGCCCGGACAAGCCAGTTCTGGATAATGTGTCTGTCAGAGTTTGTGACATTCCTCTGTTTGCTGACAATGATTGTCCACATTATACCCCATGGGACCGACATTGGCCTGTCCTTGAGCACAGCGGCGGGAGTCCTCTCGACCATCGGGGGTATGAGCCTGCTTGGTCGAATCGTGATGGGTACGGCGAATGACAGGATAGGCGGGAAACGCTCGCTGATCATATGCTATGCTGTGCTGATCTGTGCCCTTACTTTTCTGCAGACGGCAAACCAGACCTGGATGCTGTTACTCTTTGCCGCCATATACGGCTTTGCCCACGGCGGCTTCTTCACAGTAATGTCTCCCGCTATCGCAGAGCTGTTTGGGACCGGATCTCATGGCGCCATTTTTGGGGTTGTCCTGTTCAGCGGGATGATTGGCGGTGCGATTGGCCCGTTGCTGACCGGGCGTGTCTTCGACGTAACCGGAAGCTACCATACGGCGTTCATCTTTCTTATCGGAGCGGCCATTGCAGGCTTAATACTTATCACATTCCTGAGACCACTGCAGGGTGCCAATGAAAGGAGATAAGAGCCCCTCGGATTGGTCCGGCCCTATGTGTCCCCCATTGCAGAAATTATCGGAAATGCCAAAGTTGGCAAAATCGAAACTTTGAGTTGTCGCCACATACTCTGTTTTATCCAACAAGCTTTGCCTGGCCTCAATCTCAATTGCCTTGGAACCACATACTGTGCACTTAAAACGCCCCACTAATGCCTGCAACTCTTTGCGGAAGGTTACGATCTTAGGTTTAATATGATCCTGTTCCCGCATTGAATATAACAAAGGTGAATCAATATCGTGTATGTGCTTAAAACGTACTGTTTTCGTCTGTAATTCCTGCATGTTATATGAGGTATTTACTTACTGAAGGATGTCCCAACGCCCAAGAGCAGACGTGACCCTTTACACTGCAGACAGTACTGAGGTCCAGTAATTTCACAAAGTAACAACGCCTCCCATTACAGAGTAAATAACTAACCTGGTCCGAGCCTATCCACCTGATTACGGAGTTCCGGTAATGGATCATCCTTCGCGGCCTCAATCCATTTTAGGAGGACAGCGTTTCTGGAATACGCACCTTTCAACATCGCAATAGCCAGCTCGACGCAGTTACATCGCACAAAGGGAATGTCAATTCTGTCCGCGAGACCTGACTCGATGGCTTGGTTATAGTCACATGACTCGAATAAACAAGTGAGCCCCAGAAGTACATGTTGACCAATGGCTTTTCTTGCTAGGTCGGGTTGCTTCTCAAACAACAGAGCGGCAAACTGAAGGGCCTGCGCCAGGACAGGTTCATGCCGTAAGTAGATCGTTAGCCCGGTCTCTTCGATGATTTCTACGGGGGGTAGTTTAGCGTGTCCGGTTTCTGCGAGAGACATCCAAAAAAAGAGTCCGTTTATCGCATCCACTGCAAAATCCGGATCATCCCCGATTATGCCGGATTTCAGGTGGTCTATAAGGCTTTCGGAAAATGCGGGACGATGTGAAAGAAGAGGGGGATAAATTTTGTAGCAAGCGATTCCGTCGTTTACCAATGTGTCAACGCGAGATTTGATGTTCGCCAAATCCTTGTCTGTTAAAGTTAGAAAAGGAAGTAATTCAGCTGCGCCATGGAGTTTTGGAATTTCAGAATTGTTGGCACGATCTCGCCTCATAAATGTATCGATAGAGGCGGTATATTTTTCTTGCGACCATTTGACTACCATTGATTTTGCTACCGATCTTTCTTCTTTGGTCAATGAAAGAGGGGCTTTGCGTGTTCGGGCCATATTCAATATGTTGCCAATTTCGGAAAGATAATTCTTGAGCGATTTTTTTTCCGCTCCGGCTTTTGTCAGGTATGCTGTTCTGATGAGCTGTTCGGCCAGCCCTTCTTTCGGCTCCGGCAGATATAAAAAGACCCAAGATCGCAATCCCGTGTGTCCGGGTAAACCCGTAGGTGATAAAATTTTTTTTGTCCACAGTGCTTTGGCAAACGCTCTTTGTTCGTCCTTTGAAAGGACTTCACAGTCGTGCAAAAAAGTTAACCTAATGGCCGCCCGAGGGCGGCTTTCTTGCTTTCCCGCATCAGTCAGTAAGCGGCGAATAGCCTCGGTCCACGTTTCGGTTTGTGCTTCTCGATTTAAGCGAACTTTTTGTTTTTCAATGTCGTTGGGCGTACGCCACCATGGTTCACGCACGAAGGCGTTCTCATCAATGCCTTCCGTGGGAAGATTCAGCAGAGGCAATACCCAATCGTATTTCACATGGGGAGGAATACATTCCACTGTGCGCCGCAACAAATTGAAGAGTGCACCTGCCAACCATGGATGTCCACTGACCGCATGGTTGTGAAGCAAATTAACGGCAAGATCAAAAGTTTTTTTTGGTTTTTCCGGATCGGTGAGACGCAAAACCAATCGAGAGAGCAATTCCATTGCAACCCGAAGCTGAGCGAGATGCTTTTCGTCGGAAGCTATTCCGGGGGCAAGCTGGTTGATGCCTTGCATGAAAATGTCCATCAACTCTTCAGCCGTATTTTCATCCAGTAGCGCAATCGTTTCCCGCTTGGCCACCTTTTTCAGAATTTTGTCGCTCTCCGAACTACAGGTGCGCATGAGAATTCTGATTGCGAGTGCCGGATTTGCCTGCTTTAACCATAGTGCCGCACTATTCAAACCATTCGATCCAACGTTCATCCGGATACCTGTTGAAATATGTGACGGCATACCGGCCAATTCGGTGAAAATAAGAGGGTGATAGGCTTGCAAAAGCTGTTCGCCGCCTCCGAACTGATGGGTAGTTCTCATTTGACCTATGTCGAATTCCCGCTCTCTAATTTCTTTCTCGCTCCTCGGATCGGGTGGTTCTGCAACAAGGGTAGAACATAATTTTTGCCATTCGGCGCGCACGTCGCAATCTTTTGCCAGTAGTGTCTTCCATCTTGCCGCCCAGTCTGGATTGTGCGTATCAATCTTCTCATTTTTCGCCATGGCTTCGGGACTGCGAAAACGCCTTTCCCATCCCGCAATTTCCAGCAACTGCATCGCGCACCCTTCGCGAGAAAGGGACGAGAAGTCATCGCTATCCCGCCTAATGGAACGTCGAATTGTTGGCAAGGCAACCGTCAACAATTCATATGCGGCTTCGAACTCATTGATTTCAAATAGGATGCCTGCTTTTCGAATCGCCCAGATAGGGTCACTGTTTTCAACAAGCCAGCTTTGCAGAAGCCCTTTCAGGGCTCGGTAATCCATTCGCTGAAGGGCGAACATTGCCCGCTGATAGGTGAGTGCGTCAAAAGAATCCTTGCAACCCTTGAGATTTTCCACTCTCAATGCAAGGGTCTCGAATGGGCCTGTTAATCCATTTTGGCGGTAATGACGGAGCAATGCTACTGCCACCAGTAACCAGGCGTTGCGTGCCTCCGGCCAGTCATGCTCAGACCACTTGACTTCTTTTCCCTCCCATAGACACTTGCAGCTGTTTGGGTCTATATCATCCAGCACCCTTTCAATGGGTTGGATCGTTTCATCCAACAGGGGAACCAAGCATGAAACCAGTCGCCAAACCATCTCACGTAGTGCAAACAGTCTCTCCCATGGGGGCATACGGTCGGCCGTTATAACCAGATCCCCGACCCAACTTTTGGTGTAAGTCCAGAACATGCTTCTTACGCGCGCCGGGGCAATCACCCAGCCTTCATAGTCCTTACGTTCGCGACGCCATATGGGAAATACGGCCCGGACTGCCTCAAGCCGATCTTCTTCTTTCCCAGGCCCTTGAATTTCTGAGGAATATTTTCTTTCAACCCTGTCAATGGCGAAAAGATCAGGATTGATTTCAAGGTAAACAGGAGGTTTTGGCAAATAGTAAGTCCAGTTCGTATATCCGTTGTGCGTGGCCGGTCGCTTTAACTTGAGTACCCAAAAAAACCACTCCAACGCATAGCCATGTCTGCATTCTTCAAGCCACTTCCGACCTTGGGGTAGTCGGGACAGATCGACCGGAACAATGTTCCGCTCTTCAAGCATGCGCCGTTGAACAGGCGCAAGTTCCAGCCACCCTACCAAGTAAATTTTCGGGGCCGATTCCCCCAGGTTGTCTCGCACCCATCCGGACCAGTGGAGAAAATTCGGATCGTCGCCGGAAAAGCCAATGAGACAGAAGAGGTTCTCCATCATCGACTGCTGCACCATATTGACGAAATGCACAAATCGAGTGGGATAACTTCTGTAGTCCTCTTCGGTAAAGATGAAAGGATAGTTCGAAGGGAAGGATCCGTGGAGTTTTACAATGCGGGGTTGTTGCGAGGCGGGGATGTCGTCCCGAGTTCGGACAACGTCATATCTTCGATCGACAACCGTGTCGAGGGTTCTTTCAAGCAGCGTGTCCCAGTTGGTGGTGTACACGTCCGTCCACGGGAGTTTCAATAGCTCCGTGTGCAGATTTGAAGGCGCATAATCATTATCCGGTGCAAAGATTTTGAGTAACCGATTCAGTTCCGTCCTACCGAAGGATGCTTCAAACTCTTGTGCCAAGCGCAATGCCCCACTCGTGGAATGGGCAATTTTAAGCGCTTGATCGCGGTGACGAGCGACCGATTTGTCGTCTGCGGGATAAAGCTTTTCACAAAGGCTTTTAGCCAATTCGCTCCAAGTGGGCATCCTTCGGTCGGGGGCCGCAATATTGCGTGCGTTGCGGCTCAGTCCGGCTCCAACCATCAATGCCGCATTGCCAAGCGGCGATTTTCGCCACAGGGCTTCGGCGATTCGTTCAATGTGAACCTGATCAGGAAATATTGACATACGACCTCATATTGGTGCAAATTTCGTTTGCTTAAATCCTTATCCTCCCTCTACCAGTCTGATTTCTTCCTCCGTGAGCTTGTAGAGCCGGTAGGTGAGTTGATTCATGTCGTCTTCAGCCCGGGCGATTTCAGAATCCAACGCCTCGATGTCGGCGTCAATTCCAACCACCTGTTTAATGATGGCCGGGTTGCTCGTCTTGCGGAGTTTAAGGAGTAGTGATATCAGCCGGTTGGCGTCAAACTTTTGGGTTACATTTGTGCGACGGACCTTCTGCCGCCATTGGACTGCGGTGAACATCGCCTCTTCTTCGTCCAGGAAAATTCCCTCGATCAGCGCCGTGCCATTGGCCATGAGCTTCAACTCACCGTAGTCATTTGCCACAGTGAGCTTTACGCCGGGGCGAAGCATGGGGTTGATTTGTTCCAGATGGGTGGCCAGTTTCAAATTTCGCTGCAGTTTGGCCCAAGTGGTCAACTCCGGACCTTTCAATTCCAGCGGCGCCTCTTTTTTGAGGTCATTTAGTGGTTTGACGTCGGCCCAGAGCCAGCCTTCGTCTCGCTTTTCGTCTTCGCATTGAGCGCTTTCAAGCCGTTTGTCAATCATCAACAGGAGATCACGCCGACGGGTGTGCAGGTCTTGCAGCTTTTTCGCTTTTTCTGAGACCTGGGCTTTTTCATCGTCGCTCGCGCGGGGGATGGGGAGTGGCTTAAGAAACTGTGTTTCAGCATCGAAAAAGCCACCCGCTTTGGGTCTGGCTATTCGAACAAAAATTAAATTCGGGACAGGACTGTTCAGGATTCCCAATAGAAAGTGCATTTCACTCTTCACTGTTGGCAAGATGGAGTATACTCTTCCGCCGAGGGTTGATAACTCCCCGTTCTTGTCACAGGTAAGCCGCAGCTCTGGAGTTGTTCCTGCTACAGCGAGCTTTGGCAAAGGTTGCTTGTCAAGGTTTTGCGGCCTGCTGAAACAGTACCAGTTATTATCATCGAATCGGTGCTTCTCACGGGCGCTAAGCTCATTTTCGTGTTGGCATAAATACGCCCAAGCATTGGGAAATTTAGCTTTCATATCGGCTTGGCTATAGAGAGGAGGTCGGACCTTTGAAATGTCATACGGGAATAGCAGATAGACATCAACAATGGGGGATTCATATCGGTTAATACGCTTCCCTGATGCAATTTTTCGCATGAGAGAATCTTCGATGGAAACCTGCTCAGGCTTCTTGCCTCCTTTGTACAAATAGCTGTTGGGGCCAACTCTTTCGAGAACATACGTCTTATCAGCACTCGTCTTTATCCCTTGGAAAATCTGAGTCGTTACAGAACTATCTCCCAACTGATCGCATTCTTTCAGCTTCTCAAATAGTTTCCGTTCCATGTATGTGACGAATACCCAACTCTCCTCCTCCGACAAGTCCTGGTAAGATGTCGCGTCCTTCACCTCGCGCCAATCTACGCTTGCGATGTCCTGTTTGCCGCCCGGCGCGAACACGCAGCGGATACGGTCCTGCGGGAACCCGGCGAAGAACTGCAAGGCGGTGTAGGTAATCGCTTCATCAAACACCTGGAAGCTCTTAAAGTCAATCCAACGGTCCAGACTGCGCGTTCGTTTGAGCTTTTGCCGCAGACCTTTGCCATATTCGTTTACCATCCAGACATTTGGGGCAATATATCCCATTTTCCCCTTCGAATTTAGCAATTCAATCCCACGTTCGATGAAGGGTAGGTACATGTCGAAGTTGCCCGTTTGCGTGCTTTCATACAATGGCCCGCCGTTTTCGGCCCTGGCCTTTATCAGGTATCCTGCCACATCTTCCTGCATTTTGCGAAAATTTTGCAGCTTGACATACGGCGGATTGCCGATAACGCAATCAAAGCCGGGGTTTTCGCGCGCATAGATTTCCGGGAAGGCCTCTTTCCAATCGAAGGTATTGACGCGTTCCTGTTCATCCTCGCCGAACAGGTCACGGGTGATGCCTGCCTGGCGGTAGAAATCATGCCCGATCAGACTGTTTCCACAGCGGATGTTCCGGTCCAGGGAAGTGAGCGGTTGATCCGGTAGGGCCGTATGCAGCCAGAGGGCCAGCCGCGTGATTTCCACCGACTCGGCGTTGATGTCTATGCCATAGATGTTCTTCGACAGGACGGCGCGCATGGCCGAATGGGTGTCGAAAAGCCCCGTGACGCCGGTAATGCGCTCCAACTCCTTGACGATCCATTGCCGTTCTTCGTAGAGATACTTGAACGCCTGGATCAAAAAGGCCCCAGAACCGCAGGCCGGGTCCACGACCCTCAATTCGTCCAGCCGTTGGCGGTATTGCTGCAAGACCTTTTCATATTCACCTACCATCCTCGCGGAGCGGCGATCCTTTCGGTACGCGGCGATCTGTTCATCGCTAACGTTCGAGAATTTGTCGAGGCCAAGTTCCTTGCGGATTTCAGACAGCCTGGCACCCACAGTTTCCTCGACGATATAATGGGTTACCCATTCCGGTGTGTAATACACCCCGTCGCGCTTGCGTTTGGTGATTTCGGTCAGAGATTCCCGACCCTCAGCGTGGGCTTCCATTACTTCCAGGTCGGTGATGCTCTGCTCAAAGATTCGGCCCAGGGCGGTGAGGGTAAGCGTACGTCCCGCACCGTCATCCGCTGTCCCGAAGTTGTACTTGGCCGAGAAATAAAGCAGGGTCTTGGGATACTGCAGAAGTCTTTGGGTGCTCTGCCCCTGGTTCTGCTCACAAAAAACGCGGTTCGGAATCTTCAGGACGTCCATTCCCGGGTCTTTCGCAAACAGCCCGCCATTGAATTTATTGATACGTTCGGCGCCGAAGGGCGAACCTTCCTGCATGGCAGCGAACAACTGCTTGAGCATGTTCCAGGCTTGATCGGATTCCGGATTGTAGAACTTGCTCGCCCCCACTTCGATCAGCACGTCGCGCAGAACATTGGGTGGAAAGCCCAACTCGCGGCCCATGTCCTCGCAATAAAGGATGAACAGGCAGCGGTCAAGGATACGCTGTGTGAATTTGACCAGCCAGCGCAATCGACCCTCCTGATCGTATTGCGGATTGTGTTCGCGCAAAGCCTGGTAAACTGCTTCACGGAAGGCGTGGTATTCACCGTAAAACTCGTTCTCCAAAACTTGTTCATGGGTGATCTGTTCGCCCAAGAGCTTTTCGAGTCGTGATTTTCCGCTGGTGGTCAACAGCCAGTCAGCATGAAGTGTGCGGTAGAAGAGAAAACGCTGAAACAGAGCCTCCGCGCCGTCTCCCAGAAGCGAAACGGTCAGGTCGCCCTCTTCGGGTTTGATGACAAAACGCTGGTATTGCGCCTTGTTGCCGTAAACATAGAGCCTGAATTCGTTCATGTCTGTTACAAGGCCCCAAGTCGGCAGGATCGGCGAAATCAGGCCTGTCCGGGATTCGCGAAGATAGTCGAGGCACTGGTCAACGGGCGAGCGGGAATTGGGACGGTTTATCTGGGGCTTGTCCAGGCCGGAGCGATCATCCTTGAATTCGCCCAGCAATTGGGGAATCTCCGCCATATCGTCCCGACCGAAGTTACCCAGCGCCACGTCGGCAGCGCCTGTGCTACCTCTCTGTCCGGCGCTCTTAACGGGATATTGTTGCTGGATGGTGTAGCCGTGAGTTCTTTCGCCCTCTCCGCTGGCGCAATAACCCCAGGTTTGCTTGAAAAACACATCGATGAACGCTGCTTCCGATGCGGTCTCTTTTTGCCAGTCTTTGTCGGCCCAGTTTTTCAGGCGGATTTTCAGGGCTTCCGCTTCCGGAGATTCTTTAAAAATCTCATAGTCCTTTGCCCAGATAGATCGGAGATAGGCATTGCTGAACAGTGGTTGGTTTTTTTCCGGCACAATAGATCCCTGTTTTCATGAAATCACTATAAAACCCAGAATCCGAACAAACATTCCTAAGATTCGATTTTCAGGATATTATAGTATTTTACATCAAATGTTAAAAGGAAAAATAAATGGCGGCGAGTAGATTAACGGTTTTTAATCACAACTCAAATACCTTGTCAATATTTTAGAGCCGGTAGGTTCATAGGGGCCTCTGGGACATCCATAAAAATATAAAATTCAGTATCTATCTAAAAAAGTGCTATTGCCTTGGATACTGGAAGAACAAAAACCCCGCTCTCCATCTGTTCAGAGTAACGGGGTTTTTGGGCAATCGTAGATCATTTCAAATCCTCTTTTCCCTCTCGGGGGTTGAAAGGAGAAGATCTCTCTAAAATAGTGCCGGAACTTTGAATGCACTCAGAAATATTGATTATTTTTTACACAGACATTTCCCAGAAGTAAACGAAAATGCCAGTTGTCAGGGGTCAGTGGTTAGTGAACGGCGAACTACCCCGAGAGTTCGGTTTTTCTGCATCCGGCTCACCCCGCCATGACTTCTTGGCTCCAGTCCCTTGGTGAACAGCAATGCACGCAAGATATGGAACATGGTATAGTATAATTTGGGAACGCTCTCTCGAAAAAGTTTACCGTCAATGAGAATACGCGCGGCATGAAGCGATCACCCGATTTGTTCCTTCACCAGATACGTGTGATTCCGTAATCCGAGAGGCGGCTGTCACGGCTCAATAGCAGCATATCTTCGACCATGGCCTGAGCAATCAACATTCGGTCAAAAGGATCCCTGTGATAAAAGGGCAGTTTTGTCAATTCGGCACAATGTAGCATTTCAACAGGCAGCCACTGGATGGCATTGATCTTCATTTCATCTTGAATGGCTTCTATCCATCCGCTCTTCAAAGAGAGCTTTCCCAGGCTCTTTTTTATACATATCTCCCAAAAACTGGCAGCGCTGAAAAACAGACTGTTTTCTTGATCCAGGAAGGTTTTCTTGGCTGTTTCGCTGAGCCGCTCATCGCCAGTAATCAACCAGAGCAAAGCATGGGTATCCAGTAATGTCTTCATTTCATGTAATCTCTGAAATCATCGAGGGGTTCGTCGAAATCATCAGCCATGGACAGAATCAATCCCTTTGCATTCCCGATTTTTCTGTGGCTTCGTACATCCGGTAATACATCCAGACGGACAATGGGTTTGTTGCCTCTGGCAATAATGACTTCCTTTCCCTTAAGTGCTTCCTGGATCAATTTTGACAACTGAGTCTTGGCTTCATGAATATTTACCTGAAGTGTTTCCATGTTTGCCTCCCGAAATGTTGATTCCTTTTCAATGTTAGCTAATATAGTTAGCTAATTTACGCTTGTCAATAAAAACTCTGATATGGATGTCCTGCAGTACGATTTTTATTGACACCTGTATAACTTAATAGTATTAGGGAAACTGTTTGTTAAAAAGCTTGCCGTTAATATTTATCTATTATAACAGTTAGTTGATTAACCTAATGCTAATTCATTTTGAGCATAAAAATGAGGTTAAGGTTTTATTATTTGCTCAATTGTTTGGAAGTCTTCGCATAAATGCTGTGAATTTCCTCATTGCAAGAGCGGGCAGTTAATCTTATTAGGGTATCATATCAATCGTAATTTCAAATAGTTAAAGTATATACAAAGAGAATTGTCGGAATTATCCTAATATATTTAAGGTCTTGACGAATGGGCAACAAGGTTTCAAAAGAAAACACAAAGAACCGGATTATCGAGTCTGCAAAGAAGCTGTTTGCTGATAAGGGCTATCAGAAGACAACGGTGATGGATATCTCGCGACAGGCGGGGTTGTCTGAGGCAGCGCTCTATGATTATTTTCAAGGGAAAGAAGATCTGTTGCTTACCATCCCGGACCTCTGGGTATTGGAGCTCATCGGCGATCTGAAAGAACAGTTATTTGGCATCAAAGGCGCAATCAACAAGTTGCGGAAATTTCTGTGGTGGTATTTGCGCCGCGTTGAAGAGGCCCCGTTGGATGCAAAGATCGTATACTTATTTCTGAAGACCAATGCCAATTTCATGAAAACCGAGGTCTACTCTAATGTTAAAACCCTCTACTCATATCTGATAGAGATACTTGAGGAAGGTCGGGGATCGGGAGAGATTAAATCAGACCTCAATCCCTATTTTGCGAGAGATATTTTTGTCGGGACAATGGAACATATTATCACCCGCTGGCTCCTGAAAGACAGGTCTTATTCCCTCTTCGATAACCTGGAAGAGGTCTTTAATTTAATGATTGATGGGTTCAGGGCAAATGGTTCTGAACCGGTTCCTGTGGCGAGAAAACTTTTTGAGGAAAGGAAAACTGATTATGAAGATAAACAAGATTGATCATATCTGTATTGCTGTCAAGGATTTGGAGGCGGCTAAGAAGGTGTGGGAGCCCATGCTGGGCAAATCAGGCCCTGATGACGCCTATGTTGATGAACTTGAAAAGATCAAAGTGGCCAGATATATGGTCGGTGAAGTAGGTTTTGAGTTGATGGAATCCACGGCCCCGGACGGAGATGTGGCAAAGTTCATCGATAGAAAGGGTGAGGGAATTATGCTTATCAGTTTTAATGTGGACAACACGCGAGAGGCCGTTGATGAACTGAAGGCAAAGGACTATCCGTTTATTCCGGATTCAAAGGGTGAGGTCGCAAGGCCTTTTCAAGATTGCGAATTTGCCTTTATACATCCCAAAAAGCTGAACGGTGTCCTGACCGAGCTGATTGATTATAAGTGGGACTCGTAACAAATGGCAAAATCCAACTGAATTTCGTGGCCATCTGTGAAGATGAGACCTTCCGTGCAGCCATGATCAAAAAGAATGCCACGCATTCAGGTTATTTGAAGGGAGGGGGAAATGAGATACGCAGAGACAGGTTTTAATTTAGAGATTGATCTAACCCGAGGAAACATCGAAAGGGTCGCGACCGACCCGAAAGACACCGAGCTTTACCTCGGGGGCCTCGGTACCAACGCCAAGATAATGTGGGACAGGGTCCCCCCTGAAGTTGAAGCTTTTTCTCCCGATAATCTCCTCATATTCAGCGCCGGTCTTTTATGCGGCACACCCGCTACCGGCTGTAACCGCACCATTGTTTCCACCATTTCCCCTCAGACGAAATTGATGGCATTTTCCATGATGGGGGGATTTTGGGCGCCCGAATTGAAATATGCCGGTTATGACAAAGTGATTCTTCGCGGCAAGTCCGCCGATCTGGTCTATCTGTGGATAAATGACGACAAAGTAGAGATACGTGATGCTTCGCATTTACAGGGAAAGGGAGCTGTTGAAACTGCGGAACTCATTAAGAAGGAGTTGAATGAGCCGAAGGCCCAGGTGGCCGCCATTGGTCTGGCCGGAGAAAACAGGGTCTTTTTTGCTTCCATCGAGCAGGGCAAGTCCAGTGCCAGTCGCGGCGGTATCGGGGCGGTTATGGGAGATAAGGGGGTTAAGGCTATCGTTGTTCGCGGAACCAGGGACATCAATGTTGCCCAGCCGGCTGAATACCTCGAGCTTTGCAACGAAGTGCTGGAATATATTAAATTCCGGGAAAAAAATCCAATACAGGGTGTCATACCCATATTGGCTGTGCTCGGATCACCGCAGGAGATGGCTATACATGATGAGAAATGGCACACGGAAAATTTTGTCTGGGGAAACGCCCGTGTACGAAGAAGAGATTTCTGGAATGAAGACATTGCGAAGGAATGGAAAGAAACACTCGACAATGCGCGGACGCGGCTCATAAGCTGTTATAACTGTCCCCTGAAATGCGGGGCAACGCTTTCCATGCCGGGTCTTCCCACATACATGATGAAGTGTTTCACGAAACTGACATATACGATGGCGGCTTTTTCAAACCTGGATTTTGGTTTGTCGATCGCGCAGCGCGCCACGGAGTACGGCGTGGATGGCTATTCAGCGCCGCAGGTGATGGCTTTCGCGCTTGAGCTATATGAAGACGGTATCCTGACCGATGATGATATGCAGGGATTGCCGTCTGACAACGACGAACGCTTTTACTGGCTGCTTGACAGGATTGTTCGTCGTGAAGGGATCGGTGATGTATTGGCCAACGGCACGTACTGGGCTGCTGAACAGATTGGCAAGGGTGCCGAAGCATATGCACATAATAATATAAAAAAGCAGGAGCAGCTGCCTCTTAAACTTGGCATGCTGAATCCCATTTATTTTCTGATGTATTGTACCGGCGAAAAGATGAATATTACTCAGATCGAAGGACAGTTTCCGCAGGGACCTTTTCCCAAGAGAGAGCACAGAGAAAAATTTGTAAAGGACTGGTTTCAGGTTCCCGATGACAGGTTCAAACAGTATTTCTTAGATTGGGAACCCCGCGGAGAATACTCCATGCCCTATTATCCGACGGTTGAGATGACTTGTGATATTGTCGACTGGATGGAGCGGATGCACTACATCGATGACGCTCTCGGCATGTGCGCCGGTGTGTCGTCTTTTCACATGAAGCCCCCCTATCACATACACAATTTCCCGAAATTTATCTCGGCAGGTGCCGGGATAGATATGGACGAAGACAAACTCACCCAGGCCACCAAACGGTATCGAACCCTGGTAAGGGCCATCAATATCAGAAGAGGTATGCGAAGAAAAGACGACAAGCCGCCGGAGGACCATTGGAAGAAACGGATTCCCGAGCTTGAAGAGGAACTCCTCGATACGTATTACAAGCTTAAGGGGTGGAATAAAGAGGGTATTCCAACCAAAGAATCCTTACATGAGTTGGGCCTGGATTACGTGAGTGAAGACTTTATAAAAAGGGGCATTTTGTCAGATGATGAAGATGATGCCTAACTTAGACAATGAAATCTCTCGCAGTGTATGAGTAAAAAAACTCTGTGTTTACTGTTGGCCCTGTGAGAGGAAAAGGAGAGGAGAAAATAATGGACCAGGAAAAGAAGCTTTACCCGACCTCACAAAACCCCCTGTTGATTACCCCCGCCTACCCCCTTCCAAAGGAAATCGCCGTCATAGGAGCCGGGACCATAGGACCTGATATCGGGTATTATCTCAAGAGCGCCCTCCCGGGAATCAAACTCTATCTTGTGGATGTGGTGGAGGAACCGCTGAAAAGCGCTGAAAAAAGGCTTGCCGGGTATATAAAGAAGGCCGTGGACAAAAGGAAGATGAAAGAAGAGATGGCCAGGGCGGTCTCGGAGAATATATTTTATACCACGGATTACAACCAGATCAAGGATTGTAACCTGGTGATAGAGGCTGCTACTGAGAACATACCTCTAAAGCAGCGGATCTTCGAGAGCGTTGAAAATATCGTTGGCGAGGATACCATAATTACTTCCAACACCAGTTCCATACCTGCAGACCGGATCTTTAATAAGATGAAGAAGCCGGAGAGGACCACCATAACCCACTTTTTTGCACCGGCCTGGAGGAGTCTTCCCGTTGAGGTAATCTCGTGGGAGAAGGCAAGTCAGGAGGTGATCGACTATTTGTTCTGGTTTTTTGCCCGGACCGGAAAGGCCCCTCTCATCACGGATAACGCCATCTGCTTCATGTTGGACCGGATCTTTGATAACTGGTGCAATGAGGCAGCCTATCTCCTCAAAGACGCCACCGCGGGCCAGATCGACAGAGTGGCCGGGGAGTTTGTATTTGCCGGCCCCTTCTTTGTGCTTAATATGGCGAATGGGAACCCCATTATCATTGAAACCAATACCCTCCAGATGGAAGAAGGACCTCATTATAAACCGGCGCCTATCCTGGGTTCGGTTGACAGGTGGCTGACGCCTCGTCCGGGTACCAGGATGGAGATTAATGATCAACTGAAAGAGACCATAAGGGACAGGATGCTGGGTATCTTTTTCTCCCAGTCCTTTGATGTCATTGACAGGGGGATAGGCACCAGGGAAGACCTCAACTTCGGCTGCCAGATCGCCCTCGGTTTCAGAAAGGGTCCATTTGACGTTATGAGGGATCTGGGTGAGGCTGAAGTTAAAAGGATTATGGGAAAATTCGAGGTGGATCGTCCCGGGTTTCCGCAGCCAAAGGGATCCTTCGCCGAGTATCAGGACTTCAAACGTTTTTTGCTGGTGGACGAGATAGATGGAGTGAAGATCATTACCATCAGGAGACCCCAGGTCATGAATGCCCTCACCTACGAGGTAACAGATGAGATCCTTTCTGTTTTCAAAGAGTATATTGATGATCCTTCTGTTAAGGGGTTTATTATCACCGGATACGGAAACAGCGCGTTTTCAGCGGGTGCGGACATAGGAAAATTCCCCGGGATGTTAGGCGACAGCGAGGCAAGTATTCAGTACTCGAGAGAGTGCGCCAAGGTCCAGCTATTTATGGACCAGATGGACAAGCCGGTTGTCGCGGCCATAAACGGGATGGCCCTTGGCGGGGGCTTTGAAGTGGCCCTGAGATGTCACTCAATGGTCGCCCTTAAGAAGGCCTTCTTTCAGTTTCCTGAAATCACCCTGGGGATCCTGCCCGGAATCGGCGGTTGTGTTGTTCCCTACAGGAGATGGCCGCAGGGCGCCGAACTCTTTCATGACATGATATGCTTTGCCAGGCCCATCAAGGCTATGGAGGCCAAAGAGGCAGGGATGGTTGCAAAGGTTGTGGATAATCAGGCAGAGCTGATTAATGCGGCCATAGAAGAGGTCAATAATCTCCAGGGAAAGATCACAAGAATTCGGAATGGGAAAATCCATATCCCCGAGATCAAACTCCCTGATCAGCCAATGGCAGGCAAGCGGCCTTTGAGCAGGGAAGCCGTCACCATAACCGCCAGGACAGTCAAAGAGGCTGCCGCAGCAGAAAGCTTTGCAGAAGCTGTTGAGCTTGGCTACAAGGGATTTGGTGAGATCGCCTGCACAGATGCAGCCAAGGAGGGGATTTCCGCCTTTCTTGAGAAGAGGAAACCGGAGTTTAAGAAATAAAGTGCCTAAAGTAATCTAAAGTGCCTAAAGTGAACTAAAGTTTACCTCGTGAAATATTATGCCTATTTAACTGGGGTGAACTGAATTTTTCAAAACTGGAGTTTCCTGGGCAATTGCGTGAAATCTAAGCCCGCAGGGCGGGACCAAAATCTTAGAGGTTCCGATTCACAAAGGCTTGAATGGCGGCGGGGTATTCGGGTGTGAGGCTACAGCCGCTATGATCCGCTCCCTTTCCCACAAAGAGTTCCGCCCTGCCGGCAGGGAAGCCGTCCCTCAGCCTCCAGGCATGGTGCAGGGGGAAATTCTCGTCTTTGTCCCCGTGAATAATAAGCACGGGGAGGTCAATTCGCCGGGCCAATAGCGCAGGACTCACCCCGTCCATCCTGAATCTGTAAAAAATGTCCATCCATAAGACCACCATAGGGCCGAACAGAATGCCGAAAACGAGGTTGTAGGCCCTGTAAAGGGAACGCAGGGCCTCCTTTGTCCGGGCATAACACCCCTCGAGAAAGAGGAGTTTTATCTTCCCGGGATTTTTGCTGGCAACAATGGCTGCCCCCGCAGCCCCGGCTGAATGGCCATAGAGGAGTACCGGTTCATTGACCCAGTTCAATACAGACTCGATATCCTCGGCAAACCGAAAGGCATTCATAAAACGGTGACGGCTGGATCGACCATGATCTCGTGCGCTGGGGATCACAGTCGTAAAGCCCATCTCTCCAAAGATCCTGGCCCTCGGGACCATGCGGTCCCGATTCCGGCTCCAGCCGTGCACAAGCACAACAACACCCCTTGAAGGTCCCCCGGGTTCAACCCTCCAGACCTCTATCTCGCCACCATCAACAGCCCTGATCCGGGTATCCGTGATTTCTCCCCAATCAGGAGGGTCTATGACCGGGTCTCGGGGAATCTGAAAGGCCAGGTAGGTGAAGAACAGGGCCAGAATCAGATAGAGCACAACGCTAACGATAATGATGTAAAACCACATGATATCCTGTTATAGCCCTAACTATGTTGAAAATCCGCGTCAAAAGTAGAAAGAGGTGAATTCAAGTAATAGTAGCAACGCTCTATAGTGTAACTTGCTTCTTCATGTTTTCCAAGAGGGAATCAACTGCCCGTGATGGACCTTACGATCACCTTCAGTCAACGGCCATGCAAGAGAGATTTTTTACATGGGCGTCACCTCGAGGTCAAGCAATTTCCTTATGCCGGAGAATTTGCCGGGATACCACAACATCAGAGTGCGACGGTGATTCTAATTGACATGGATATTGAAAGACAATATGGTCATTTCATATTCGAAAACTGAAATCCTACCCTTTTTTTCAAAATTGACCTCACTTTGAATCTGGAGGGTGTCAACATGAAGGGCCCGGAATGACAGCTGACAGGAGCTAAGAGCCATTGTATACTTTAATAGAAGGGTTATTATGACAAATCTCAATCCTGAATTTATTAAATCCATAGGAGCAAAGGTCAATAACAGCCCCTTTTATGAATTGACCTCCATAAAGCTCAAAGAGATCGCTTGGGGGGAATGCATCATGGAGGTGATAGTTCAGCAAAAACACCTCCAACCTTACGGCATGGTGCACGGCGGGGTCTTTGCGTCATTGGTGGATGCAGCAGCCTATTGGGCCGTATTTACACAGATTGATGACGAAGCCAAGATGATTACGGTCGAGATCAAGGTCAACTATCTGGCCCCGGCTTCAACTGGTCGTCTTATTGCGAAAGGAAAGAGCATCAAGGTAGGACGAACTCTCTGCCTCGGTGAGGTTGCAATAGAAAACGGTGAAGGGAAAATCCTGGCACACGGAACAGCCACCATGATGGTCCTGCCGGACCTGGAAATCGAGGGAGACTTCGACTTGCCGTCCAAGAGGATACAGCCCCGGAAGCCTGATCATACTCTGTGAATTCTGGCGCCTCTAATGTTTTCTATTTGAAAAAGGGTGATGAAGATGGAAAATTTCAAGGCATTTCGGGTACACAATGAAAACGGCGGGATTTGGACAGCCGGATTTAAAAATTATTTTGAACGGACCACAGGAGGTCCCCATGTCTGACAAACCTACCTGCGAGGAACTTGAGGAGAGGGTTCGGGAATTGGAGAAAGAGGCATCCAATCCAGAAGGCGATCACCGCTACCGCCAGCTATTTGACACAATCAACGACGCTGTTCTCGTCCACCTGATCGACGATAACGGTTTTCCAAGGCACTTCATTCAGGTCAATGATATCGCCTGTCAAAGGCTGGGTTACACCAGGCAGGAGCTACTGCAATTGAATCCTCATGATATCGGTACAGGTGATGACACTCTCGGTGTCGATAAAATCAGGGAAACCCTGATGGCCAATGGCAGGGCCTTTTTTGAAACGGTACATGTTACTAAGGACGGCCGGAAACTGCCGGTGGAAAGCAATGTGCGGACGTTTGAGATCAGCGGCCAAAGGGCCGTTCTGTCAATTTCACGGGATATTTCCGAGCGCAAACGGGCGGAGGAGGCGCTGCGGAAGAGCGAAACGCGGTACAAAAGCCTGGTGGAACTCTCCCCTGAGGCTGTGTTTGTCCATCAGGAAGGAATAATCGTTTATCACTGCTGTCCGGTTAACTCTTTAGCAATATCAAGTAGTTATCTGATTACTT
>JACNJD010000032.1:1698-3705 GCA_014382715.1 Candidatus Desulfacyla euxinica | reverse complement strand
TTTTTAGACTAAGCCTGAGTGCCAGATCTTAAGAATTAGGAGAACCAGACTATGGACATGAAGAGGGATTACTACGAGGATATTCAACTTTTAGATAGTAAGATCCTCTGGTTCTGGTTCATTATGCTCATCGCCTCTCTCGCTACCTTGCCGTTTTTGCTCCCCAACTATCATATCTATATGATCAACTATATGGCCATAAATGTCATTGTCACCGTGGGATTGAACATCCTTGTGGGATATACCGGTCAGATATCTCTGGGTCATGCCGGATTTTTTGCCATCGGCGCCTATGGCACTGTCCTCTTGATGGCCAACTTGCATTTCCCCTTCCTATTGGCCCTGGTATGCAGTGCTCTTATTGCCGCATTTTTCGGTTTTATCTTAGGTTTGCCGGCCCTGAGGCTGGAAGGGCCTTATCTTGCCATTGCCACCTTAGGTTTTGGCATGGCAATCACCCAGGTGATCGGGCGATGGCAGGTCTTTGGTGGGAGGATGGGTCTTGAGGCCCCTGATCTCTCATTAGGCCCCCTTATCATAGATACGGACAGGGGACTCTATTTCGTGATTGTCACCATAGCCTTTCTTTTGATTCTGGCGGCCCGAAACCTGATGAAAACGAGGGTAGGAAGGGCTTTCATTGCCATCCGGGACAGTGACATTGCAGCCGAGACCATGGGTGTGAACCTGACCCTTTACAAGACCCTGGCCTTTGCAGTCAGCGCTTTTTATGCGGGCGTAGCCGGCGGACTGATGGCCTTCCTCCTGGGGTTTATCAATCCAAGCTCCTTTAATTTCATCCTTTCCATCTATTTCTTAGCATTTGTGATTGTAGGGGGCTTAGGTTCTATTCTTGGCTCCATTATGGGTGGGGTTGTCATGACATGGCTCTTGTTGGTGTTAGACAAGGTACAGGAACTCCCTTATTTAGGGGCGGCCTTAATATCGTTTTCAGAGCGATGGATGAACCTTGCAGGGCTTCCCAATATTGCAAGTATTATTTTTGGCTTGATTATCATTCTACTCGTTGTATTTGAACCATTAGGCTTATACGGCTTCTGGATAAGGACGAAGATATACTGGAAGACCTGGCCGTTTTAGGAACTATTTGACCATATCACTAAGGGGTAACCATAATGTTTTCCCAGCTCGTTGTCAGCGGTCTCTCTTTTGGCAGTTTATATGCGCTCATTGCACTTGCCATGGTTATTATCTACAAGACCTCAGAGGTGCCCAACTTCGGTCAGGGTGAAATGGCCATGCTTTCAACCTTTGTGGCCTTTACCCTGCTCGTGACCAACGGCTATTCCTTTGTCGTTTCATTTATCGGTACCCTGATTTTTGCTGCGGCCTTAGGGGTATTCTTAGAATTTGTATTTTTGAGGAGGGCAAAAGACCCTAATATTTTAAGCCTTATCCTTATCACCTTGGGATTTCAGATGGTCCTCTATGGCCTTGCGAGCTGGAAGTGGGGTGCAGATCAGAAAGATTTCCCCTTTCCGGTATCGGATTTCGACGTTATCCATCTCGGGTCTGCTGTAATCAGTTACCTGAATATTGCCACGCTCCTGATCACGCTCTTTTTGATGTTTATGCTCTTTCTCTTTTTCAGGTATACCAAAGTTGGAATCGCTATGAAAGCCACCCAGCAAAATGCCATGGCTGCCCGCATCAATGGCATTCGAACAAACAGGATATTGTCCCTCACCTGGGCGTTGAGCTCCATGATCGGAGCTGTTGCCGGTATGTTGTTAGCGCCCATTGCCACCTTAGACCCAAACCTGATGCTTGAACCGCTCCTGAAAGGTTTTGCAGCGGCAGTCCTCGGTGGAATGACCACATTAGTGGGCGCCGCATTAGGGGGATATATTTTAGGGATCCTCGAAAATCTGTTTGGTGGATATGTGTCCCTGGAATTTAAATCGATTGTGGCATTCCTGATCATTGTGCTGGTACTCTGTTTTAAGCCGAGCGGGCTTTTTGCCAAACACTATGTAAGGAAGGTTT
>JACNJD010000032.1:0-1521 GCA_014382715.1 Candidatus Desulfacyla euxinica | reverse complement strand
TCAGGTTTGGGGGCCTCACGGCTGTGGACAGGGTCAGTTTTCGTGTGGAACCGGGCTCCATATTCTCCATTATCGGGCCCAATGGGGCCGGCAAGACAACGATTTTTAATTGCATCAACGGTCTGTATAAACCTGACTCCGGAAGCATTATTTTTAAAGGAGAGAATATTGTTGGGCAAAAGCCCCACAGAATTGCCCGGAAAGGGATTGCCAGGACATTTCAGAACATTGAGCTTTTTTCCCGTATGACCACCATGGAAAACCTGATGCTTGGCCGGCATATCCATATGAAAACAAACGTCTGGACCGGCGCCACCTTTTTTAGGAGAGGTTCGAAGGCTGCCCAAGAGGAGATCAAGCACAGGGAGAGGGTTGAGAAGATCATTGACCTCCTCGATCTCCAATCTGCCAGAAACCAATTTGTAGGGGGGCTCCCTTACGGGACCCAGAAATTAATAGAATTGGGGAGGGCCCTTGCACTGGAGCCTGAACTCCTTCTCTTAGACGAGCCCTCTGCAGGCATGAATTCTGAAGAAAAGCAGGACCTGGTATTCTGGATTAAAGATATTCAGGATGAGCTTGGGCTGACAATCCTCCTTATCGAACATGACATGAAGATGGTGATGGATATTTCAGACCTTATTTTGGCCATCAACTTCGGCAAACCGATCACCGAGGGAAAACCCGAGGAGGTTCAGAAGCATCCGGAAGTCCTGAAGGCCTATTTGGGAGAGGATGAAGTCATTGACCACGCTGCTTGAGATAAAGAACATAGAGACATTTTACACCCTGATCTATGCGCTGCGGGGAGTGTCTCTCGCTGTGGACGAAGGGACCGTTACTGCGATTCTTGGAAACAACGGGGCAGGAAAATCCACCATATTGAAAACCGTTATGGGCCTCTTGGATGATCAGCCTGACAAGGGGACCATAGAGTTTTTGGGAAAGAGGATTGATGGCAAAGACCCTGAAGTGATCGTGAGAATGGGTTTGTCCTACGTGCCTGAAGGTCGGGAGATTTTTGACGAGCTTAGTGTGAAGGAAAACCTTCTTATGGGAGCATATATAAGGAGGGATCGGGCGGGGATAAAAAAGGATTTTGAACAGATATACGCTTATTTCCCTGTGCTCAAAGAGAGGGAGGCCCAGTGGGCCGGGACACTTTCCGGAGGCGAACAGCAGATGTTGGCCATTGGCCGGGCCCTTATGAACCGTCCCAAGCTGCTTTTTCTTGACGAGCCATCCTTAGGTCTCTCTCCGATCCTGGTTAGAGACATTTTCAAGATTATCAAGACAATCAACCAGGAAGGTGTCACCATCTTGTTAGTGGAACAGAACGTCCGCATGGCATTGACCATGTCTGATTTCGGGCTCATATTGGAAAACGGCCGGTTTGTCATGAAGGGGGAGTCCAAGGATTTGATGGAAGACAAAGACGTGCAGGAGTTTTATATGGGGATGAGGTCTGAGGAGTCAGCAAAAGGGTTTCAACGCTGGAAGAGAAAGAAGAGATGGAGATAG
>JACNJD010000359.1 GCA_014382715.1 Candidatus Desulfacyla euxinica | reverse complement strand
CTAAAGTGAGCTAAAGTGACTAAAGTGAGTCCCGCCAGACGCGATGCCTGAAGTTTGGAGCTGGGTAGAGAGAACCGGGATCCGACAGGATTCGGGAAGGTTTGCAAAAGACGGAATCTTTTGGTATGCTAAGTCGTAAGGCAATTGATCCGTATCTCAAATATTGGAGGCTAAAGTATGGCAAAAATACTGATTGTGGATGATGAAGAACATATCCGCTACCTTTATTCAGAGGAACTTGGCGATGCGGGCTATGAGGTGATTACGGCGGAGAACGGTCATCTGCTGCTGGAAAAGATCGAGGAAGAAAAGCCTGACCTTGTGGTGCTGGATATCAAAATGGTGGATTACAACGGTCTGGATCTGCTGCAGGATATACGAAACAGGTTTTATGACCTCCCGGTTGTGCTTTGTACGGCTTATGACACCTTTAAGGAAGACATGAAATCGATTGCCGCGGATTATTATGTGATAAAGTCATTTGACCTGTCGGAGCTCAAGAGTAAGATAGCCATCGCCTTAGATGCCGGCCCTAAGGAATAAGGGTTGCCTGAAGATTCGGGGGTCACTATTTATGGTATTTTTCACCCCTTATAATGGTGTAGGCCCTGTAAAGCTGTTCAAGGAGAAGAAGGCGACTCATTTCATGTGTCAGTGTCAATTTTGAGAGTGAAAGGATTTCATCTGCAGAGTGCAGGATCTTCTTTGATAACCCTAATGGACCTCCGATAACAAAACAGAGGCTTTTCCCGCTTAATGAGAACCGTTCAATCCATTTGGCTAACCCTTCCGAGTCATACTCTTTCCCACTAATGTCTAAGGCTATAATGTGATCCCCTGAGAGAAATTTCTTATCTATGGATTGGCCCTCAGCGGCCAATATTTCCACACCCGACCGCCCCTTACGGACTTTTTGGGGCTTTACCTCAACCCACTGTGTGTCAGTGTAACGTCGCAGCCTTTCTAAATAGATCTGCTCCCCTTCTTTAATGAAAGACGATTTGGTGTTGCCGACGACAATAATCTTGATCTTGGGCATTCAGGCTCCAGTTTCATGAAATGTGTACACTATCATAAGTATGAGCTAATTGAAAACCGAATAGGGAAATTACCCGGGGATGGGGAAATCCTGATCCCATAACGGCTTATCTCGCCCTCTCGAGTCGATTTTTTTTGACATCCAGAGCCTGTTCTGCAAAACTTACACCATGTTCCTTATAAAAGAACCGTCAACCACTCAACCACTCAACCACTCAACCATGTCTGTTATAAGAAGGTCAGGCGCTTTCACACTCCAATATGTGCGCAGGATGGGGATTATGGGCCTTTTCTTAGTAAAGGCCGTCCTTTTCATGGTCATTCCTCCCCTTAAGTTCAACCGGTTCCTCAAGCAGATCCGCTTTATAGGTCTGCAATCGGTGGTCCTAATCCTTCTCACAGGGGGATTTACAGGGATGGTATTGGGGTTTCAGGGGTTTTACAGCTTGAGCAAATTCGGATCCGACGCCTTTTTAGGGCCTATGGTGGGACTTGCCCTCATCAAGGAGCTGGGGCCGGTCCTGGCAGCTTTGATGGTCACGGGTCGGGCAGGCTCAGCCATTACCGCTGAGATAGGGATCATGCGTATGAGCGAACAGATCGATGCCTTAGAGTTGATGGGTTTGAATCCCTACCGCTATTTGGTGGTCCCCAATCTCCTGGCGGCCATGATCTGTCTCCCCCTTCTGACTGCCATCTTTGATGTGGTCGGAATTTTCGGGGGATATTTGATCGGGGGAAAGCTCCTCGGGGTCGGGGCAGGCACCTATTTTGGAGAGATGGCCAGCTATGTGGAAATGCAGGATATCATGGAGGGATTCTATAAATCTCTCAGCTTTGGTGTTATAATTACCTGGGTATGCTGTTTTAAAGGCTATTATGCCGGGGTATTTACGGGCTTTGGTTCAGAGGGCGTCAGCAGGGCGACGACGCAGGCGGTTGTTCTTTCATCGGTGCTGATCCTTGTCTGGGATTATTTTATGACTTCTATTCTGTTTTAAAAATAAGTGAGCTAAAGTGATTAAAGTGAGCTAAAGTTAGAAGTGAACTTAAGTTGGAAATGATGAAGTGTTGTGGATAACAAAGAATTTTCTAAGATGCTGGAAAAACGAACACGGCAATTCGCTGTGTGTATTATCCGTTTGTCAACAGGTCTTCCAAATACACCTGAAGGGAGGGTTATAAGGAATCAAATTACCAAATGTGGGACCTCTGTAGGGGCAAATTATCGGGAGGCCAACAGGGCTAGAAGCCGGGCTGATTTTAAGAACAAGATCAACATTTGTCAAAGTGAAGCAAGTGAAACCCAATATTGGTTGGAAGTAATTATAGAAGTAGGCTGGTTATCGAAGGACAAAGTAGAGTCTGAATATGAGGAGTGTAGCGAACTGCTTGCAATATTTACCTCCATTGGTAAGAAATAAGCGTAGCGTAGGAAAGACTTTGTTTTCACTTTAGTCACTTTAGTCACTTTAAACTTTAGGCACTTATAATGATCAAGATTGAAAATCTTTACAGATCCTTTGATGGAAATGAGGTCTTCAGAGGGATTTCTCTTGAGGTTATGAAGGGTGAGGTCCTCGCCCTGATAGGGAGAAGCGGCTGCGGAAAGAGTGTGCTTTTGAAGCATGTGGCAGGGCTGATGAAACCTGAGAAGGGCCGTGTGGTGGTGGACGGCAGAGAGATGGATGTGGCTAGAGGGAGAAGTTTAACTGCCTTGAGGGACCGGCTGGGTTTTCTTTTTCAAGGGGGTGCTCTCTTTGATTCCATGAATGTTTTCGAAAACGTTGCTTTTCCTCTAAAGGAAAAGACAAAGTTGAGCGATAAGCGTATCCAGACGAAGGTCTTAGAGGAACTGGACAATGTCGGTCTGTCAGGTTCGGAATATAAATATCCGTCCCAGATCAGCGGGGGAATGGTGAAACGTGCTGCACTCGCCAGGGCGCTGGTTGGAGATCCGGAAATCATGCTGTTTGATGAACCAACCACAGGCCTTGACCCGGTTACAGGTCATGACATAATTAAGCTTATTGATGCCTGTCACAGGCGACTTCACTTTACAGGGATCGTTGTGACCCATGAGATTTCGACGGTCTTTACCATTGTCGACAGGGTGGCCATGCTAAATGAGGGTGTGGTATGGGCTGATGGAACTCCCTCGGAGTTATTTTCTTCCAAAGACCCGATTGTCCGGGCATTTGTCGGGGATTCTGACGGAAGGGGGAAACGGGAAGGAGGGATGCATGAAAAAGTTTGATCTTGAACTGGCTGTGGGTTTTTTTATGATCATAGGGATCATCTGTCTTGGTTACCTGTCCATCAAATTAGGGAAAATGGAGGTCTTCGGTGATGAAGGATACGAGATCCACGCCATCTTTTCCAACAGCGGTGGTCTGAAGTCCGGATCGTCGGTCGTTATCGCAGGGGTGGAAGTAGGGCGGGTGAAGCGGGTTGTTTTGGATGATTATCAGGCTAAGATATTTCTCAACCTTCCTCTGAATCTAAAGATACAGGAGGATGCCATCGCCTCCATCAAGACCAAAGGATTGATCGGTGAGAAATATGTGGAAATTACGCCTGGCGGCGCTGATGAACTTATAAAACCCGGCGGACGTATAAGGGACACACAGTCTGCCATTGATATTGAAGAATTGATCTCCAATTACGTTTTTGGTAAAATATGATGGGTTGCGAGTTGCGGGTTACGGGTTGCGGGTTAGGTTTTTCAATCAACAATCAACCCCGCTAAAGACGGGGTCTTCGACCAGTACCCAATACCCAGTACCCAGTACCCAGCATCCAGTATCCAAGGAGGCACATATGGTCTGTAAGTACTTTTTAATGATCCCTCTTTTCATTTTTATGACCCTTATTATTGCAGGCTCATCTATGGCAGGGAAGCCAACGGAAGATGTCAGGGAAACAACCGATAAATTGATTGCAATCGTAAGTGATCCTGCCATGAAGACCTCTGACATGGCTGCAGAGAGGGCCAGGCGTATCCGGGAAGCCGTGGATGAGAGATTTGACTGGAGAGAGATGTCTAAGAGGACCCTTGCAAGGCATTGGAAGGAAAGGTCTGACCGGGAAAAAGAGGAGTTCATCGATCTCTTCGGAATGCTGATGGAGCGTACCTACTTAGATAGGGTGGAGGGCTATTCCGGCGAGAAGGTCTTGTATGTGGGTGAAAGGGTTGATGGAAAGTACGGCATTGTAGTAGTAAAGATCGTGACCAAGAAAGATACGGAGATTCTGGTCAAATACAAGCTCAAGAACAAGGGTGGCGAATGGTTAGCCTATGACATATCCATACAAGGGGTCAGTCTTGTAAATAATTACAGAAAACAGTTTAGCAGTATAATGACACGATCGTCTTACGAGGATCTGGTCAAGAAGTTGAAAGCAAAGGTCGAAAAAGAATAATTTTTCAGACGGGACTCGACTATTGTATGATCTCCGGAATGGGAAAAGAGCCTGTTAATGGGAGCCTATTAGCACCTATTTATTGAAATCAAATTATGTCTGAGAAAGATTTGTCTTATAGCCATTGCAGGCAGAATGATACGTTTTATCCCTTTGCGTCTTTGCGTCTTTGCGCGAGACCTGTTTGGTTCAGGTTTGTCCGGGTGAGAGTTCTATTTTTTTTAATATGCTGGCTGAGTATGTTTACGTCTTTTTGTTTTGCCGAAAAGGATCAGACATGGCAGGGGCATGATGAGGTAGAGGCCCATGAACTGGATAGGATGGTATATGAAGAAAGACAGCTAACTGAATCAGGTCCTGCGGAGCGTCCGTCAAATCTTAAAATTGCCCAGGTAAAGGATTCCCAGGAGACCTCAGAGGGATCTGATCCCTGGGAGGATGAAGAAGAGGAGATAGATTCAATTTACGATCCCCTTGAACCCATGAACCGTGCCTTCTTCCAGTTTAATGACAAATTGTACTTCTGGGTCTTGAAGCCTGTGGCAACCGGTTATAGTGCGGTGGTCCCAGAGCTCGGAAGGGTATGCATACGTAACTTCTTCTCCAACCTTGTCATGCCGATCCGTGCTATCAGTTGTCTGTTACAGGGCAAGTTTGAGGCGCTTGGTATTGTGCTGGTGCGTTTTGTCGTTAACTCTTCTGCGGGGTTTTTGGGTTTTCAGGATGTGGCAAAGCAGGCCCTGGATTTCCCGATACAGGATGAAGATCTTGGACAAGTCTTTGCGTTTTACGGCATCGGACCGGGTTTTTATCTCGATCTGCCGTTTTTGGGCCCTTACAGTATCCGGGACGCTGTCGGTTGGGGGGGCGGTCTGTTCATTAATCCTTTTGACTATGTGGTTAACTTCTGGCCCAATGTGGGGATCAGGGTCTACGACATAGTGAACAAGACTTCTCTGAGGATTGGAGATTATGAAGCTATGAAAGAGGCGGCGATTGACCCCTATGTTGCCTTGAGAGACGCCTACTATCAGTATCGCCTCCATCTGATTGAGAGGTAAACCAAGTGAGCTAAAGTGACTAAAGTGCCTAAAGTGAACTAAAGTTGAAACAGTTCCAGATCAAGGTACTTGTCGAACGGTGTGCCTCCTTGGATGCTGAATGATCCCGCAACTTTAGGCACTTCAAACTTTAGGCACTTTCCCCTCTCCCGGGTAGTCTCCAAACTCTTTCATCAAATCCCTTAGCCTTGACTTAGACTCCTTTGTATCTTCAATCTGAAACGTGCAGGCCGGGGTTTCGATGATACCCATATCCGATAATATCTCTTTTAAGATGGGTGCAGTTGCCCGGGAGTTATAGATATCTCTCATGCTGCGGAGGTAGTCTCCTAATATCCATATCTGCTGCAGATGATCAGGGTAGCCTTTCTTGTGAGCCGATAAATCAAGAGATGACTGGATTATTTTTCCCCAGGATTTCGGGGCCAGGTTAGCCCCCGCCGAAACCACCCCGCTCGTGCTTGGGTTGTCTAAGAAATGTGATTCCTCTCCGTCATAGATTCTGAAATGAGGTCGTCCCCGGCATGCTTTGTGGTAGTTGTTC
Organism: Candidatus Desulfacyla euxinica; assembly: GCA_014382715.1. Lineage (GTDB taxonomy): Bacteria > Desulfobacterota > DSM-4660 > Desulfatiglandales > Desulfatiglandaceae > Desulfacyla > Desulfacyla euxinica. The sequence continues at coordinate 13,268 of JACNJD010000359.1, read as the reverse complement.
ACCCTGTCCAATGACCCTGAAAATATGAGACCGGTGATCCCCTCAAGACTAACTAATTCTTTGAGAACAGCCGTGCGGATATTATTTCTCTTTAAAGGCTTTGATAAGCCATTTATAAATCCCGGATCGTTGTAGAGTATATATGGCTTTCCTACCACCGAACATAGGGCCGTGTAGAGATCAGGGAGACCCCGGTTGCTGTGATAATATAGGGGTGTATCCACCCAGAAAACATCCCCTGTATATCGGCGCTTTTCAATGACCTCTCTGAGGGCAATTGTTGTGTGTCTTGACCCTGCTTCATCATCCCGGGTAACCCATATGAGGATTGGAATCGGGTTTTGCGCCATAGCGGGGATGGCCTGTTCCAAAAGCTCTACCCTCTGTTCGGTGTGCAGGCTCTTACCTTCTCCGGTATGAGGGCTTGCCAGGAAAACTGCCTGGGCATGCGGGGCTACGCGGTTAAGGAGACGTTGAAGACCAGGACCGTCAATTGCCCCACCCTTTGTAAACGGTGTGATTATGTCAGCTATGAGACCGCGTGGCGCTGTTATTACCTGCATTGTCTATGAATCCTTCTCTTCCCAAGAGGTCGTGAAGATGGACCACACCCTTAATCCGCCGCTGTTCATCCAAAACAACGAGGTGGGTTATGGCATGGAGTTCCATTAAGCCCAGGGCCTCTGCCGAGGTCTCATCTTCGTCGATTGTCTTTGGGGTCAAACTCATAATTTCTTCGACCTTCATCTCGTGGATATTTTTTTTATTTATCAGGGCCCTTCTTAAATCCCCGTCGCTGATAATCCCCTCAAGCCTCTGGTCTTCCCCTGTTATCAGGGTAACGCCGATCTTCTTGGCATTGATTTCCTCAATGGCCTGCCCAACCCTGGAACCTAAATCAACTGTTGGTATGTGATCATCGGTCAGCATAACCTCTTTTACCTTGAAGGCGAGTCTTTCTCCAAGACTGCCACCGGGGTGGAACCGTTTGAAATCGTCTTTGTTAAAATGCCTCTGCTTGAGCAGGACCACGGCAAGGGCATCCCCCATGGCAAGAGCTGCAGTGGTGCTGGCAGTGGGTGCTAACCCCAGGGGACAGGCCTCTCTTTCTACGCCTATATCTATAACGATGTCGCTGATATCAGCCATTGATGAATCAAGGCAACCGGTAAAAAGGATGATTTTTGCACCCATATTCTTGAGCAAGGGCAGTATCCTGCTAATTTCAGAGGTATGTCCGCTGTTCGATATGGCTAAGATGACATCATCCGGTGTTGCCATACCGAGGTCTCCGTGGATGGCCTCGGCCGGATGGAGAAACAGCGAAGATGTCCCGGTGCTGTTGAGTGTGGCGGATATCTTTCTGGCAACCAGACCTGATTTGCCCATACCCGTGAGGATGACCCTGCCCTTGGCTTTCAGGATTGTCTCAACTGCCTTTTCAAATTCAGGCCCGATCCGTTCTATAAGCCCGGAGATGCTTTGGGCCTCGATTGTTAAGACATTTTTGGCTTGTTCAATAATCATTTTGAAACTGGAAACTGGTTTCTCGTTCCTCGTTGCTGGTTGCTGGTTGCTGGTTGCTGGTTGCTGGTTGCTGGTTGAACCCGCACCTCACAACTCTTAACTCATTTACCATTTTATGCATGTCTTCTCAAGGAGTAAGTGAAATTCTTTTGATTTAACACCTTGTTGTGTGATATTTCTACCGGTATTTCCAAAATCCCCAAATTCTACGAGTATCCAATTATTGGGCGAAGCATGAATTCGAATAATAATAACGACTTAACCTCTCAATCCCGTTTTAAGCGGGACTCAACCACTTAACGAGGTCTGAAATGGCTGGACTCAGACATATCTCTTTTCAGGCAGAGGTGGATGAAAAAAAGTGAAACGTTTTTTACTCGCAGCCCTGCTTGCCCTCACAGCCCATGGACTCTTTTTCGGGTTTGTTCCCATAGCCTTTGATAGAAAACCACCCAAAAAGCCTCATGTCATCACCATATCCCTTGCATCCTATCACCCGATTAAGCCAAAACCTGCTGCCAAACCGAAGCCCACTGTCAAGCCTGCCCGAATTATAGAAAAGAATGCTTCCAAAAAGCCCCCGGAAAAGAAGCAGAATATTGTCATCAAGCCTCTGCCCACAAAAAAAACAATTGAGGTACCCCCGGAAATCCTGGAGCCAAAAAAGGAGATCGAAGCGCATCCTGAAAAGAGCGTAAGACCTCAGAAAAAAGTAAAGCCCTTAAAGAGTGTTACAAAGCCCCGAAAGAAGGCTAAAAAGCCCCTGAAGCGCATTACGAAACCGCAAAAAAAACCACCAAAGCCAAAGGCGAAGCCAAAAACGCCTGCCAGGATCGTCACGGCATCGCTGGTCCCTGAGAAGAAAAAGGTCCTTGAGACGCCCCCGCCATCCACTCATGTTTCAACTCCGCCAAAGACGGATGTGGCGCTTCCGATTGAGCCCTTCCCTGATATTCCGGAAGAGAGTGTTATTGAGACCGAAACGAAAATCGCGTCAATTCCACCCGTAAAGCAGGTCCGTGAGGCCACACCTGCCTACAAAGATAACCCCCGCCCGGGATACCCCAAACGGGCCAGGAGAAGGGGATACGAAGGGACCGTAGTCTTGGAGGTGCTGGTCGATACAGATGGCAGGGTCAAGGAGCTGCGTGTCCTGAAATCCAGCGGGCACCGGGTCTTAGACAAAGCGGCCCTGAAGTCGGTAAACGGGTGGCTCTTTGAACCCGGTATGGTGGGGGATGAAAAGGTGGATATGTGGGTCAGGGTTCCTGTGAGGTTTGAGTTGAGGGGAAGTTGAGGGAAAGAAGTTGGAAGTGCCTAAAGTGATCTAAAGTGACTAAAGTGAGCTGAAATTACTAAAGTGAGCTGAAGTGGACGGAAGTGACGGGCAACATCTCAAAGACCACGAAGAAATCCCACAAAAAACAACATTTTCATATTTCTTTATTTGAAATTGCAGCGCCGAAGGCGTACATTAACTTTAGTCACTTAAAACTTTAGTCACTTTAGGCACTTCAAAAAAATGCTACCAGACTATCACATACATACCACCCTTTGTAAGCATGCCACCGGTGACGTGGCTGAATATAGATCAGAGGCGGAGAAGCTGGGGATACCTGAAATCTGCTTTTCCGATCACGTGCCCAACCCGGACGGATATGATCTGGCCCACCGGATGGCATTAGACCAGTTTCCCTCTTACGGGAAGATGATTGAAGCCCTCCATGACGGCGAAACGCCGGAGGTCCTATTGGGTGTGGAAGTGGACTACTATGACGGCTGTGAGCGGTTCCTTCGGGAATGGCTCTCTGCCCGGAAGTTTGACTTTGTGTTAGGATCGGTGCACTTTATCGAGGATTGGGGCTTTGATCATCCGGCCCAGAGGCACATCTGGGATTCAGCTGATATAACAGCTACATGGCGAGCGTATTTCAATATTCTGTTAAAGTTTGTAGAGTCGGGTCTATTTGACGCTGTAGGACATCTTGATCTGCCTAAGAAATTCGGGCACCGCCCTACGGATAAGGATCTGAAGGAGATGGCTCAACCAGTGCTTGACCGTATTGCCGGGGCCGGGATGGGAATTGAACTGAACACATCCGGTCTCCGCAAACCTGTGGGTGAAATCTATCCTTCGCCGCTTATTGTTGCCATGGCACGGGAAAGAGAAATCCCCATATGCTTCGGATCTGATGCCCACTGTCCCGGGGATGTCGGGGACAGATTTAGGTTAGCCCTTGATTTGGCCCGTGAAGCGGGTTATACTGAATATTTCAGGATCAGGCAGCGGAGGAAGGAATTGGTTCCCCTGCCTGAGGGCTAAAGTGTGGAGTTAAAGGATTTCAGATTGAAACTGACCTCCGAAGGCGTACCACAACTTTAGACACTCCAAACTTTAGGCACTTCAAACTTGTTGCACTTTAGGCATTTCTTTAATATGGATCAGGAAGAATATAACAGAAAGTACGTTAACCTGAGAGTCCTCAAGAGCATTCAGGAATATTTGAAGACAGAAGGAGACTCATCCACGGCTGTCTATCCCATTAGGGTACCTGAAGACCTCCTCTATCAGGTCTTAAAGATACAGGGCCCTGACAACGCGGATAAACTCATCCATCATATCTTCAGGTTAGGCCTCGACATCTGGAGTGATGAATTCTTCAATGAAGCGTTCGGCTCTCAACAGAATCTGGAACGATTTATTGAGATGGTGAAGAAGAGAAATAAGGGAGAAGGTGGATGAATTTGTTCAATTTCCCGCCACTCCACCGACCAATCATTCGATTACCTTGCCAGGGGTATCGAACATCCATATAGAAAAAGCCATCAGCTGAAGGGCGCGTCAAATATATGTCTCAGGAGAAAGAAACAGTCTATTTAGTTGATGGCAGTTCTTATATTTACCGGGCCTACCATGCCATAAGGGGCCTCACCAATTCCAAGGGCTTTCCCACAAACGCTATTCTTGGTTTCACCAAGATGGTACTGAAACTCCTTACCGATAAAGAGCCAACATACATTGCCATTGTCTTTGATGCCAAGGGTCCCACCTTCAGGCATGAGATCTATGAAAATTACAAGGCAAACCGGCCCCCTATGCAGGAAGATATGGCAGTGCAACTCCCTGTCCTGAAAGAGGTGGTGAAGAACTTAAGGCTTAAAATGTTCGAGTTGGGGGGGTACGAGGCAGACGATATCATCGGGACGTTGGCCAGGGTCTGTGAGGGGAAGGGTTTCAACGTGGTTATGGTGACAGGGGATAAGGACTTCAGGCAGGTGATCACGCCGGATGTCTCCATGTGGGATACAATGAAAGATAAGGTTACGGATTATTCAACGTTGAAAGAGGCCTATGGGTTCGAGCCTGAGAAATTCATTGATGTCATGGGGCTTTCAGGCGATACCTCGGACAATATCCCCGGTGTCCCGGGTGTGGGAGAGAAGACCGCAATCGGGCTGATCCAGGAGTTTGGTTCCTTTGAAGATGTTTTTGATCGAGTGGAAGAGGTAAAGAAGAAAAAACTCAAGGAGAATTTGAAAACGTTCCGTGACGAGGCGTTCTTGAGTAGAAAGCTTGTTACCATCGATCGATTTGTGCCGATTGATGAAGATGTCGAACAGCTCAGACTCGGTGAGCCATCCGGTGAGGAGCTTGCAACGATCTTTAGAGATCTGGAGTTCAGGGGGTTGTGGGAGCAGTTTGCGTCGAGGAAGGAAGGTCCTCGAGACTACAGACTCTGCCTTTCTAAAGAGGAGTTGACGGCTTTAACAGAGAGGATAGGGGAGGCGGGTATCCTTTCGATCGATACGGAAACCACCAGCACGGATCCGCTTCATGCTGAATTGGCAGGGATCTCCTTTTCCTTTGAGGAGTCCAAGGCTTATTATCTTCCACTGGCGCACATCTATTTGGGCGCCCCTGACCAGGTTAAATGGGCAGAGGCCCTCCCTATCCTGAAAGGGTTGCTGGAGGATGATCGGGTTTTGAAGGTGGGGCAGAACATAAAATATGATGCCGAGGTGTTGAAACAGCACGGGGTGGATCTGAAAGGGATTCATTTCGATACCATGATCGCCTCATATGTCATCAATCCGGGAATCCGGCAGCACAACCTCGAGTATCTTGCCCAGCATTATCTCAATCATAAGATGATTAACTTTCAAGATGTGGTGGGCAAGGGCAGGAATGCCCGCAATTTTTCCGAAGTGGAGGTGGAAAAGGCCTGCGAGTATTCCTGTGAGGATGCGGATATAACCTTCAGGCTAAGGCGTATCCTTGATGAGAAGATGAAGTCTGAGAAAAATGAGAAGCTCTTTTATGACCTCGAGATGAAACTCCTCCCGGTGCTCATGGACATGGAAATGACCGGGATCAGGATTGATGCGGAATTTTTCAGGGAGATGTCGGGTCATTTTGCAAAAGAGATGAAAGAGATGGAAGGGGCGATCTATGCCGAGGCGGGTATGGAGTTTAACATAAATTCGCCACAGCAGTTGGGATACGTGCTTTTTGAAAAACTCGGACTCCCGGGTCAGAAGAAGACCGCCAAGACCAAACGCTACTCAACTGATGTAAAGGTATTAAAAAAACTCTCCGCATCGGCCTTCAAGATACCGAAACTGCTTCTCCGCTACAGGACCCTTTCAAAGCTGAAATCTACCTACCTCGACGCATTAGTCAAGTTGGCCGATTCCTCCACTGGGAGGGTCCACACCTCTTATAACCAGACGGTTGCCGCCACCGGGCGGTTGAGCAGCAGCAACCCGAATCTACAGAATATCCCAATCAGGGGGGCGGAAGGAAGAGAGATCCGGAAGGGTTTTGTCGCCGAGAAGGGGCATTACCTTGTGGCAGCAGACTACAGCCAGATAGAGCTGAGGGTTTTTGCCCATTATTCAGGTGATGAGGCGTTTATTGAAGCATTCAATCAAAACCAGGATATTCACACCCGTACAGCTTCAGAGATTCTGGGTGTGGAGGTTCAGGATGTCACTTCGGAGATGAGGCGGATTGCAAAGGCGATTAATTTCGGTATTATTTATGGGATGGGACCCAGGAAACTCGGTGAGGAGTTGGGTATAGACCATAAGACGGCCAGGGATTACATCTCGACCTATTATGATAGGTATCAGGGTGTGGTAAGATACCGGGAGGAGATGATTAAAGAGGCCTCAGAAAACGGGTATGTCACAACCCTTTTCAACAGGAGACGATACCTGCCGGATATTCAGCATGCAAACAAACGGATTCGTTCCGAGGCAGAGCGGATGGCCATAAACACGCCTATCCAGGGGACGGCGGCCGATCTGATCAAAAAGGCGATGATCAATATCCACAATCGATTAGGAGAAGAGGGTTTCAGGTCCAAAATGCTCCTCCAGGTCCATGACGAGCTGGTATTTGAAACCCCGGAGGAAGAGTTGGAGAGGCTTGTTCCGATGATCAGAGGAGAAATGGAAGGGGTTTTCCCCCTGAAGGTGCCCCTGAAGGTGGATATAAACAGGGGAAAGAATTGGGATGAGGCACACTAAGTGTGGAGTGCCTAAAGTGACTAAAATGCCTAAAGTTTGAAAGGCCTAAAGTTGATGTTTCTTTTTCTTTTTCATTCGATGTTGGACGTTCGATGTTCGATGTTCGGCGTTCATCTTTTTACATAACACTTTAGCTCACTTTAGGCACTTTTCTGGTTTATCCGGGTTAGGATTTATGGCTACTCAACCACTCAACGACTCAACCGTTTCCCATATCTTCGGTCCGGTTCCTTCGCGGCGGTTGGGGCTGTCGTTGGGTGTGGATCTGATCCCGGCCAAGACCTGCACCTTTGACTGTCTTTATTGCGAGGTGGGGAGGACCACTGACAGGACCCTCGAGAGGAGACCCTATGTGCCTGTTAACGAGGTGTTAGAGCAGTTAAGACAAAAGCTCCTGGTTTGCAGTCCGGACATAATTACCCTTGCCGGTTCGGGTGAACCCACTTTACATTCGGAGATCGATCAGATCATTGATGGCATCAAGGCATTCACGGATACAAGGGTTGCGGTTTTGACCAATGGTTCTCTGTTTTGGGATAAAGAGGTCCGGAGGTGTGTCCAGGGTGCGGATATTATCATGCCAACTCTGTCCAGCGCATTTGATCAAACCTTCAAACGGATTCACAGACCTGACCCTGAACTTGACCTTGGCACTATTTTTGAAGGCTTGAAGAGCCTTAGAAGAGAGTACCATGGCCAAATGTTCCTCGAGGTGGTTTTTTTGGCCGGGATCAATGACACTGAAGAAGAGGAGGAGGCATTAAAGGATGTGATTGACACCATCTGCCCTGACAGGATACAGATTAACACTGTGGTGCGGCCTCCCTCCGACTCCCGGGCCAAACCTCTTGACAGAGAGCGATTAGAAGGGCTAAAGCTCCTCCTTGGGAAAAATGCGGAGGTAATTGCAGGAATACCTGTGGGTAAAGATGGATTCAGCGGGCAAACTTCGGCCGAGATCCTCTTAGACACGCTTAAAAGAAGACCCTTACGGGCGGTTGATATGGTCAATTCCTTAGACCTCGATCCTGATGAGGTTGATGACCTCATAAAAGGGCTGCTCATTAAGGGCTCGATACACAAGCAGGAACATTCAGGAGAGATTTTTTATCTGGGTAGTGAAGAAAATCCCTGATGGTCTCACAAAAAGTCTCCAAGGCCGTCACTCCCGCGAACGCGGGAGTCCAATGTCGCCAGACGGGATCCTTGGATTCCCGCGTGTGCGGGAATGACGAAAACGGGTCAGTGACTTTTTACGAGACCATCAACACATAAATAAGAAAGCACAACCACTTAACCACTTAACCAGGTCTGTATCTGAACAGTGAAGAAGATGATTAATAAGCAAAAAAACGGCACTATAGATTCAGAGAAATTTTATGCGGGTATTGATGCGGGGTCTGTGAGTCTGAACTGCATTGTTATCAATCAGAAAAAGGAGATCGTCTTTGAGGCGCCCTACGGCCGGCATATTGGCAGGGTGAATGAGGGGGTCTTAGCTCTTATCCAGGGTCTTTATGATAGATTTGGTGAGGAGAGGATCGGGTCCATATCCTTTACCGGGAACCATGGAAAAAAGCTGAGTGAGAGATTAGGGGCCTTTTATGAATTCGAGACGATCAGCGAGGTGGTTGGTGCCACTTTTATAAAACCGGATGTCAAGTCGATCATCAGCATGGGGGGGCAGGATACGGCCCTGTTTCAGATTAACCAGTCCACAGGGGATTCCTCGCGCCAAGGGGCGAAATGGGAATTGGAATATTTTAACACCAACGGCCCCTGTGCCTCCGGGACCGGGTCTTTTATTGATCAGCAGGCCCAGAGACTGGCCACCGCCATGTATGAAAAGGAAGCAGACATCTCCCAAGATCAGATCGACAGGATTTTGTCTGACTTTATCGATCTCGGCATTAAGAGCGTGAGCCCTGCCAATGTGGCCTGTCGCTGCACCGTGTTTACAAAGTCTGACATGATTCACCTCCAGAACAGGGGAGAAAAATTAGAGGATATCATTTACGGTCTGCATGTGGGAAACGCCAGGAACTACATGAGCACCATTGTCTCAAACCGGACCCTTGAAGAGCCGATTGTTTTTGTAGGGGGACTTTCCCTGAACCAGCTCCAGGTAAAGGCCTTTAAGGAGCATTTCCCGGGGTTGGTTGTGCCGGATTATAACACCTCCATCGGCGCCCTCGGGGTTGCATTGGAGGCCCTGGAATTGAGCCGGACTCATGAATCGGGCAGGGATAGCCCTGTGGTCCTGAACCTATTAGAGGATCTGGCCTCTACCGGGAAGCTTTCTGTGCCGATAGCCCCAAGATTGACCCTTAAAAAGACCCTGTTTCCGGAGACAAATGAGGTCCCGAAAAGGTCTCTGCCAAGACTGACCAAGACCTATTTGGGTATCGATGTCGGTTCCACCACAACCAAATACGCCCTTATCAACGAGGGCGGCGAGATTATTCATAAGAGCTACGTCCCCACGCAGGGTAAACCCATAGAGGTTACACAGGGTCTGCTCAGGCATCTGCGCGACCGGATGGGCGGGAAAATTGAAATCTTAGGGACCGCTACCACAGGCTCCGGCAGAAATGTTGTAGGGGATTTCCTGAATGTTGATCTAATTATAGACGAGATAACGTCCCATGCAAGGGGCGCTGTAGAAATCGACCGGGATGTGGATACCATATTTGAGATCGGGGGGCAGGATTCAAAATATGTTTATATCTCAAATACCTATCCCCTTGATTTTGATATGAATAAGGTCTGCGCGGCAGGAACCGGCAGTTTTCTCCACGAATTGGCCAATAAATATGGGATCAATATCGTGGGAGAATTCCAGGAGATTGCCCTCTCATCAAAGACGCCTGTCAAGTTAGCCGAAAGATGCACAGTCTTTATGGAGTCAGACCTGGTATCCTATCATCAGAAGGGTGTGGATAGAAACGATCTGATAGCCGGATTGTGCTACGCCATCGTCTATAACTATCTCAATCGTGTGGTTGAAAAGAGAAAGATCGGACAAAGGGTCATGTTTCTCGGTGGACCTTCCTTGAATAAGGGGGTTGTTGCCGCCTTTGAAGACGTCCTTGGACGCCCTGTTTTAGTCCCCAAACACAGGGAGGTTTTAGGTGCCTATGGCGCCGCCATCAGTGTTCATGAAAAGATGCGTCTTGAAAACAAAACCGGGACCACATTCAGAGGGCTCGACAGCTGCATAAATGACCGCATGGATTTCAAAGAAAAAATATGCAGTGCAGACATTAACTGCCATAACCAATGTAAACTCAAGATCTATGACTTTGACGGCCGTCGCTCTGTTTGGGGTGGGGAGTGCGGTCGCTATGAATTGACAAGGGGCAAGGGCAGGAAAAAAGAGGATTTTTTTGCCGCAAGACAGGAGATATGGCAAACATATATGGCCGGGGTTTATGAGGAGTTGAAGGGGGAGCCTTTAATGGAGGTGGAGGGACGCCCCACCGTCGGGATGCAAAGGGCGCTCTATGGTCTCCAGAACGCTGTCCTGTGGGCGCATTTTTTTGACAGTCTTGGTTTTCGGCTTGTGCTGACGCCCCCAACCAACACCCATATATCAAAGATAGGGATCGAGACCATGCTGTCAGAGACCTGCTATCCTGTGAAGGTCTCACACGGTCATGTAAAAGAGCTGATGGGGAAGACCCGATATCTCTTTATCCCCACCATGATCGACATGCCCACACCTGAAGATTCGGAAAAGGGCTCCTTATGCCCTATGGTCAGCGCCAATTCTCATATGGTCCGGATAGCCCTGGGTCTTGATTCCTCGTCAATCCTGAAGCCGGTTATTCACCTCAAATACGATGCCGATACACTCACCCTGGAGATAGCGGATCAGTTGACGGCAAAACTTGGGGTTGGCAGGGGGAAGATAAGAAAGGCCATCTACTACGCATTGGAAAGACAGGAGCAGTTTAACAGGGCGCTTCATAAAAAGGGAAAGGAGATCCTTGAATATCATAACCCGGATGATCCCCTGGTGGTGGTGACGGGCCGGCCATATAACCTTTACGATGAAAGATTGAATTTGAGGTTAGGCCGGAACCTGGCAAAGATCGGAGTCGCTGCCCTTCCAATGGATTTCATAGACGTCTCATCTGTAGACCTCTATGACTTTCCCTCCATGTATTGGGGATTGGGGGCTCAAATCCTGAGGACCGCCAAATTTGTGGAGGGCCATGAGTCCTATTTTGGTCTTCATTTGACCAATTTCGGATGCGGGGCAGATTCTTTTCTCGAGCATTTTTACAGACATATTATGGGTGACAAGGCCTATCTGATTTTGGAATTGGACGAACATAGCGCCGTTGCAGGGGCCATGACCAGGCTCGAGGCATACAAGAATGTGATAGAAAACAGTATGCAGAAGCAGCAGAGAGGCATGGTGTCAGATTTGAAGGTGGCCAATTAGATTTTGGTCCCGCAGGGCGGGATTGGATTGGGGATTTTGGATTTAAAAAACAACAGAAATTTAATCCGTGAACGGTTACGATGGAGTCACCAAAGATAATCGATTTCCAGTCTCTGACTGAAAAGCTTGGACGATTCAACCTGAGCAATAAGACCTGTCTGATCCCTGAGATGAACAGGATTGGGTCGCATCTCCTGGCAGCGGTCTTCAGGGGCTTTGGCATTAATGCTAAGATAATGGATACCTACAAGGGTCTTGATCTCGGTATGGAGTACACTTCAGGTAAGGAGTGCTACCCATGCCAGATTACTATGGGGGATATCCTCTATTATATGAAGGAAGAAGCAAAACTTCTGGGGGACGATTTCGATCCGGAAGACTATATCTATTTTATGCCCGAAGCAGACGGGCCATGCCGTTTTGGGATGTACAACAAGTATCAGAGGATTGTCCTTGATTCTTTTCCTGAGCTTAGCAGGCTGAAGATCGGTTCTCTTTCCACAGAGGATGGATACTCCCTGGCAGGGATAATTGATGACAACAGTGTGAGGGACCTCAGAAAGGCATCTTTTTTTTCTCTCGTTATAGGGGACATCTTAGACAGATTACTCTGGAGAATCAGACCTTATGAAAAGGAGCCCGGATTAACCGATGACTTTATCGAGCGCTCCATGCATCTTATGGAGGAGACCCTGGAGCGATTGGGGCCTGCCAAGAATTTTAATAAGATCCTTGATAAGTTGGAAGAGATAATAGAGGAAGGTAAGAGGATTATTGATCCCGGGGTGCCCCCTAAACCACTTATAGGAATTGTCGGCGAGATCTATTTGAGAACGCATGTACATGCAAATCAGGATGTAATCAGGGTCCTGGAGGGATACGGGGCCGAGGTGGTGAACGCCTCTCTTGCCGAATGGGTGAACTACATCAGCTATGACGGTCTTAGAGTAGCCAAGACGGGATTTCGCCTTGCCCTGAGGCAGTTCCGTCTGGGACCGATGAAGAAGTATCTGAAAGATATTATCAGCCTGGGGGGGGATCTTTATTATCAGGAGTTCAGGCAAAAGAAGATATACAAACGAGTCAGGTCCCTGATTGATCTGGCAGAAGACCACAGGATAGGACATCTTGAAGAGATTTTGATGGAAGAAGACCTTCTCGATTTTGATGTGGGTACAGAGGCCTGTTTGAGTATCCCCGGAATAATGGAATATGCCCGTGAAGGATACAACGGTGTGGTGAATGTTTATCCCTTCACATGTATGCCGAGCACCATCACTTCGGCAGTTGTAGGACCTCTCATGAATGAACTCGGGGTCCCTTACTTGGATACCCCTTACGATTCCAGCACCCAGCCTGGGAGAGAGGCTGCGATTCGTACCTTTATGTACCAGGCTAATCAGCACTTCAAACGGCATGGGAGGAAAGCGAATAAGTGACTAAAGTGATCTAAAGTGCCTAAAGTGAACTAAAGTTGTCTGGCGGGGAGTGACCACCTACAAACTGCAAGCTCAAAATGGTCCTGATTTTGAACCCTGATCCAAGATCACTATTAACGAATAACCAATAACGAATAACCAATTCGTTTCAGGAGAAAATCGATATATGGCAACAAAAAGAATGCTTATAAATGCCGTTGAGGAGGAAGAATACAGGATCGCAGTGATCAAGGATGGATTGCTGGACGGGTTCTACATCGAATCTACCACGGCAGAGCAAAAGACCGGGAATATTTACAAGGCGGTGGTGGAGCGAATAG
>JACNJD010000033.1 GCA_014382715.1 Candidatus Desulfacyla euxinica | reverse complement strand
TTGTCAAAATCTTATTGTTTTCAATGGGTTAGGGTAACTCACAACATAATGCACGAAACCTGGAATCGCAGGTACTGACAAATATCACGAAATCCTGACCTTTTCCAAGGCCAAGATCGTCGGCACAGGAATCATTTAGCAAACCGATTTTTCTTGACACAAAGGTTTCTTTGTCATTTCATCAGTTGTTGGTATCTCAACCAATCATCCAACCTCTATTCAGGAGGTTCTCCAATGAGAAAACACCTCAAACTGTATATGCCCTGCTCCTAATGGAACATTGCCTGTTTTGTTAGGAGCTCAAACCATCGATTATTTGGCCCAGCAATCACAGCAGGAAAGGAGGAAGAACAAATGATCAAAGTCAGCGTGTTTTATCCGAATGAGGAAGGCAAAAAATTTGACATGGACTACTACTGCAATAGTCACCTCCCCATGGTCCAGGAAAAGCTTGGTGCGGCACTCAAGGGAGGCGCCGTGGAACAAGGTCTTAGCGGCGTAGAGCCAGGATCCCCAGCAATCTATATCGCCATGGGCCATCTATTATTCGATTCTGTGGAGGCGTTTCAGAGCGCCTTCGGGCCCCACGCGGAAGCGATTATGGCAGATATCCCCAATTACACCGACATCCAGCCCACGTTTCAGATCAGTGAGGTGAAAATGTAGTAACGCTGGCACTGTACGCCACCATTAGCGGGTCGGCGGAGTGTACCTTGCGTACTTGTGAATAACAATATAGGCGCATCCAGAGCCTGACAGTAGGATTGAGACGGACCAGATGAAGTGCGGGCGCACTTGATCCGGCCGCTGATCCAACTCATAAATGCCGACTTTGTACTACTGCTATGCTTGCTTACGCTCAAAGAGCGAAAAAAATAGGTATCCCGAACCAATACTTGAAAATTCTTACGATTTCTCCGACAATCGATTGTGGCAAGCATACAAAATTTCTCAGTCGCCACGACTAACCAAAATGTCTTGTGACAGCCTTTCACGACTTCAGCCCAGCCTTTCGTAATTACTGGCATAAGGCTCTAATCGGGCAGTCCCGCCCTGCGCAGAGCATCGATGTAGCGATCGAAGTCCGCCGGTCGCTTGAAATGGGTAATGTTCCTCAGGAGGGTCGCCGTCAGACCAGGCGTTATGCTCAAGACGTCTTCCAGCGCCCTTCGCGCCTCTGCAATTTGGCCCAATTGCGCCAGGCTCGCCGCCAACAGTCGACGCCCGGCGGGAGTCTCCGGACGTTCGGCGATGACCTTGTTTGCCCACGTGACCGCCTCCGCGTAGCGCCCGGCGACAAAATGTCCTGTACCGATGCCGACATGAAAATGAAAGAGTTCCGGATCGCAGGAGCTCAGACGAATGGCCTTGCGGCCGGCTTCTATCGCGGCCTCGGCTTCACCAGCGTAAGCCAGCTGGCAGCTGAGATAGCCGTGGGCCAATGCAAAGTTTGGGTTGAGTTCGATGGCTTTTCGGTAGTATGCGATCGCGGCGTCCGGGTTCTTGGAAATGAACTCCGTAAAACCCAGCGCACATTGCACCCAGGGATCGTTCTCATCAAGGCTCGCTGCCTTTCGCGCGAGGCGCCTGGCTTCGGTGATGGATTCGGGCGGCGCTTGGCTCCAGCCGAATAATACGTCGCAGATATGGCAGTATACAAGGAAGGCGAGCGCAGGGACATAATCGGGCTCCAGCTCCAGAGCCTTTCCGAATAGCCGCTTCGCCTCGCTATTGTCTTCCCGGGTGAGGCGCAGGACATGCCACCTCGCGCGCACAGCATAGTTCCAGACATCCAGGCTTTCCACCGGTTTCTGTCGTGCACGCCGCATCTCGGCGGAATAAAGCTCCGGATGAATCGATCCTACGACCTGCGCGGTGATTTCGTCCTGGACGCTGAATATGTCTTCCAAATTACGGTCATAGCGTTCAGCCCAAATGTGGTTACCTGTCGCTGCCTCAATAAGTTGAGCCGTGATCCGCACACGGTCACTGATTTTGCGTACACTACCCTCCAGCACATAGCGCACGCCGAGCTCACGCCCCACTTGCCTGACGTCTACCGACTTGCCCTTAAAGGTGAAGCTCGTGGTGCGGGCAATGACAAAGATATAGGGGAATCGCGAGAGTTCGGTGATGATGTCGTCGACGATGCCGTCCACGAAATACACCTGTTCGGGATCGCCACTGAGGTTGTCGAAGGGCAGGACGGCGATGGACGGGTTGTCAGATAGTTCGGGAGCTTCGCTTGCGGCGCCCATTTCCCTACGCTCCGGGAATCTTCGCTCACCAGGCTCCATTCCGACACGATACACGCGCACCGGCTTCGTAATGTTTTTGACCCTGTGCTCTCCCAGGTTTTCGTACCTCATCGGAAGTTTGTTCTCGATTTGATCATAGACGGTTCCGGAAACACAGATTCCTCCCCCTTCAGCCAGTCCCTCCAGCCGGGCAGCCACATTGACACCATCCCCATAGATGGTTCCTTCCTTCTCGATGACATCACCAAGGTTGATCCCAATTCTGAACTCCATCCGGCGGTGTTCAGGAAGGTCGGCGTTTCTTACCCCCAATTCCTTTTGAATTTCCACGGAGCACTGGATAGCATCCACTACACTGGGAAATTCAGCCAGCACGTTGTCCCCTTTGGCATCCACGACCCTGCCGTGGTGGTCCTGAATAAGGTCCGTCATGACCTTTCGGTAGGCGGTGATTGTCTCTACTGTGGCTACCTCATCATCGCCCATGAGACGGCTGTAACCTTGAACATCGGCGCTGAGTATAGCAGTAAGCTTTCTTTTGACGTCTTTTGTGGTCATGGAGGGAATCTCCTTAAGAGGCTAAAGTCACATCAATATCTCAGAATTGAAACGCATCAAAAAAGGGAAAAGGTGCGTAAATTGAGTATTATGATGTGAAATTAGTATCACTTATCTGTTTAAGTCAAGGAAAAATTCAGGATTCCAGCATAGTTTCGAGGTGTCAAGATCATCAGGCATGGTCCCCGTTGCCTCTCAAATTGGCCAAATTTGCCCTTCGAAATCGGATGATGCGAATGCTGACTTTCCTATATTTATGTTCTCAGTTTGGTTATGTTGTTTGTATTTAATTCATCTAATTCATATTTCAAAGTGAAATATCCATATAATTCTTTTTATTTTTGTCTTGACTTTATCTGATGAGTATGTTACATATGACATTAAGCTTGTTTTTATGGTCGCTCTCACATTTTTCTTATGACTTATTATGACCGTTGCAAGCTCTGTGTGCTATGTATTACCGTACGTTGAATCACCTTCGTTATATGGTTATATGATATGGAGCTCTATAAAAGATACAGGCCCGCTCCCTTGATCCAGTAGCCCACCCCAGAGCTATTCAACCCCTGGATCAGAACACAGAAGTACGATTAAAGGATAATTATTATGTTGCGAGAATCTTTCTGCTGTTCCTGTAAATTGGAGGTAACTTGTTGACATTACTGCTGAATCATCATTTCCCAAGTCCATCCCAAATTCCCTCTATCATTTCGATAGGTTAGGTCAGCTCACAACATAACTATATGATACTTGAATTTCGACCCACCCCGGAAACGTTGAAGAGTACATCTGGTAGTTGTAACCTGTTGGATGGCTGAAAAGATGCTCTTTCCCCCCTGTTTCCTTCTTCATCTGCTAATTTCTGCAACCAGGGCAGTCTGGGTATGTTTGGCCATATACCG
>JACNJD010000034.1 GCA_014382715.1 Candidatus Desulfacyla euxinica | reverse complement strand
GTTCACTGACGCGCTCTTTAATGGCCGCTTTTGATATAAGAATCTCTTTTTCCAAATCCCTCCCTCTACACTTTCTGCCAAATTCAAAACTTACGAATCAGCGGTAAATCTCTGACCCCGTTCTTTGAGGAGAATCTTTGAACCCGTGAAAGCCTAATATATTTAAATAACTGGTCTTTGTCAAATAGTTGGCTCAGCCTCCTCATCCAAAAAGGGCAACTGCTCTCTTTTTCTGTATGCCAGGGCCTGACATGAGGCTATCAGGATGTCGTTATCATCCCTAACCTTTATCTCGTATGTGGCTGTTTTATTTGAGAGATATATCTCTTTTGATTCCGCCCTGAGCCTGCATCCAATTTTGACAGGATTATGAAAAACGACATTTACATTAAGCGCCACTGCCACCCTCCCATGAGAATTGCAGGAGAATTGAAAAGCCTCATCCATTAGAGAAAAAATGGCCCCTCCATGAACCGTACCAAACATATTGACATCATTATTCATGGGAACCATCTCAACAATGGCATGGCCATCGGACAACTCAATCAGCTTTAAACCTAACTTCCCGGCATACCCTTCACCTTTCACATTTTCAATTGTTGACGAACGAATTTTTTGATCCATTACGCTTCCTCAAATCTCCATTATTCTTCAACGCCGACCTTCGCAGAAGGAAAAAAGATTGTAAAAATGGTCCCTCCGGAGGCGTAACAGTCATTTTTCTCTTTGCAAAAATCGCATTTCAATATATTGCCCGGACATACATCCTGATCAAGGGGGATATAACAGCATCTTGAGGATACCATATTGATCTTAAAGTTATAGCGCTCTGAAAAGATCTTCATGCGTAAAAGATCAGCTCCTTTGCCTCCCGCATTAAAATCAAACTCCTGCTTGGTCGAATAGTCCATGGTTTCCTGAGTCACAAAAAAACCTTCAAAAATCCGTTTTTGATTATCACGGGTTATCCCTACTCCATAATCGCGAACCGACAGTTCAACACCTTCTCCCCTTTTTTGGGTTTTGACCTCTATTTTGCCTTCATCCGGCGTATTTTCTATGGCATTTTTTACAAGTCCAACTACCAGCTTTTTAAGGGGATCAACCGGCATGCAAATTGATGGGGCGGATTCAAGTCCAAGGTTCAGATTGATCTTCCGGTGGGAGAAACGGGGTTTGATCTCTTCAAGGGTCTTGAAAACAAATTGATCTAATTGGATCTCTTCGGACCGGCTTTCCTTTGGACCAAAAATTTCATCAATCCGTTTTTTTATCCTCTTGACAATTCGCCCTTCCCCCACCTCTTCTGCTACAAGGGCCTCAAGCTCATCTGTACATTCATCCAATAACAATGAGAGAAGATGATGTGTATCATAATGCTGCTCCCGCATGATATCTTCCACCTCATATTGCATATCTAATATGCGGGCGAGATTACGCCGGGCACGGTCAATGGTGGGTTCATAGACCTCTGGTGGCAAAGAAGCAAGCCTTTTCCCCAAGATACCCAAGGAAGCCCCAAGCACTGCAAGAGGCGTCCTTAATTCGTGGGAAAGATGATTTATGACCTTGTCTTTGGCTCGGTTCAGACTCGTAACCTCCTTATAGGCCTCCTTTATCTCCATTGAAACCCGAGCGTTCTCAATGGAAAGGGCCACCGTCCCCGAGATCGTATTTAGAAGTTCAACGTCTGTGTCATCAAAGGTCCCTCGTTTTTTGTTCATAACACAGAGAACCCCGACTATTTGATCACCACTTCTAAGAGGCACATCCAACAGGCTCTTAGTCTTAAACCCAACCTGTGTATCCACTACGGAGTAGAAATCAGGGTCTTTAGATGTATCAGCAACCACAACCGGCTCACCGGTTCGTATGACCCGACCTGAAACACCTTTGGTGGCAGGAAAACGGACCTCCTTCATCCTCTTCTCTATGGCCGAATCATCGTGAGCGCCAGACTTAAAAAAGAGTTCATTTTTTTCTTTATCTAAGAGTATGACCAAAGAGCCCTCAGCCTCTAAGAGCTGCTTGACTTCGGCGCTGATATATCCCAATAGATGGTCCAGATCAGGATATTCAGGGAGGGCCATGCTTGTCCGCAGCAAAGCTTCGTTGTTCCTCTCAATTCTTTTTTGATGAGTAATGTCTCTTAAGAGAACCAACTCCCCCGAGGGTTCACCCTCGTTCTCTGAAAAAACGGCGGCCCTTAAAGCCACATCTAACATCTGACCATCTTTGGTGAGTCTTTGAGTCTCATGGCGCAGTATAATTCCATCCTCGAACAGTTTTCTGATATTTCCACTCGTCTCTTCTTCTAAGCCGGGAGGAATATAAGGGATTCTCTTTCCCACGAGTTCATGGAGGGACCATCCGAAGATTGTCGTAAATGCGGGATTGAGATAGGAAACATGTCCGTCTAAGGTAAATACTACTAAGGGGTGCGGGACAAAATCAAGAAGTGTCTTATAGCGTCTTTCCGACTCCTGAAGGGCTCGCTGGGTCTTGAATTTATTTGTAATATCACGGGCGATACCTCGAAAACCAATGATCTTTCCATCTTCATCGGTAATCTGGTTGGCAGAAAACTCAATAATTCTCGTCTCACCCTTTTTGTCTTTGATTCTCCAGATCAGGTCTGAGAAGCCGCGACCGGTCTTATAGATTTTGTTAAAGGTCTCAAACGCCTGCTTTGCATATTCCTCCGTCATAAACTTCGTAAAGTTCTGAAACTGTACCTCCTCCTTCGGATATCCAAACACATTGCAAAGAGACTGGTTGAAGTATAGGAAATTGCCATGTAAATCTACCTCATAAACCCCCTCCTCAATGTTCTCTACGAAGGCCTGGTAACGCTCACTCGATACTTTTTCGCAGGCTACAAGTAGGTTTTCCGCCATAGGTGTATCCTCATCCGAAGAGACTTTGGGTTGATCTCCCTCAAAAGATCTATTATTTTTCACTGGCTTAACATCTTTCATGAAAATCGGAACTCCAAAGCCTAATCGCTGGCTTTTTCTATTCCCTGCAAATGGAACCATAAAGAGCTTGCAACGAAAAACATTTACAGGGTTAGGATTTGAAATGCTTATTTTATAAGGTATAAGAAAAATATTGTCATCATAATTTTACGGCAGATTTTTTCCTGATGGAGTTAGAGGCTTAAATTCTAAATTTCTAAGCACGGTCGCAAAGTTTCTTGAATCACCCGGTACTTTATAATACAATAAAAAAACCAACGTGGGGAAAAATTAAAAAATGGCAAAATCAGAAAAAATACCCGATGCCACCATCACAAGACTCTCCATCTATTACAGACAGCTTGAGCTGTTAGAATTCGACGGATATCGTATGGTTTCTTCGGATAAACTGGCATGGCTATGCCAGGGCAATCCAGCTCAGGTGAGAAAAGACCTTGGATATTTCGGCGAATTCGGTATTAGAGGCGTAGGATATGATGTAATAGACCTGCAGGCCCAGATCAAGCAGATCCTGGCTATAAACCGTGACTGGAATCTGGGGATTGTTGGTATCGGGAATTTAGGCTCGGCCCTCTTGCAATATCATAATTTCTCAGAAAGAGGCTTCAAATGCGTGGCCGCCTTTGACAATGCACCTCACAAAATCGGAAAAGTTCTTCCCTCTGGTCTTAGGGTGATGGATATCAGGGAATTAGATTCGGCGACCGAAGAATTCGATATAGAGATAGGTGTTATCACGACG
>JACNJD010000248.1 GCA_014382715.1 Candidatus Desulfacyla euxinica | reverse complement strand
TTGATAGATGCCTTAAAGGGGACGCATTTATGGGCTGAAAAATATGATCGAGATCAGAAGGATATATTCGCGATTCAAGACGATATAACGCGTGAGATTATTGAAGCTTTACAGGTAAAACTCACAGAAGGAGAGCAAGCCCGGATTTGGTCCAGAGGCACGGAAAACACGAAAGCACATGAAAAGGCTCTCGAAAGTCTTGAGCATTTCAGGCGTTTCAATCCCGATAATGTTATTCTGTGCCGGAAAAAGGCCGAAGAAGCTTTAGCCCTCGACCCCAATTATCCATTTGCGGTGGCTTTGCTGGCTTGGAGTCATCTGATAGAAGTATGGAATGGTTGGAGTAAGTCTCCTGGGGAGTCCATGAAAAAGGCCGTTGAACTGGCGAAAAAGACGGTGGAATTAGATGATAACTATGAGGGTGGCCATGCTATACTGGGTAGCGTTTATCTAATACAAAAGCAATGGGAAAAGGCCGTTGAAGAGGGGGAGCGCGCAGTGGAGTTATCCCCGAGCGGTGCAGACGCAAATGGAATACTCGGCATAACTCTAAGTTACGTGGGCAGGCCGAAAGAAGCCATTTCATTGCTTGAGAAAGCAATACGTCTCAACCCCTCTTCACCGAATTGGTTATATCACAATCTTGGCCGCGCTCAGATTTTGGTTGGTAACTATCGGGAAGCAATTACCTCCTTTAAAAGAGTAATCGAGAAGAACCCCAAACATATTCCCGCAAGTTTTTTCCTCATCGTTGCGTATAGCTTGTCAAATCAAGATAAGGAAGCCAAAATCCAAGTGGAGGAATACCTGAAACAAAGGCCCAGCGCAAATATTGAGAGTTGGAAGAAGAGATCCACTTTTAAGAATGAGACTGACACAGACCTTTTTGTTAATGCCCTTCGCAAGGCGGGCTTTCCTGAAACGCCACCACTTCCTGTCCCCGAAAAACCCTCCATTGCCGTGCTCCCTTTTGCCAACATAAGCGGTGACCCAAAGGAGGATTATCTCAGTGACGGGATCACTGAACAGATTATTACTGCTCTGTCCAAAACACCAAAATTGTTTGTTATTGCCCGAAATTCGGTTTTCACCTACAAAGGCAAGCCCGTGATGGTGCAGCAGGTAGGTAAAGACTTGGGCGTACGGTATGTGCTGGAGGGAAGTGTCCAGAAATCGGGAGATCGTATAAGGATCACGGCCCAGCTAATTGATGCAAAAACCGGGAATCATTTGTGGGCAGAGAAATTCGACCGAGACTTGAAAGACATTTTCGCTATTCAAGATGAGATCACAAAGAAGATCATCACCTCGGTGCATGTGAAGTTAACCGAAGGAGAACAGGGACGTCTTTATGCGAAGGGTACGGCCAATCTCGATGCATATCTAAAAGCTTCGGAGGCAAGCTGGTATTTGCGACAAAGCACCAAAGAAGGCTTATTGAAAGCCAAGCAGCTGGCAGAGGATGCCATTGCGCTTGACCCGAACTATCCTTCCGCATACAACACACTTGGAATGTTCTATGGGATATCTATCTGGCTCGGAATGTCCAAGTCTCCAGCAGATTCCTTAAAGCGCGCAATTGAGCTATCTCAAAAGGCAATTGCCTTGGACAAATCCTTTGCCGCCGCCCATGTAGCATTGGGCTACTGGCTTACAATGGCGAGGCAGTATGACAAGGCCATTTCCGAAGGAGAACGAGCAATGGCTCTTGAACCTGGTTCGGCTGACGTTATTCAAAACTACGCGATGATTCTGACCTATGCGGGCAGGTTTGAAGAGGCCATTCCGCTATTCAGGGAGGCCTTACGCCTCAACCCAATGCCTACAAATTCTTATTACCGGCATTTTGGACTTACCCTTCGTGAAGCCGGACACTACGAAGAGGCTATTGCAGTGACAAGAAAAGCCATTGATCGAGAGCCTAATGACCTGCTTGCCAACGTCGGTATGACCGTCCATTACACCTATGCCGGACGCATGGAGCAAGCGCGTATGGCCGCTAAAGAGGTCCTCAGAATAAACGCGGCATTCTCTGCAGATAAATTTGGAAAAGTGATACCGATGAAGGACCCCGCGGTAACGGTTCGAATTGTTGAAGCCCTTAAAAAGGCGGGGCTGAAGTGAAAGGGAGTGGGTTACAGGCAACTGAAGGATGTACAGTGGTTTGTTCCTATATCCAAGAGTTCAAGAACTTTCGTGTGCCAAATTCTTCGATTTTATGGTTGTTTTATCCAGTCAGGAGTTGATGACTAACGTGCATTACTGGAATTTTCAAAAAATGCAATATCCTTCGCATACAAAATAAATCCAAGCTTATCCCGGCCTTTGATATTGTCCAGAATCCCAAATAAATCCGGGCAGATAAAATGTTGTGATACGCCTTACACCACTTTCACACCATAACCACCTTTTCGCTACCCTTATTCCTTTTCCAGCCCAGGTCTCACAGCTATTCTAGAATAAATTGATGAATTCGTAAAAAGTCACACACCTGTTTTTGTCATTCCCGCCCCGCATCAAATGCGGGATAAACTCCGGCGGGAATCCATGGAAACCAATCACTTCTGGAAGATGAGTATCCTTCCTGATTTGGCGCTTTTTCTTGGACTATCAGTTGTTTGAAGTTGCTTTAGTTGTTATCTTCTTTTTTGTGCGCTGGTCGGTGATGATCCGGTAGACCACATAATACTTGTAAATATTACTCACATATTGAACTGTTTCCCGTCCGATTCTCTTTGCTGCCACCAGTTCTACATTTCGAAACCAGATATTGGGATCAAGACCCGTCTTGGAAGCTTCCCTTCGTAGCTGTTTGACCCTGGTCGGGCCAGCGTTATAGGATGCAAGAGTAAAAAGGAGTTTGTTCAGGCGGTCCATCTTTTCATTTTCAAAATAATTCCCATAAATCCACCTGAGATATTTCACCCCGGCGTGGATATTATGTTCCATTTTCTCAATATTGGGGATGTTAATAGGATCGCTTGCAGCGGTATCCGGCAAGATCTGCATTACCCCCACGGCACCTGCGGGGCTTCTCTTACTCTGATCGATTCGAGATTCCTGGTAGGCAAGCGCTGCGACCTTCAACCAATCAAAACCATATTTTTGGCCGTATTTTTTGAAATATCCTACGGCAGCCTTGAAACGTTTTAAATCATCATCTGTCAGGCAATTCCGGGCCCATTTTGTGTTCTGAAAATAGCGCTTGAACATAATGTTTCCGAAAAGGGTTCCTTTCTTATGGCTACTTATAAAAGCATTGATTTCTTTCTTAAGTTGTGGACAGTTTTTGCGGACCATCCATGCGATCTCACCGTCAGTATTTAATGCAATTTTTGGGTAGAGGATGATATTCTTGAAAATCTGGGACCAGAATTTTGCCAGAAAATCGTCGACCACAATCAAGGGGATAAGCCCGGCATTCACCATTTCAAGCAGATCTTCGTCCTCTAAGTACTCATCGACGGGTTTCAAAATAACCTGAGGTTTGCCTGCTTTTTTGAAAGATTTGTTTTAGACGCAAGAGACTTTCATAATAGCTGCTTGATCGTCTCACATAGATATCTTTACCCGAAAGGCCTTCAAGGCTTGAGAGTTTTGGCCCCTCTGGTCCACCGACAACTATCTCATTCACAGCTTTCAATAACGGCTCTGAGAAATCCACGACTCTCTTACGTCCCGGTGTGATGGTAAGAGAGGCAGCGGCGATGTCCCCTCGACCTTCAATTAGAGCGGGTATGAGCTGGTCACGCTTGACCGGTATGACGAGGAGATGTATCTTAAGGTGTTTTCGTTTCAGTTTCTTGTTTATGTATTTCTCAAATTTTTTCAAAACCTCATATGTGACTCCCCCTTTGTCAAAGCCGTCAAGGAAGTAATTGGTTTTGCTGAACGTCACCAGGGCACGGATTACCCGTCGTTTAACCATTTCATCAAAATCACCGGTCCATTTTTGATCCAGCAGCTTCAGCTCCTTTTCAGCAGATGGTTTTTCCCCGGATGCCGAAACAGGGCATATTGAAAGAATAAGAATTTGTACGATAAATATGGCAAGGCATATCCGGGTGCCTTTTCTCGAATGGGATTTCAGATGCGATGTATTTCTATTAAGCCATTCCATGATCGCCTCAAGTGAAGTATTTGTCTTGCTTATGGGGCAAATTCCCGGGCCAGATCAGCGAAGTAGGAGATAGTCTCAGGATTTGCCATTGAATCCCTGTTCACGGCTTTTTCTATCGGGAATCCGGCCAGGATCTTCTTGACCGGCACTTCCAGCTTTTTTCCGTTCAGGGTATGCGGGACCTCGGATATGGCAAGTATCGTATCCGGCACGTGACGCGGTGAAAGGGCGCTTCTGATATTTTTATTAATTTTGTCTTTCAGCGCATCATCCAATGTGGCGTCTTTATTAAGCACAACAAAGAGGGGCATGTGGTATTCCCCGTCCCGGGTTTCAAAACCTACAATAAGGCTGTCATTGATCTCCGGCAGATCTTCCACAACACTGTAAATCTCACTGCTCCCCATTCTTACACCCTGGCGGTTGAGTGTGGAATCGGATCGGCCTGTGATGACAGCGCTGCCCCTTGATGTGAACTTGATCCAGTCCCCATGCCTCCAGATACCGGGGTACAGATCAAAGTAGCTTTCCACATAGCGACT
This sequence comes from Candidatus Desulfacyla euxinica, assembly GCA_014382715.1. Taxonomy (GTDB): domain Bacteria; phylum Desulfobacterota; class DSM-4660; order Desulfatiglandales; family Desulfatiglandaceae; genus Desulfacyla; species Desulfacyla euxinica. The sequence goes on along the minus strand of JACNJD010000248.1, from coordinate 14,743 downwards.
GTTATCCTGGTCGTTCCACAGGAACAGGGGCATGGAGGGCATTGGCTCTGTTATCACAAGCTCACCTACCTGATCAATCAATTCATTCCCATCCTCGTCAAAGGCGGCGGCCTTTATCCCGAGCCCACTACACTGCAGTTCTCCGGCATGTACGGGAAGCAGTGGACAGGCTGCCAGAAACCCACTCACAATATCCGTTCCTCCGCTCACCGAGGCGAGCCACACGTCTTCCTTCACGTTTTCATATACCCATCTGAAGCCTTCAGGGGGCAAGGGTGATCCCGTAGAACCGATTGCCTTGATACTGCTCAGGTCATGGCGCTTAGCCGGCTGCAGTTTTTCGTTCATGCAGGCGGTTATATAGGCGGCGCTTGTTCCGAAGATCGTGAAACGGGCTTTTTCAGCCAGGTCCCAGAGCACGTCCATATGGGGATAGCCCGGGCTTCCATCAAAAAGAACCGGGGTCGCGCCCATGAGCATGGAACTCTGAACAATATTCCACATGACCCATCCGGTTGTGCTGAACCAGAAAAACCTGTCTCCCGGGTGCACATCCATTTGAATCCCCTGGAATTTCAAGAATTCAATGAGAACGCCCCCGTGTCCGTGGACAAGGCCCTTTGGAAGCCCGGTGGTTCCTGAGGAGTAAACGACCCAGATGGGGTGGTCAAAGGGTACCTGCTCATAAATCAGATCCTTTGATTTACCGAGAAGATCGTCCCAGAGAAGAATTTTTTTAAGTCCTTCAAGACCATTGTTTCCCGTATCTTTATCGAGATAAGGCACCATGACAGTTTTTTCGAGTGATGGCAGGACTTCCTGGAGCCGGGCAACGGCGGGTTGAAGCCCAAAGGCTTTGCCACCATACTGATAGCCGTCCACGGCGAAAAGAATTTTTGGCTCGATTTGCTTAAACCGGTCAATAACACTTCTTGTCCCAAAATCAGGAGAGCAGCTTGACCAGATGGCCCCGATGCTGGCGGTAGCGAGAAAGGCAACTACGGTTTGGGGGATATTTGGAAGGAAAGCTGCTACCCGGTCGCCTTTTTTGACCCCGAGGTCCCGTAATGAGGCTGCAACAGAAGAGACGTTGTCATGGAGTTCACTCCAGGATACCTCCATGAGAGGCTGGATTTCGGATTGGAACAGGAGCGCCGGGTAATCGACGGTTGAGTGACGGAAAACATGTTCTACATAGTTGAGTTCCGAGTCCAAAAACCATTTTGCTGTGGGCATCTTGCCCTGGATCACCTTGCTGTAGGGTTTTGAGGCCTTGATCTCGTAGAAATCCCAGAGCGATCCCCAAAAATCCCCGATATTTATAACAGACCAGTTCCAAAGGGCATTATAGTCCTCAAAGCTAAGGCCTCTCTCCTCCTTAAGCCAGGAGATGTAGCTGGTGATGTTGGCTTCGTTTTTCAGTTTTTCCGAAGGTTCCCAGAGGAGAGTTCCCTCTGTGATCGTTTTGCCATCCATTTTGTCCTCCTTGTGTATGAATGTCTGAACAGAACTATTAATACCATAAGGCATCACAGAATACTCAAATTTCCCTTCTACTATTTTCTTACCACTCAATGCAACGTTGAAGTGTCTTTTCAAAAATGAGGAAAATGCGCCGGAAAAAGACCGACCTTTAACGTACTATTAAAGCCCATATTTAATCCCTTAATCTTTCAGTTATCCTGATGTCTCAACTCTGCTATCCGGGTAAGCGAGCTTGCGAGACTCCGAATCTGGCCCAAATCTGAGCGTCACTTCTGCGAAGTTGTTTTTGCGCGAACCCTTATTTCCCACATTTTACCGGGGGGTCTGCCGGGTACAGAAAAATAGCGCCAGGCTCTGAACCAGTTCTGCCATAAAACTATAGTCCAGCTTTTCCATGGTATCGGAAGGCCGGTGATAGTGTGGGTTCCTGAAAAAAGCTGAATCCGTTATCATGACAGCCTTAAAACCGTAGTCCCAAAATGGGGAGTGATCGCTGAGCCTGATGGAGGGCATAAGCCATCCTCCCAAGGGAACTGTCAATTTGATGACCGGAAGTCGGGGATTACGCTCAAAGGCGTTAAAGAGAGATCTTGTGAGATCCCTGGAACCCAGGTTGCCGACGATTCCTATGAAATTGCCAGTTTCAGGATAGTTGAAAAACATGAGGGGAAATGGATAACTCTGACATCCAGGCTCGTGACATGTATAACCGACCATCTCCAGACAGATCATCCCGTCTATCTTTTCGCCCATATCCTTCGCTTTGGTGGCGTATATCCTGCTTCCCATGTATGGAGTGTCAAAAAAGGGCGGTTCTTCAAAAACAAAGGATACAAACCTGACAGACAGATCCAGGTTTTGACTGCTTTTCAGGGATGCTAAATAACGGGCTGTTTCAAGCTGCACTGCTACCGCGCTTCCATTATCGTCTGCCCCCACAGTGCCTGAGACCGAGTCATAATGGGCGCCCAGAAGAAAATGTCGAGACGGGTTCTTTTTGAAATTGATTTCTGCCACTACATTGGCCACGGTGAGGCCTCGGCAGGAATAGGGTTCCGTGTGCACTGAAATGCCGATGTCGTGATAGAATGACGAGATATATTCCTCGGCCCTTTTGAGGTTTTCCGGTCTTTGAACGCTCCGCTCCCCGATTTCGACGGTCAACGATCTGAGGTGCGCCTTCAAACGATCGATGGTCACTTCTCTGTCAATAACCAGTTCCATCTCGGCCTTTGGGTTTTCCGGGGAAAAAAGCGATACCGCTGCCACGAAAGACAGGATGACAGCAAGTTGTTCGATCCATTTTGATGGGATCAGCATGTAGAAGACTTTGTGAAAGGGCCTGCCGGGACCTCTATCACGATATATGGATTTATTTCAACGATCACCGCTTTCCAGGAGCACTGCCTTGGCAGATTTTCCAGCCTCTCTCCTCTAAGGACTCACTCATGCCATGCTCCGGGATAATATTCTCATTACTTCAGTAATTTCTTCAGCTCAAACGAAAGAAAGAGCCTGGAGATTCCCCAGAAAAGGACATACCAGGCGATGAGAAGCGGTAGGACAACGGGATTAATCAGAATTATTACAGCAATGAGAATGTTAACGATTCCCAGGAAAATAAGAAAATTCTTGCCTCTCGGAAGCTTCATCCCACCGACAATATCTGATATGCCGGTCAGGACAAGAAAAAGCGCGATGATGAAATACACAAGAGACACATTGAACAGCCATATAAAGATTATTGCCAGGATACCGATCAATGCGTATAGGGCACCCCCCAATATACGATCCGTTTTGAAATAATAAAATGCTTCGGTTAAGGCATAATAACCGATAAAAATCGTAAGCAGGAGTTGAAAGATGATAAATGCCGCCTCCATCAAAACCATTGTTCCGCCCGGGTAAAGAAGCATAATAAGACCGATAATGATTCCGATTGCCGCACTCAATACCATGTAGCTGACCGATGTTTTTAAAATACCCTCAGCAAAATCTTTTTCATTACTCATAATCACTCTTCCTTTGCAGATTGTTTCCGATTGATTATTATTATGGCACCCATTCTTTCCTGTTGTCAAATAGGTTGTTCGGTTGCTCGACAAGGAAACCCTGTTTTTTATTGTTCAAAACCGCGGCTAAGAGAGCCAACTGAAATTCGGGAGATGTCTCGTAGGTTTTCTTGACGGCTTTTCACACCTTCCCCAAAGACTCCATTGTTACCCGTTTTTGTCTTGTCAGGGCTCTATTCTATGCCCGAAAGCACTTCTTTAAGGTTTTGCATTGATAGGTTTCCTCCGCTCACAACAAGCACAACATTCTTGTTCTTCAATCTCTCCTTTATCTCTAAGGATGCTGCCAAGGGTGCTGCGGCCGCCTCTTCTACCAGGTTGTGAGTATGCTCTAACAAGACAGAGATTGCCGATTTAATATCTTCATCATCTACCAATACGAAATCATCTACATACTCACGCATAATACGCTGTGTATTCGCAAAAGGAACTCTTGTTGCCAACCCCTCTGCAATTGTCTTCATCTCTGCCTCCACCATTTCTCCACTGTCCCAGCTCAGCTTCATGGCGGGTGCCTGGGCAGACTGGACAGCTATTATCTCAATATTCTTATTAACAGCCTTTGCTACAATCCCTGTCCCGCAAACCCCGCTGCCGGCCCCTACGGGCACTATGATGGTATCAACCGAAGGCAGGTCATTTAAAATTTCAAGGGCGTATGTCCCTACTCCATGTATTAGATGTTCATCGGTAGGGCCCACAAACTTGCCGCCCCTGTCTTTTGCGATCTGTTTTATCCATTCTCGCGCTTCATCAAAATCTGCACCATGAAAGAGTACTTCTGCACCCAATCCTCTCATTGCAGCCACTTTTCCCGGATTAGCCTTTTCAGGAACGGCTATGGTAGATTTTATACCATACGCTCTTGCAGCATAGGCAATACTTTGTCCGTGGTTACCTGTTGATGCTGTATACAGGCCTTTATTTCTTTCCTCATTTGTCAAATTAGCCGCCAGGTTCAATCCACCACGAACTTTAAATGCACCAACAGGCTGATGATTTTCGTGCTTTATCCATGTACTTGTTCCTGCCAGGTCACTTAAAGTCGGGTAATTATACAGCGGTGTGGGTCTTAGATGGCGATATACATGCTTTTGTGCTGCGATTATATCCTTTATTGTAGGCATATCTTGTCCCATAAATTTTTCCTTATTTTTTCAAACCTATCGGGGAGCTCACGTTAAAGATTTTTAAGCCCTCCTGAGCCCCCAAGCAGAGGGAATCGCATCAGAGATTGACGGTCTGTTGCTCAAAAGAGTTTTGTTTTGCCGAAGGCAATTGTTTTTCCTGTCAAGATAATGCAAAGTGGATTTTGAGCAGTATGGGCGGAAGAAACGGGTTAAGCCGGATCAGGGTTAATATCCTCTTTCAAAATCAACTACATATTTGAGCGGCTTTCCGGTTACAAACAGGCGATAATTTTCTGCAAAGATATCCACGACATCCTCTGGAAAGCTGTATGCTGAATTATGAGGTGTAATGAAAACATTTGGCAATCCCCACAGATTGCTGTCTTTGGGGAGAGGTTCTTCCTCGAACACATCTAAGACTGCTCCCCGAATCAGTTCTTCCTCCAAAGCGCGGGCAAGTGCGCTCTCCGAAACAACCGGTCCCCTACCCACATTGATAAATATGGCAGATCTTTTCATGGCCTGAAAAGAGGCATAGTCAAAGAGATGAAAGCTTTCGGGCGTATGGGGAAGAGTGATAACAATATAATCCGGATGAGCTGAGAAGTCTCTGAAGCCGGTCTGGGTGAAGAGACGATCGATCCCGGGCACCACTTCATCAGAACGTTTATAACCCCAAACTTCCATCCCAAAATGTTTTCCTGTTAGAGCAATATGACGACCAATAGAACCAAGGCCGCAAATACCGAGAAGGGTGCCCTTAAGACTCTTGTATGGCATGTCTTGCCACAATCTTTCCTGTTGATTCTCGTAAGTCTGGAGGATATTCCTTTCAAAGGCAAGAATATAGGCAAAGACATATTCACTCATGAGCGGCCCGAACAGGTCCCTCACGCCGGTCAGGAGGTAATCGGTTCTTTGAGAAGGTGTTATAAACGTCTCTACCCCGGCATAGGTGGACTGAATCCATTGCAGATTCTCTGCAACATCTAAAACAGGTGCAATCCGATCGGGTTCGCCCAAGATGATATTGCAGTTTTCAGCATGGGTTTCCGCCTCCCCGGCTCTGTCGCAAACGATGAATTCAAGACCGGAAAAATCGTGTTTCTCGATCAACTCGGCATATTGAGCAGAGTTTTTGCTCAGGATCAGAAGTCTATTCTTTTCCTTCATCATTTTTTGTCACCACAGGGTGAAAGGGCATCTCATTGACGCTAAGCTGAAAGACATCAGGGCGGGCGTAATGACCCGTAACATCAAAATCGAACTTACCCCGGGCTATCTCGGCTAAATCGAGGTCGGCGAACAGGATTCCTTCCTGGTCATAGAGGGGGCCGGCGAGAACCTCACCGAACGGCGAAATTATGGCACTGCCTCCGCGACATATTATCTCCGGAAGTTCATTTAGATCATCCAACCCTTCTAAATCGGCAGGGTACATATCCTTTGTCACAAACTGGTTGCAGCCCAGGACAAAGCAGCGGCCTTCACATGCTATGTGACGCAATGTAGAGTGCCATGCCTCACGTTGGTCGGCAGTAGGGGCGAGATATATTTCAACCCCTTTCCCGTACATGGCCATCCTGGCTAAAGGCATATAATTTTCCCAACAGATCAATCCGCCGAGCCTCCCTATGGCGGTCTCAAAAACCGGCATTGTGCTGCCGTCCCCCTCACCCCAGATCAGACGCTCGGATGCGGTTGGTTTGAGCTTTCGATGTTTACCCAATAACTCTCCATTGGGGCCAAAATAGAGCAGCGTGCAATAAAGGGTACCCTGACTGAACCTGCTGTCACGCTCGATAATACCGATTGCCAGATAGACACCTGCTGCACGGGAAGCTTTGCCTAAAGCTTCAGTAGCAGGGCTGGGTACCTGAACTGCATTTGCCCAGTAGCGCTCGAAGGTGCGTCTTCCCGCGGCGGTCCTGCTGCCGACTACCGCCCCAAAGCCGAGTCCACGCGGATAGGCCGGGATGAAGGCCTCTGGAAAAAGCACCAGATTTACGTCCTGATCTCCAACTTCATGGATCAGCCGGCAGGTTTTCTCGATTGTTGCCTCACGATCAAACAGGACCGGACTTGACTGTACCACTGCAACTTTAACTGTTGTAAATTCTTCACCCATCTTTCTCCTCCCTGAGCCGGCGAAGCCGGAATAAAAAATGTCTCACGCGCTAAGGTTATTTTGTAAGAGCTCTATCAAAATCCTCAATCATATCTTCAGTAGATTCCAAACCGACCGACAGCCTGATAAGGCTGTCAGAAATTCCTATTGCGTGCCGATCCTCAGCGGAAACTCCGGCATGGGAAGTTGCTGCCGGGCGGGTAATGAGCGATTCGATACCGCCAAGGCTCGGCGCACAGATAGGTAGGGTGGTATTTTCAAGAAACCTGTTTGCCGCCTCCAACCCCCCCCTTATCTCAAAACTCATCATTCCACCGAAACCGTCAAATAGATCCTTGGCTCGCTGGTGTCCGGAATGGCTCTTAAGACCCGGATAATTGACGGTTTCAACTGATGAATGGCCTTCCAGGAACTCGGCAATCCTGAGTGCACTTTCATTCTGGTATTTCATCCTTACAGCTAATGTCTTCATACCGCGATGAAGGAGGAAGCAGGCATGGGGGTCCAGTGATCCGCCGAACCGGGCAAGTTTGTATGTGATACGGTTAACCATATCGGAACGTCCGATAACAGCACCCGCCACAATGTCTGAATGACCGTTCAGGTATTTTGAACAGCTGTGGATGGAAAGGTCAAAGTCCCATTCAGGAGGCCGGAAATTGAGTGGACTTGCAAAGGTGTTGTCAATCAGAGAAACGAGGCCGTAATCCCTTGCAAATTGGACCACAGCCTTGAGGTCGGCAACCTGCAGCAGGGGGTTGGTTATGGTCTCAACAAGAATCGCTTTTGTGTTGGACCGCAGTTTCGATTTCCAGGAATCAGGGGCGTTACCATCGATAAAATCAAAGGAAATCCCGAGGGCTGGCAGGTCCTGTGTTATAAAATCGTGTGTGCCGCCATACAGGCAGTCTTGCGCCAGGAGATGGTCGCCTGTCTTCAAAAGGGTCAAAAGGGTCGTTGAAATGGCCGCCATGCCGCTGGCGGTCACAAGGGCGGCTTCGGCGTTTTCCGATGCTGCCAGCTTCTCGTGAAGCGCCTCATGATTCGGCGTGTTGTTCAGACGAATATATTTAAGGTTGTAATAGCCTGGTTCACCCGCACACTCAAATGTGGATGACTGAAACACCGGCATACTCACCGCTCCGCATATCAACGGATCAGGTTCGCCCGCATGAATGAGTTTGGTCTCAAGATGCTTGTACTCTTTAGTCATAATACAGCCCTGTTTCCATTACTGGCAAAGACCAGGGCCAAATGGTCGTGGTTTGGCCACGGTCCGGAACGCCGATTTTTAATCCTCTAAGACTTTCCTGATGATTTTGATCAACTCATCCGCACCAAAAGGCTTCTCCAAAAAGGCGTTTGGCTTGGTGAGCTGGGCTTCGCCGCTTGCCTCAACAGCCTTCTTTCTTCCTTTTAGAGGCTGCTTAATCATGAAGTCCTTGAGATCTACACCGAGCTCTTCTGAGGCCCCCGATAAGATGATGACAGGAATTTTACGCAGTTCAGGATCCTTTTTCATTTCCTGTAACATCATCATACCGCTCTTCTCCGGCATGATCAGGTCCAGAAGGACCAGATCGGGTTTTACCTTTTTCGCCAACGCAAGCCCCTTCATGCCGTTATCAGCGCTCACGTAGTCGTAGCCATTATCTTCGACAACAGAAGATGTAAAGGTAATTGCATCCGGATCATCATCAACGATCAAGATTCTCTTGGGCATTCTCCCCTCCTCACCAATAATTGCCTGACCCTCTATGCTCAGGTCTTTGTTTGTTGACATTTTCCATAAGCCCCTTACAGCCCCAAAAGCCTCTGAATATCCGGGTGCTTTGACATGACCTTCAGGAATTGGCCTGTACGTTTCTCCAGTCTGCCTTTCAGGGTCACTGAAACAAATTTCATAATCCGGTATCCCATATCACGGTCCCCTTCCAGGAGATCCAGGAACTTATCCCCGGGGATTGCCAGGACTTCGCAGGGCTCAGCACATACGGCATAAGTGGTATGGAAGGAACCGGGAAGCAGCGCAGACCAACCAAAAGAATATCCCGGCTTGATTGACCCCAAGGATATGGTGATCATTTCAGAGATTTCCACTTCCAGCAGGATCTTACCTCTTTTCAGGCAGTAGAGATTCTCCGCTTTCTCCCCTTCCTCAAAGATAATATCCCCTTCATTGAATTGGAGGGATTGAAAAAAGGGAAGGAACTTTTCAAGCATCTGTTCATTGAGGTCGGCCAAGAGATAAATACCTTTCAACTCTTCTGTGGAAAACATGCATATCTCCTCTTCATTTCCGGATCTTTGTTTTCTTTGAACCTGCGTCACATCAAAAGAAAAATGACAATGAGAAAGATGGTCGCCACGGCGGCGCTGATTCCTATAGGGGAGGTTCCCGTGTCAATCGCTTTCTCGATGTTAAGTCTTTTTTGAGCCAGCTTTTCTCCTTTTATACCAACGAGGACCCACACCGGTGCCAGAAACAGAAGCGCCACTCGAACAGGACCCTCCTTTGATACACGCCCGAGATAACTGGCCAGTGCACCTGCTAAAATTCTGTCTGAGACGCTGTTTAGACCGTTAAAGATCCTGTCCATGGCGTGATAAAAAAGCCGTCCGCCCTTGCGATAGAACCAATCCGTATCAAGATTAATTGCTCGCATTTCCGCAGGATAATACCCGGAGAGTATGAGAAGACAGAAGGCGAGAGCGCCGAACATCAATAACTGCAACTGACCAATAACGTGAGCGCCAGTATATGGCACATAGTCTACCGGGTAGGGAAGGATACTGTACAGAGGGCCAGGATATATGCCAATGGCGATACATAAGAAGGCAGTAATCCCCATGGCAAGAAGCATATTAAGAGGGGGTTCTTTTGCCCTTATGCCTGAATCTTCGCTAAAAAAAGTGAAGAAAGGAACCTTAATGCCTGCGTGGTGAAAGACACCTGCTGATGCAAACTGTAATGTAAGCCATATGACAGCCAGTTTTCCATGGGCAGCTGCACTTATGATCATGGATTTGCTCACAAAGCCACTGAAAAGAGGGAATGCGGAGATGGATGCCGCACCTATCATGCAGAACAGACACGTCAGAGGCATCGTCTTGTATATCCCACCCAAGTCAGTACATCTTATCTTTCCGGTCATGAAAAGCACAGACCCAGTAGACATGAAAAGAAGGGCCTTGTACAGGATATGACAGAAGGCATGGGAAACAGTCCCATTTATGGCCAATTGGGTCCCAATACCGATCCCAACCATCATGAACCCGACCTGATTGATAAGGCTGTAAGCCAGCACCCGCCTTATGTCATTTTCAAGAACAGCATAAAAAATGGGCATGATCGTCATGAAGGCCCCCATCCATATAAGAAGCTCAGCCCCCGGAAAGGTCCTCGCCATAACATATACGGCGCTCTTGGTGGTGAGGGCACTCAGGAATACTGCACCTGTAACTGTTGCCTCAGGATAGGCATCCTGAAGCCAGGGATGGAGGGGAGGTATGGCAGCGTTAAGGGCAATGCCAATGAATATGAGATAAGAGGCTGCCCCGTTCAAGCCAATGTATCCAAATTCAGCAGTGCCTGAATTGTGGATATAAAAGACAATACCTGCCAGAAGGCAGAGACCTCCAAAAACATGGACCAGAATATACCTGAAGGCTGCTGCCTGCGATGCCTTTGTTCTGCGTGCCAGGATAAGGAATGTGGAGCTTATGGCCAGTAGTTCCCAAAACAGATAAAGGGTTAGGAAATCTCCCGCAAAAGTGACGCCCAGAGCGCCTCCAGCATACATGAATGCGGCCATACGTTGCATATCGTCAGCTACCTTCAGGGTGAAAAGAACTCCTATGAAGGTTATGATGGTGAAGATATATCCAAATACCATACTGAGCTTGTCAACCCTGCCAAAGATCAGATCGTATTCCAGGATATTGACAATCCAATATTTTCCTTCAGGCATGCTAACGAGGGTTATGAAGGCGAGAACAGGCAGGGCCAACATATATGCAGACTTGAGCCTCCCCCCCCAAAACGGGATAAAAAGGGCGCCTATAATAAATATTGCTGGAAGAGGTATAAGATTACTCATAGTAGTCCTCATCTCTCTTAACGAAAAGGCGCAGTATTTTTGCCACAAAAATAAGGAGTACACAGGAGATAAAGCCATAGACGGCAAAAAATTCTGTTGCACCTTCCCAAGGGAACTCCGCATGCTTTTGGATAAAGAAATCAATAATAAGGAGTATAAGCAAGGAAACGTAAAAGGAACCCAACAATCTTTTTACATTTTTCGGTTTATCGAAAATCTTCAGCTCTTTTTTCATCTGAACTTCTCCATCCATCTATTTTGGTTCCAGCCAAAAACCCATTACAATCCCGCCCCAAGTCATCTCCCGCCAGGGAGGAGGGGGATGATATACACTGTTCATAAGAAAGCCTTTAAAAAAATTATTCCGAGATATATTACAGCTATTATGACAATAATATGAAAAATTCTCCTGTATCCTGGCACAGGCTCATGAGAAAGGATCATCTTTTCTTCTTTTTTTTCAACCATGGCCTATCTCCCTGTTATGCTTTGAACCATCAATTCAGCCAGACTAAAAAAAGGCTGCGGATAAAAAAAGAGGACAATGGAACAGATTGCAGTCAAGACAAGCGGGAACACGCACCACACGGGGGCCTCTTTTACGCTGTTCTCAAACATGGACTCCTCTTTGGAACAGAAAAAGGCCCTGTAAACAATGGGGAGAAAATATGCCGCGTTAAGTAGCGAACTACCAAGAAGGACAACCAACATCGCTGATTGATCCGCCTCGAGCGTTCCCAGCACAAGATTCCATTTGCTTATAAAACCGCCTGTCGGCGGAAGTCCGATCACACTCAAGGCGCCGATAAAGAAGGCCGTCATCGTGACTGGCATTTGCTTGCCGATGCCGACCATTTGACTGACATATTTCTTGCCCGTGGCCACTGCGATGGCTCCGGCACAAAAGAAGAGTGTGATCTTACCAAAGGCGTGCATGGCAATATGGATCATGCCGCCTATGAGCCCCTTGGGGGACAGGAGCGCGGCTCCAAGTACAATATAAGAGAGCTGGCCTATTGTTGAGAAAGCAAGACGCCGCTTCAACTCGTCTTGAGAAAGGGCAATAAGGGAAGCCACTACGATGGTGAAGGCGGCAATGTAGCAGATTACACTCCCGAGACCCAGAGAAACCAACAGATCAGTTCCAAAGACTCCTGTAATGACCCGAAGAACGCTAAAGGCACCGACCTTTACGACTGCCACTGCGTGCAGCAGAGCGCTGACGGGTGTGGGCGCCACCATGGCAGCCGGAAGCCATGAATGAAGGGGCATGACAGCCACTTTGGCAAAACCGAAAAGGAGCATCATCATGAGGATTGTCATGAGGGGCTTCGACCCGGTTCCGGCGAGAAATCCCTGACTGGTAAACTCCAAGGTGCCAGCCAGATTATAACAGATCAACATGGCAGGAAGAACAAGTCCTACGGAGCCTCCTACGATATAGAGAAGATATTTGCGGCCTGAGCTGCGTGCGTGCATATCTTGATGGTGCGTGACCAAAGGGTAGGTGGCAAAAGACAGCATTTCGTAAAAGAGAAAAAGGGTCAGGAGGTTGGCCGAGAAAGCTACCCCAATGGTCGCTGAGAGGGCCAGGGCAAAGAAACAAAAATATCGGGTCTGGCTGTGTTCGTCCAATCCTCGCATATACCCGATGGAATAAGCTGTAGTAATGATCCAGAGCGATGATGAGACAAGAGCAAAAAGCATCCCAAAGGCATCAACCTTGAACTTAATCGGCACCCCCGGCAGGACCTCGGCCACCGTATAAACCATCTCGGCCCCCTTCAGAACCGCTGGGAGCATTGATACCACAATCATGAACATCATGAAGGCGGCCGCAAAAGTCCACGCCTCACGCACGTTTGGTGTCTTGCTTGAGACCAGGACGGGCGTAATCAGGAGAGAAACTAAGACAGCTAAGAGAGGCTTTATGGATATTATTGTTTCCATTTACTTTAAACGAGTTCTACGGGTATGGCGAACTGTATGATCCGTCCGACAATATCACCTGTGTACATACCCATTAATATTAGACCGAAAGTGACAATCAAGAGTGGTACGAGCATGGTGAGCGGTGCTTCAACCATCTTCTCAGTATGCTGTTCATGCCCATGGTGTTCACCAGAGGGTTCATAATAGCTGATCTCAATGACCCTGAAAAAGAGGACTACGCTAATAAGGCTGCTGAAAAGGAGTGCCGCCATAAAACCGTAATGCCCTGCGTCGATCGCCCCGGTGATCAGATACCACTTGCTGAAAAATCCGCAGGTGGGAGGAACCCCAATGATGGACAGGGCCCCGATTACAAAGGCTCCCATGGTGAAAGGCATCTTGCGAAACAATCCCTTTAGATCTTCAAAGGCATATCCTTTGACGACGTAAACGATGTTTCCCACCACCAGAAAAACGCATAGGGTCATCAGAGCGTCATTCACGATATGGAGAATCGCACCGGTCATTCCTGCACGATTTCCGAGCCAGGCACCGCCAACCATGTAGCCGACTTCTGCAACGACGACGTAACAGAGCATCTTCTTCAGATTGCGCTGCGCCAGAGCCAGGATGGCGCTCACCACAATAGCTATGACGGCAAGCCAGACAATTGGATCCTTCACTGCAATGGTTGCAAAGGCGAATTTGGGAGTAAAGACAGTCAGGATGAAACGAATCATGACATAGATCATGACCTTCGTCATCAAAGGCGCAACAAGGCCGGCGGTGGCGGATAGGGTAAAGGTGTAAGCATTAGGAAGCCAGCTGTGGAACGGGAAAAAGGCCATTTTGAGCCACAAACCTATCATACAGACAATAAACGCCACCAATACGGCCTTTGATTGATAGAGGGCGGGCAGATTTCCAGCGATATCCACCATATTCAGGGAACCGGTGACAATATAGAGGTAACCCACACCGAGGAGGTAAAAGCAGGCCCCTATGGTGCCCATATAGACATAGTTAAGAGCCGCAAGGGGCGCTCTTTTCTCTCCCATGGCGATAAGGGCGTATCCTGTGAGGGATGCAATTTCAAGCATGACGTACAGGTTGAAGGCATCCCCGGTGACGACCATACCGAGAAGCCCTGTAACCATCAGGACATATAGGGTGTAGAATGCCCATGTTTTCTCCCCAAGTTCCCGGGCGATGCTCTTTTGACTGGCGATCAGATTGAGCAGGGAAACCACTGTTACCGCCGTCAGAACCAATGCGTTAAAATGATCGATATAATAGGCGATTCCCCAGGGTGGTGGCCACCCTCCCAAATGATAGACGATCACCCCCTGGTCCATGACTCTCAACAAGAGACCAAAGGCACAATAAGTTGCCACGCTGAGGGCTGCGACGGCAATGGGAAAACAGAGTCTCCTATTCATCCAACCTGCAGCACTTATGATGAAGGCGGAAATCAGCGGAACAACAACCAATAGAGAGGGGTAATGGTCCGTCATTTCTCTCTAATATGAGTCAGGATCTCATCCTCTTCCAGTGTTTTGTATTGATCGTAGACCTTTATAGCGAGGGCCAGGGCCACTCCAAGGGTAGCCACAGCCACAACGATTGCGGTAAGCATCAGCACATGAGGCAGCGGGTTGATATAGTCAACGGCCTGGACCAGTTGAGGGCCGACAGTATGGGCCTTGTCGCCATGGCCATGCTCTAAGATGGGGATAGTGGCTCCTTTCTTGGCTCCGATGGAGACATAAAGGAGTATGATGGCTGTCTGCAAGATATTCATTCCCACGATCTTTTTGATCAGGTTGTTCTTGGCAATCATGGCATACAGCCCGATCATCATGAGCGTGATGTAGATCCAGTAATTATATTTGGCTA